>NZ_DLNT01000022.1:0-26656 GCF_002477055.1 Clostridium sp. UBA7503
TCTCATAACCACATCAACCATTCTTATTTCTATTAAACAAAATCCTGATGGAAGAGCCAATACATCACATAATTGAATTAATTTATCGTATGAATTATATTCGATATTACCTAAATAATTTTTAATAAAGTTGTGTTCTGTTTTAGTTAAATCCATTTCTCCACATATATCATCTACATTACTACATAGAAAACCATGAGTGATTGAAATTCTAGCCACAAAGTCGTATCCCTTTTCTAATGCATAGTTATATCCATCAATAGCATGTCTTACATAATGTCTACCATTACTTCTTCCAATATCGTGAAGCAATCCCAGTACATAAGCTGTATCTTCATCCAAATCCCTATCATATTGAGCAATTAAGGCCGCTGCCTCTGCTACATATCTTGAGTGTTCCACCCATGGACCAGGATTTAGAATAGATGCTTCCTTTAATATTTCTTCTGCAATCCTCCGACTTGGAACTTTGTATTTCAATTCTTCCATTATTCTTCTCCTTATTACTTAAATAGATTAATAGTTTAAATTTTTTCATAACTTTCTCTAGACTATTCTATAGTCACCATTTAAATTCCTTTAAATGAAAAAACCATGAAACTTATTTTTAAGAATCATGGTTTTTGTTTTAAATTTTCCTAATAATATTAATAGCATATTCAAATAAAATTATTACATAAAGTGAAAAATTCATGTAAGTCATTTGTTAATTTCACAACTTATATATATGGTAAATATACTATCTGCAAATTAATCTTTTAATCTAAGAATACTTGATACATTTCTATTTTTACTGTATTTAAACTCTATGATAAAAATAAAATTTACACTTTTAGAAAATATAACTATATTTCAAATACTTATATAGTAAATGGGTTATTTTTATTTTATAGTGTTCCCAGTTCATTTTTTAATTCCTAAAATTTATAATTTATAATCTGGGGTAATGTGATCTACCATACACTGATGACCTCATTGCCCCTATTATAAAAATTCTAACCTTTTAAATTTTCAAATTAATTTGCATCAGTATTTTGATCTACTTCTACTTTAACTTTTTCTTTATATAGCCAACCATCAACTGTAACTGTGATATCCTTATCAATTGATAAAATATGGTCACTATATATAGTACTCCATATTCCAATCCATCTTTCATCTTCTACTACTATATCAATATTACGTGCACTCTTAGGAATTACAAGCACTGCTTTTCCGTGGCTCAATATACCATTCGTTGATTGTTTAACTTGTTCTCCATTTATATAATAATAAACTGTCACACAGCATACATATGATGCATTTGAATTTACTTTAACGAATATTGTTTCACCGTGCTCTAAACTTTCTAAATGTGTTTTAGCAATTAAAAAATCATAACCCACTTATATTCCTCCTAAAAATTAAATTTTTATTTATCGGTTATAATTTATTATATTCTAAATTGATAAAATTGTTAAAAAATAAAAATATAAATTATAAACTATAAATGTACATAAATAAAAATCCAGAAATAAAGTGACTATCTCCAAAGGAAATTAGTCACTTTATTTCAATATTAATAACTAAAATTAGCCTATATATTTATACCTAGCTAATATCTAAAACTTCATCTACATCTCTATTAAAACTCCTTTTTAGATTCAAGATACATAAAATAATTAGTATAACTGCAATGCTTGTGGAGGAGTTACCTATACCGATTAAATTGTATAGTGGAGTAGAAATTAAAAATCCTAGGATAGCAAAGAGAATTAGTAGTATTTTGTAGAAGGAGAATACGCTTCCATTGCTTTGTACCCAAGGACTTTATATTAACTCTTCAATTTTTTCATATAATCCATCTGCCGAATCTGCTAGAATCATTTCATCATTAACAAGTGCATATGGATTAGTGGCACAGTCTCCACAATATCCTAAGCATGATTCTAGTGTTACATCTACGTCAGGATAATTCTCTTGTAATTTCTTCATGGTATCTTCAGTTCCATATGCAAAATTATTTTCACAAAATTTTATTTCTGTCATATTTATTCTCTCCTTTATTTTTTACTTTTTATGTTATCCAATAATTCTGTTACTGAAATTTTAGATAAATCAATAGCTTCTAAGGATATTTCTTTTTCAATGGCCGATTTTAATATTGGTGATCGTTTCGTATCCCCAATTACAATAGCCCCCACTATTTTCCTATCTCTTATATATACCTTCATATATTGACCTTCATCATTATCCTCTACAAGAACATTAGTTGCATTATTTTCATCTACACACCCCATAGAAAATAAGGATAGTTTAAAAGCATTTAAAGTAGTAACAGGAACAATATGCTTATAAGTACTATCTTTTCCTATGATATTATATCCTGCAACTTTACCCTGGCCTATTGATATATTCCACAGTCCTGGAACAAATTTATCAAGTTCAGCAACGTCACCTGCTGCATATATATCTGCTATATTAGTTTCCATCTTCTCATTTATAACAATTCCTTTTTCACACTTAATATGCGTATCTTCAAACATTTCTATGTTAGGCTTTATTCCAGCAGAATATATAACTTTGTTACAAGGCATAAATTCATCTGAACTTGTTACAACACCTTCAATCTCATTATTTCCTGCTATTTTATTAACTCTCGTATTTAAGTATATATTAATACCAAACTTTTCTACTGAATCCTGAAGTATTTTAGATGCCTTTTCATCTAATTGATTTGGCATTAGTCTAGATTGAATCTCAACAATAGAAACGTTGATTCCATGCTGATTCAAATTCCAAGCAGTTTCTAACCCTTGTATTCCTCCACCAATGTTTATAACACTTTCACCCTTTTGTATTTTACTTTTAATATCCCATGCATCCTGTAACGTTCTTAAGTTAAAGACACCGACTTTTTCTATTCCTTCAACTGGAGGTTTATTATTTCTTGCTCCATTTGCTAATAAAAGTTTGTCATACTTAAGTATACTTTCATCACATAAAACTACTTCTTTATTTTCAATATTAACCTTTATTACTTTTTTGCTTACGTAAATATTAACTTTATTTTCTTCATACCATGATTTCTTTAGAAGAAGAGTATTATCTTCAGAGAGTTCATCAAATAGATTCTTAGACAATTTTATTCTGTTATATGGGTAAAATTCCTCTTCTCCAAATATAAATACTTCTGACTCTTTATCTACTTCTCTTATGGCTTTCACCGCAGTAATTCCTGCTATTCCATTTCCTATTATAATAATCCTATTTGTCATATTCTTTCACCACCCTTTTATATTCCTTTTGAATATACTGCTGATGGGTTTGGAGCTAATACTACAAATAATGACATATCATCATTGCCAGTATTTTTTATACTAAACACTTCTACTCCTTTACAATGAATTACATCTCCTTGTGTTATTTTATTTAGATTTCCATCTACAGTCATTTCACCATCTCCACAAAGTACATGAATAAGTAAATCACTTTGCTCATGATTATGTGGTGGCACTCCTTGCCCTGGTCTAAAGTTTAAAACAAAATTCAATATCTTATCTTCTTTATAAATTATTTTCTTAGTTAAAGATTCATCATTGTACATTATTTTGTCAGATATTCTTTCTATCTTCATAAATTAATTCTCCTTCACCTTTGGTTAGTATTATATATAATATAATTCTTATGCTATTAGTATTATGTACTTTTCATATTATTATTAAATATATTTTAAAAATATAATAATAGCTCTTTTTACATTTAAGTGGTGATATGCTTATTAGAAAAACTGCAAAGGTATTAAAATCCGTATTTACTAATGAACATGTAATTTCAAAAATGCAATCCCATTGGATACTGCTGATAGCAATATGTATAACAATAAAAAATTATAAAAAAAGACTAGACATTTTTATTTTAAAATGTCTAGTCTTTTCGCTTTATTAAACTTTAATTCAATTTAATTACAAATAACAAATAATTATCTTAAAATTAAATATGTAGGTTTATAATAAAGTTTAATCAAAACAGCTTTTCTAAAGCCCATTTTACTGTAAAAATAAAGAACTAATTTTGAAACAAAGTTTGATCAAAATTTAGTTCTTTATTATTTTAGGTTGAATTATTTTTGTAAAAAAGTTTGATTATTATTAAAATATATCATTAATATCTACAGAGTTAGTAATTGCTGCGGCAGACTGTTCATACTCGATTCCAACCTCACTTAATTGACTACCTATATTATGTTTCAAAAAGAGATCTATTCTTTCTCCTACATATAATTCTTCATAAGAGGTATACACTCAATCTATATCTGCATTACATGCTTCAAATGGGATAAAGTCCATCTCATTACATCCTGAAATCTTATTCCGATTAAACTCTTCTACAATATCATTTTACGACATTTACCCATTAGTATAGTTGTCTATATTCTTTAGCCTTCATTTTCATATTAATGCATTAAATTTTAGCAATATGGAATTTGTGATTTATACAAATTCTTTATCCCCAAATTTTAATAATAATTTACCTCCTGCTGTAAATTTTGAACCTTTGGTTCAAAAGTATATGTGACAATTATAATTAATTAAATATGTATAAAAGATATTATATAGCATATTGTGTTTTGAATTTTAAATAATACTTATGCAAAATACCGCAAAGATTATCAAGTGTTTCTACATTATCGAAAGGTAACTTATGTTCTAAATATATAAGCTCTTGCCCTATAGCTATAACAAATTCATTCAAAAGTGAGTTAACCATCTTAGCATTATATGTTTTCCTTGTATTGGATTTTATAGTACGTGCCATGTAGTATGATAAAGTTTTACATAGATAGAAAAAATTGTCCTCACTGTATGTTTCAAAGTTTAATTTATAGGCATTCCATTTTCTTTTTACAAAATTATTACAATAGTTACTATAATCTACTAAGCCTATTGAAGTACTTCTTTTTTCGGCTAAATACTCTACCCAAAAGTATGATGATAACATTTGTTTTTCATTGTTTGAATTTTGTGTTGCTGCATAGATATTGGGCATTGTTTTCATATCTGAAACATGTCCCAATTCATGATATAAAGTGGTTACTATTAACTTGAAATCTACACTGTTTTCAAGTTTAGAGATATCATATTCTGGTAACTGAGTATATAAACGAGATGTTAATATTATTTTTTTCCCATTGGCAAGAGTACGCCCGTCGGTTTCAATAGATAACTCTTTTTTATCTATAAGTTCTATTTCTTCTAAATCATCAATGCACAATTCATTCCCCAAAACATCAATTACATATTTAACAACATTTTTTAAAAAATCATCAAATTGTCCATCATACTTGCAAAACACTTTCACTTAATATCACCACCTTAATTGTTAATATCCATTCATATGATAAATCGATAATCAAACTGTGCCGTCATAAAAAGGTACTTTCTATTTTAATCAAGCCATCTTCGATATAATACACTACAATTTCTGAGTTCTTATGTATACATAAAACTTATTTTCTTTCATTATATATGCTTTTCCTAAAATATTTCCATTAATATCTAATAGGAATCTTTGAATATATTAGTTCTGCAAGAACATAACCATTAGTATTTAACCTTTCATGTAAAATCTTTTTTTGAGTTTCCTTTTGTTCATCATTGTATTGTATAGGCCCAATGCATACATCACTGACACAATTTTTTTCAAATGACAATTCAATATATGGAATGATATATCCGTAATTGTTACGATATTTAATATCTAATGGACTAGTTTTTTTTACATCTTCTAAAGAATCTTTTGGAATAGAAATTATAACTCTAACTTCATGTTCATGTTCAAAATATTCGCTTTTAAAAATTAAACTCCAGTCAAGTAACTGCTTAGAAATTTCATATTTTATAGTTTTTTTGTCTTCTGTTGGATAATACTTCAAAATATCCAGCAAAAATTTTTTTATTAATTGTTTTTGTTCTATCTTATGGTAAATAACAGGATATAATCTCCCACTTCTTCCAGTTCCAAAAAATCGATTCATAGCGCACTTAATTTCTAAACTATTAAATCCAATATTATATCCTTCATATTTATTTCCCTTAGTATAGTAATTCCACATTGCTAAAGAATCTTGATTTATTGAAAAAGAGCAAATATATTTTTGATGTTCCACACGTTCTGTCAAGTATGTTTTAATATTATAACTTTTGTAACTAGTAAATTCTTTTTTATTTGCCTCTAAATTTGCAATTTCATCATATTGCTCTTTTGTTATTTCTTTAGACTTTAATAAATCTTCACACGTTTCCTTATAAATTTTTATTGCAATTGTCCCCTCACTCATATCATTTAAACAGTCATATCTACTTGCCCATAAAGTTACTTTTTCTTCATCTTTAAATAAAATAGACTCAAATCCATTTGGTGAAGTATAATGATAAATCTTCCCAACCTTCTTATCAGACATATTCTCCGCATACATATATGGGTTATTTAATCTTAAGCCATTTAAAAAAAATTCAAAATTCTCCATATTATCATCCCCTACTCAAAATTTTCTTACCTCAGACTGCCATACATAGCATTTTAATATAAGCAATAGCCTCTCTAATAACTCTTAAAATAATGTAGTAATTTATGTAAAAAGGGGTATAGCTTATCAACAGTAGTAAGTAGCGTACAACATGTATTTGCAAATTTTACCCCACTATCTATTTTGCTAAGTAACTTGAAATGGCTTTTAACATTTTTTTCATTAGGATTGCCAGACTCTAGTTCTTTATGAATAGTGTTAATACTATGGATTGCTGTTTCTCGGTCTTCTGAATCAATTATTTCTTCCTGTATTACCTTCTTGATATTATTTATGTAAGATAATAACTCTTGTGGTGAAACCCCATTGTTTTGAGTAATATTCACAATTGAGTTATCAAACCCTATAGCCATTTGTCCCCCATTATTAATAAATTTTTGAGTATTCTTTAACTTTTGTTTATTATACCCTTGTTCTAAAAACTCATAATTCAATTCTTCATAACGGTACTTTGCAGTATATGTGCCCGTTACATCTAGTTTAAAACTTAATAAATACCCTGCAGATTGTAATTGTTCAATTATGCTTTCTTCTTCCGGAATTGGTTGAAATGTTTCATTTGAATTATATTTAGAGACTATCTCTAATAATGAATTTTTTAAATCTCCAGGCAATGGCACAAACTTATCCATATCCATATCCTCCTTTATTTTAATCAAATGATTTTCCTTTAAAATAAGCATCAAAAATCTATTTAATCATTTTAGTACATTTTTATTATATACTGAAAATTTCAATCTCATTATCTAAGTATATTTACATTATTTAAACAAAACATACATTTATTATATCATTTATTGAATATATGTCCATTTATTATTCCCGCTAAATTATGCACACCCACTCTCTTATACCTAGCTTTTTAAGTAAAAATCAAGCATAAAACTTAACCTAATCATCATTATTTATAGTCAAAAAAATAATTAAACCTTTCTATTTTAAAGAGCTTCATCATTATATCAATATTATAGTTTATATATGGTGAAAGCAAAGAACTTTATCCCCTAGTAAAAATGCCTACCGTTTCCTAACCCTGAATTAAGAAACATCTCTCATTTTCACCATTCTCTAACCCCAGCTATACCAATACTTCTAGCTGTGTTTCTTTTAAAGCTTAACTACTGTCTCCACGTGTTGCCTATATGTAAGTATTACCCTGAACTCTTTGTTCTATTTTTATGTTTCCACACACCAAAGCCCTCGAATGTAGATAAATACATCGAGGGCTTTAATCCATTGCTATTATTACTAACTTTTAGTTATATGTGTTTTTTTAACTATATAGCTTGTCTTGATGTGTTGTGTAATTGTAATACATTTACTTAATCTAGAATATATATCCCTATCTTAGGTGAATCACTTCTGAAAACTTAAGAAAATACTTGTTGTTAGCGTAGCTTGAGTCCTATCAGTAGTTAAATGAAGGAATTTCATTCTAGAGTAACCTAACACCGTCAAAAATATATTTACTTTAAATACCTCACCATGCTTACTAATCATTGTAAGTTCTTCTTTCTAATCCACTTGAGCCTGAAAACCCGGAGCGGCTTCAAATCTAATTGTAGCCTTAGTTATTTCTTCATTTTTATGGTTCTTAATGAATGCTGCAACAGTTGAATATTTACCGAAATAACCTTTCTTTTAAATAAACTCGTATGCTGCCATAGCGGTAGCTCCATATGTATCAACTTTGTCTTTTATTGTTGTCTTATAGTCGTCTAAAACAGACTTGTAGATACGGTTAGATTTCTTAGACGTTATCTCTCTCCATTGAATTTTAAGATACCTATTCACTGTTCGCGGATCACAATTTAATCTTCTTGCTAACTCGCTCTTATTAATTAAATATCGCTCTTCCCTAGTATAAGAATAAATTTTATTCTTAATGTCTTTTCGCATTCTGCACCTTCTCTCTTAGTAAAATTAATTACATTATACGAAAGACATAAAAAAAATAGAAATGCATAAAATCCTACATTTTCATGTTGGAATAATTATGCATTTCCATTATATAATTTAAAGCGTTGTCAAAATCCAAACCGATTATGATGAATAACTATTCTTATCTTCATTCATTTGGGAGTTCTTCAAACTTCGGTACTTTCTCAAGCTCAGTATCCCAGTTTGCTTTGTTTGCATAATAGATATGTCCTTGCGGTTTTATGTTTATATTGCTGTCAATACTTCCTGCAGGTACAACCAGTAATTCCCCATCCATTTGAATATTGGGCAAAGCCGATCCACAATTAGTACAAAAACTTTTTATGTGTCCTTCTGAACGAAAATTAAAGGTTTTAGATTTTTCTTTACCAGACAGCCATCTTAACTTGGCTGTAGATGAAAAAAGATTGGCGGCATGTGCTGAACCTGTATCCTTACGGCATCGCTCACAATGACAAAGATAGAAATTTTCGAAATCTCCTTCTATCTCAAACGTAACTTCACCACAAAGACATGATCCTGTATATATCATAATCAAATCTCCCTTCTAAATAGTTCATTCCTTAATTAGGCATTTTCTCTGTTACTTAATATTAGCTGATTCTTAACATATTAATATAGTTTTCAACTTCCTACGCGATCTATTCATCTGTAACTTGTCTTTTGTTATATCATCCAACCATTTTCGCAAAACGCACAGTCTATGGGGTGAACAAAAGTGCAAGTTCTATTTCCAAAAAATAAATCAAATACATTTCTATAAAACTCCGCCATAAGTCACTGATATTTCAGAAGTTTAGTAGCATTTTCTTATGCTAAATTGTTTAATAAAATGTAATACAGTATCACAGTACTTTTATACAATTTAACAAATGGGACTATTATAGGGGTAAAATCATCACTTTTCACCCCTTTTTGATTTAATTAAGTCTCAAAGGGGTGAGCTAAAATCATACAGATTCTTCTATTTTTTCCCCCGATTGCCTACATTCCCGACCAGAAATTAAGTCCTTAACCCATCCTGATGCATTAGGAACCGGCGTTCCTTTTCTTAGATGTTTATTCACTGTTTCAATATCTTCATCCCGCTAAAACCGATCGTGTATATAGCATTTGTGGCAACAGAAGTCTGCACTCTTTGCTTTGCTCTCAAACTTCTTTCCACAGCAATAATATTCATGTCGATACAATATTGGGTGCTTCACTTCCCATTCTTTCTTGTATTCTTTAGAGCAGTATGCCTTTGGCCGGCCTTTTATTGGCTTTTAGTTCATACTTTTACCACAGTTTTTGCATAGCTCTCTTATCGATTTTTCTTCATTCTTATTGTTCTTCCCGTAGCCATCTAATCCTTGAGCCTTACAAAAGTTTCTAATCTTATCTCTGGACAAATTCATGGCAGTTGAAATACTTCGGTATCCTATGCCTAGTTTCCTTAATTCAATGACCTTCTCTTTTTGTTTATTATTCAATTGCATTACCTCCAATCCTTTGATTGATATCTAGTAATGCTCTAGGAAGCAATGAAATTCAAGTTTGCCTCATCATTTATAAGTAATACCTGTAGCTCATCCCCTTTAATTATGATTTGTCTTTTTTTATTTCCGAATATCAAGTCTTCCACAAACAACTTCTGGTATGTATTTCGACTTAATTTGGTACTCAATATATTCAGGTAATTCTTTGAACGGAAGGCACCCAATTCAACTAACGATCCTGGACTTTCTGGCATCACACATATTATGTCACTATTTTCTGCTAGAAAATCTTCTAAACTTAACAAATCCATTTTCTTATCCCTATTTAATATATCCATAAATAAATCTTCCGGATATAATGCTCTTATTTTATTTTTCTCAAATTCTATTCTAACCCAATCTCTTAGGTAGCTTTCATTAGTGCTTACTCCTCCACATAAGAATACATCTATATATTCTCTATTTATTTTATTGTATATGTCTGTATAAATTTTGTCAATTGAGTCTAAGTAAATTTCACTAACACCCATTATAATCTCCTTTAACTACTGTTCTAGTTTCTATTATAACAACTTATTCTATTTTGGGTAAATACGTTTTTTAATCTTTATTGCATTATTATATAGGTTTGTAAAAAGTTTTGGGTATTATAAGCGTAAAAAAATTAAGTATCTAGAAACCTCGAACTGCCTCCAGTCTACTTGACAAGGAGCAGTTCACTTCAAAAATAACAAAAGGCCAGACATTCGTGTTAAAAATGTCTAGCCTTATATGCTTTATTATAATTTGTTAATGCTAAACATCTAAGTTTAGTATTAACACTATATTAAATTTTGATCAAACTTTATTTCATTTGATCAAACTTTGTTTCAAACCAACAAAATATTTTTACATCACCCTTCTACTATTCAACAGTAACTGATTTTGCAAGATTGCTCGGCTTGTCTACATCGCAACCTTTCTCCATAGACATGTAATAAGAGAATAGTTGCATCGGAATTATAGCTATAACTGGAGCTAATAAGTCCATTACTTTTGGAATGTAGATTGCTGATTCTACAGATTTTTCTATATCTGTGTGACCTTCTTGAGCCACTGCAAACACTCTAGCTCCTCTTGCAATAACTTCTTTCATATTACTTACAGTCTTATCAAATAAGTTTTCTTGAGTTGCCATAGTCACTACTACTGTTCCTTCTTCAATTAAAGCTATTGGACCATGTTTTAATTCTCCTGAAGCATATGCTTCTGAGTGAATATAAGATATCTCTTTTAATTTTAAAGATCCTTCCATTGCTACAGCATGGTCAAGGCCTCTTCCTAAGAAAAACATGTTATTTTCACAGCAAGTTTTAGCTGCTAGAGCCTTAACTGCATCATCACACTTAAGTGCTGCTTCTGCTTTTTCTGGAAGAGCTAACATTTCTGTTTTAATAGCTTCTATCTTATCTTGAGGTACTGTACCTTTTTGCTCTGCAAAGAATAGAGCAATTGTGTACATAGCTATTAATTGAGTTACATAAGCTTTTGTTGATGCAACTGCTATTTCTGGACCTGCCCAAGTGTATAGTATATCATCGGCTTCTCTTGAAGCTGAGCTTCCAACTACATTAGTAACAGCTATTACTCTAGCGCCCATTTTCTTAGCAAGTCTTAAAGCTGACATAGTGTCTGCTGTTTCTCCAGATTGGCTAACAACTATCATAAGAGTGTTTTCGTCTATTATTGGGTCTCTATATTTAAACTCAGATGCTATATCTACTTCAACTTGTATTCTAGCAAGTTTTTCAATAATATTTTTTCCAACTAATCCAGCATGATATGCAGTTCCACATGCTACTATATATACCTTGTTTAATTTTTCTATTTGTTCCTTTGTTATAGTTATATCATCGATTCTTATTGGTTGACCAGGAATAATTCTTGAAGCCATAGTATCTCTTATAGCTTTTGGTTGCTCATGGATTTCCTTCATCATGAAGTGATCATATCCACCTTTTTCAGCAGCATCAGCATCCCAAGTTACATTAAATACTTCTTTCTTAACTTCTTTTTCATTTTGGTCATATATTTTTATTCCATCTTTAGTCATAACAACAAATTCTTTATCTTCTAAAAGATAAACTTTTCTTGTTTGATTTAATACAGCTGGTATGTCTGAAGCAATGAAGTTTTCATCTTCTCCAAGACCAACTATTAATGGGCTTTCATTTCTTACAGCTACTAGTTTATCAGGCTCATTAGCGGCTATAACTCCTATAGCATAGCTTCCTTCTAGCTTTTTAGTAACTTCCATTACTGCCTTTAGCAAGTCCCCTTTATAGTAGAAATCTACAAGGTTTGGAATAACCTCAGTATCTGTTTCTGACTTAAACTCATAGCCTTTTTCCATAAGCCATTCTCTAAGTTCCATATAGTTTTCTATAATACCATTGTGAACTACAGATATAGTTCCATCCCCATTAGTATGAGGGTGTGAATTTAAATCTGATGGCTTACCATGAGTAGCCCATCTAGTGTGTCCTATACCTATATGTCCTTTTATTGGATCTTCTTCTAACTTTTCCTCTAAATTTGCAAGTCTACCTTTGCATTTTGTAAGATCAATACCCTTCTCATTTAGTATAGATACTCCAGCTGAGTCATATCCTCTATACTCCAGTTTACTTAATCCTTCAATAAGCAGTGGTGCTGCTTCTCTCTTTCCAAAATAACCTACTATTCCGCACATAAAAAAATCTTCCTCCTAAATGTCTTCTATTTCAAACTAGATTTAACTCTATATGAATAAGAAAAACCTTTGATTTAGTATGATCTTTAGAAATACTTATCAACTTATCCACATTTAGTTAAGGTTTTACACCAGATTGCTTTGTAACAGGAATCACTTCCTGTCTTTATCAATCGTTAACGGTAGTGCGATACCGTGGGGCACCCGCCGAAGATTCGATACTCCCCATCCTCGTCAACTTAAGTGACACTCCAAATCTATGATTTGGCTAGTGGAACTTACTCATTTGAATGCAATGAAAAGGAGCTTCCTTTTCACTTAAGTCCTGGCGCTTAGTTACGTGGTTAGACTATTTCCTCCTTTCCAACACTTGGTTTTCAAAGTGTATTTTAAAAGAGTTAGGATGTCCACATTTTATATACTCTCCTCTACTCATACTCCACATATACGATATAAAGAATAATAAAGTTTGTGAACTTAATATTAAAATTAATTTTTAAAACCAAATTTTAATATTTATTTATCCAAAATCTAAAACCAATTAACCTCATTATATTATATTCATTTAATACATTTTGGTCAATGGTATTTATTGATAGTGTCTATTAAATGAAATTTATCTATATATATACATATTCTAATTATAATATTATTCAATTAAATATTATTTTATTTTAAATTAATTCCATAATTATTAATATTTATTTAATTCTAATGTGAATTATACAAATATTTATATATAAACATAGATAAAATTTTTTATATGTAAATATTTAACTATGAAACTATAAATCTATTTTCCTATAAAACTATATAACTATATAACTAGTTAACTAGTTGTTCTACTCATGCGATCTTCGAGGTTTTTCACATTTAAAATATAAAATAAATAATATAAAAATGTATAGTAAGCTTGACATGAAATGTAAAGTGAACTATACTTAAATTGTAAAGCATACTATACATTTAAATTGTAATATTTATTACAAATAATATTAATAGAACAGGATGTGATAAGTTGAAAAATAAAATCCAAGAACTTCGAAAAGAAAAACGTGTTACGCAAAGTGAACTTGCTGATGCCGTAGATGTTACTAGACAAACAATTATCTCTTTAGAAAACGGAAAGTATAAAGCTTCATTGGTGTTGTCCCATAAAATTGCTCAATATTTTGAAATGAATATTGAAGATATTTTTATTTTTGATTTAGAGGAGGAAAATTTATGTTATTAAAAGCCATTCTATCTAATGCAACAACGGATAAGGACTACAAAAAAGTACTAAAGAAAAGAATTTCTTTACTTTACATTGTGATTATTCTAGGAGTAGCCACTCTAGCTATTAGCTTTATATTTTCTGTTGGAAAATATAATTATTTACCTGATTTTTTAAGTGGATTTTATACAGGAATCGGTGCTTCACTAATTACAATAGGTTTAATATTTATCATTAAGATAAAAAAACTTTTAAAAGATGAAAAGAAATTAAAAGAAATTAAAAGAAAAAAGATTAGAAGAACAGGATGAAAGAAATCAATTGATCACACAAAAATCTTTGTACTCTGCTGCTATTATAATAAACATTCTTGCATATATCGGTTTGATGATATCTGGAATTTTTAACCTTGCTGTATTCTGGACTCTATGGACTGTCCTTATTATATTTATGGTTATATTTGTAATTCTACAAGTATACTATAGTAAAAAGCTTTAGTTTAATTTTATAAGCAAAAGACCCGTGAAATTTCACGGGTCTTATTTTATCTATTTGCTTTTTCTTCTATTTTTTTAGCTAGGTCATGAGCCATTTTGTCTATCTCTTCTTGATTTTCACCTTCTAGCATTACTCTTACTAGCGGTTCTGTACCTGAAGGTCTTATTAATACTCTACCGCAACCTGCCATTTTATCTTCCATTGCTTTTATATCTGCCATGATTTCTTCATCTTTTTCATGGATGTCCTTCATGTTGTTTGGCACCTTAGCATTTACTAATACTTGTGGTAATTCCTTCATTGTTGCTGCAAGTTCACTTAAAGGCTTTCCAGTACTCTTTACTGTCTCTGCAAGTTGAAGACCTGAAACTAAACCATCTCCTGTGGTATTGAAATCTAAGAATATAACGTGACCTGATTGCTCTCCTCCAATAGAATAGCCCTCTTTAGCCATCTCTTCTAATACATATCTATCCCCAACTTTAGTACTAACAGTTTTAATTCCAGCTTCTTTTAAAGCTATGTGAAGTCCAAGGTTACTCATAACAGTTACAACAACTGTATCATGATTTAATTTGCCTATAGACTTAAGGTGTTTAGCTGCTATTACCATCATGAAATCTCCATTTACAAGATTTCCTTTTTCATCTACTGCCAGGCATCTATCTGCATCTCCATCAAAAGCTAATCCTAAGTTACATCTATTTTCAACAACAAATTTCATTAGGTCCTCAGGATGAGTTGATCCACAATCCTTATTTATATTGATTCCATCTGGATCACTATTAATGATAAATACTTCTGCTCCTAGTTCTTTTAATGCTTTTACTGATGTTTTATAAGCTGCACCATTGGCACAGTCAACAGCAATTTTCATACCACTTAAATCACCATCAATAGTAGATTTAGCAAATTCTACATAGTCATTTATAGCATCTTCTCCTATGTATTTTCTACCTAACATTCCTCCTGTAGGAATATTGATTCCTTCAAAATTACTTTCTATTAACTTTTGAATTTTATCTTCTAATTCATCACTTAATTTAAATCCATCTTTATTAAAAAACTTAATACCATTATATTCAACAGGATTATGTGATGCAGATATTACAACCCCTGCTTCCGCCTTATACTTTTTTGTTAAATATGCAACGGCTGGAGTTGGAACTACTCCTAAGCAAAGAGCTTCTGCTCCTACTGATAATATCCCTGCAACTAAAGCTGATTCAAGCATATCTCCAGATATTCTTGTATCCATTCCTACGATTATTCTAGGTTTGCTAGTGCACTGAGTTAAAACTAATGCTCCCGCTTTTCCAAGTTTATATGCAAGGTCTACAGTTAATTCCTTATTAGCAATTCCTCTTACTCCATCAGTTCCAAACATTCTACTCATATATAAATCTTCTCCTCTTAGTATGATTTTTTATCTTCAATAATCTTATTTTTCTATTAAGTTATATTACTATGTGAAATTCTCATTACAACATACAGGTTAATTATAATACAAATTATGTATCATAACAATAACAGTTTACCATTATACATTCTATACGAATAAAAGCAACACAAAATCTGTGTTGCTTTTATTGTATATTATTCTTATCTCATATTAACTTTCTAATACAATACCATTTGTTTTCTCTATAAGCTCTTCTACAGTACCATCGCTGCTTTCATACTCCATTAATTCTTTACTTCCTTTAACAAAAACCAAGGCTATAGTGAATATAAATGACATTCCTAGAAGAGATAATACTGCTACTCTTATAGGTAAAAATTCACCTAAGACTCCACCAACTAAAGCTCCTATTGGCTGTAAACCTCCACTTATTGTACTCATTAATGCTCCAATCTTACCTCTCTTATCTGATGGTACTACAAGCATTATTGCAGAATTAAATATAGTATTAAAGACTACATTACATAAAAACGATATAAATGCTATAGGTATCATTACATAAAAATTTTCCACTATAAATACAAAAGGTAATGTTCCAAGACATATCAATGCACCAAATTTATAAATTTTAAATTTCTGATTCTTTTTTATATTAATTATTGATAAAAGTCCACTACCTATTAACATTCCCATAGGAATCACTGCCATAAAAAATCCGTACCTTTCTTCACCTAGGAAGGGCATAGTTTTAAAATATGGGAGTATTAATATAAATGCAGCATTAGCAAACAGATTTAGTAATGATGCAAGTAAGAATAAGTTTCTTAATGCCTTAAAATTCCAAAGGAATCTAAATCCTTCTTTAAAATCATCTACAAAAGTAATTTTTTCATCTTTTTTCTCTCTTTTAGGTTCAGTTATAAACATTTCTGTAAAAGCTGAAATTAAATATGATATACCATTAGCTAAAAACATGTATGGAGCACCTATAGCAATATATATAATTCCACCAACAGCACTCCCTATCATATCCATACCAGATGTTGCAAGACTTGTAACTGAATTAGCTTTTACAAATTTAGACTCATGAACTAATTCTGGTTTTATAGAACTTACTGCAGGACCAAAGAAAGCAGAACATAATCCGCTAATTATCCCAACTCCAAACACCATCCATACCTGTATAAATCCAAATATACCTGCAATACCTACGAAAGTAACAACTACACCTCTTATGAAATCTGTTATAACTATAATATTTCTTCTATTCCACTTATCTACAAAAACTCCTGCAAAAGGTCCTAAAACTATTCTTGGTAGCATTGTAAGCGCACTTAGTAGCCCCATGAGTCCAGTAGATCCAGTAATATCTAATATCCAAAAGTTTAATGCCATAATATATAATATGTCCCCAAGCATAGACACTAGTTGCCCTTGCCAAAGCAAGAAAAAATTCTTATTCCATAACTTTATATTTTCCCCATGACTTTTTAATTTATCCTCCATGATTTCCCCCTTATTGTAAAGTACATTTACTGTTAATTGCTTATATCCTTACCGATTCTTTAACTATTCCATTATCTTCTATAATAAGTTCCCCTGAATATTCAACTTTATTAATTATTGAACCTTTTCCTATAGTAACATTTTTCCCTCTTACTATATTTACCTTAGAATTTTTAAGTAGTATGTCATCTCCTTCTATACATTCACATTGAAGGCTTCCTTTATTTCTAAATGAATTAGAAAATAGTGAACCTATTATTCCATTCCTTGATATATTTTCTGTTACTGCTACAAATCTTCCACCTATTTCTTTAATACGATGGTTTCCTGACATGGTAATGTATATCTCATCACCATTTATTAGTCCATTACTGTTTATATCCCCACTTATAGTTATCTTTTCTCCTTCTATGCCATCCTTTACAGTTATATCTCCAGATATGACTATATCTCCCCCAGTAATTTTACCTCCACATTCTATATCTCCTGAAGCTTCTATTTTATCTGCTTTCAAGTTTCCTCCCATATCCGCATCTCCACTTAAATGAAATAAACCACTGCAATATAGATTACTTTTTACCTCTATATCCCCACTTATTTTAAGAGTTCCACAATCCACTCTTCCATCAACATTTACATTTCCACTTACCTTTAATTCGTCTTTTACAGATAAGTTTTCATGTATATCTACATCGCCACTAACCCTTAGAGTTCCACATTGCAGGCTACTTTTTATGTCCACATCTCCACTTACCTTAAACAAGTCTTCACAGTATACATTTCCTTTTAATTCTGCATCTCCACTAACATTGATAGTTCTACAATTAACATCCCCTTTTATAGTTCCATCTCCGCTTATTTTTATATCTCTATAATTTCCACCTTCTGATATCCAGTCATCATTTATTTTTAAATCATTACAATTGTCGTAATTCATTTTTACACCCCATTTTTATACTATTAATTATTAACTATAGCATTAATCTCATTTTAAGATTTTCTATAGTATTTTTAATGTTTATTTCTCCTATGATCTTGCTACCATCATCCACAATTATTTTTTCTCTGTATGCTACTACACAAATCCCGATTCCTAATCTTCTTATGATATATAGTGTTCCATCCTTTTCTTCTATATTTTTATATTCCTTATTAATAAGCTTTAGTATAACTTCTATTTCACTAATGGTTAACTTTCCTAAGTCAAATTCTCTTTGAAGAATATCCATGAGTAAGACATCTTTAAAATTGTATTCTTCCTTTTCTCTAAATATATCCTTATATATAGGAAGTGTTTCTTCTCTTATAATTTCCTTTTCTATAAGATATTCTTCGCTTACATCATCTACCTTAGGTTTGTTAGTAAACATAGCTGCTAAATCATCTAAAGGCATATCATCCTTCAGATCTATAATTTTATTTATTCTATTTATTATCTTTTCCCTAGGGAAAAATGTTTCTTGACCTGTATAACTTGATTTTTTTATAAACCATGCCTCTGGAATAAGTTCTTTTCTCTTCCATCTATACAGTTGTCCGTAAGATATTCCCGTCATATCTAATATTTCTTTTTTAGAAATTAACTCTTCTTCCACTTTATTTCCTCCTCTTTTTTAGTTTAGTTTTTAGCTCTATTTAAACTTTTTATCTTTAGTAATTTAAATATTATAAAGCCTATAGTTTCATTTCCTCTTCAATAACAGATTCTGAATTTAGTTTTTCAAGACTCTCACTGTATTCTATTCTTTTAATCTTACACCCCTCTCCTATGGTAATCTTTCCTCCACGAACCACATCTGCTATGGTGTTTTCCAAATAAATTTCATCAGCTTCAATAGTTCTAATAGTTAAATATCCAAAATTCTTACTAAATAATTTACAAATAAATCTTCCTATAGCATTCATAGTAGAGTATTCCTTTAAAACTCTTACCTTAGTTGCTCCAATTTCTTCAACCTCACAACCACCATTTAACTCTATATTTACTTCATCCCCATTTACCATTCCTAGGGTTTTTAGTACACCTTTAATGTTTATAATCTCTCCCTCAATACCATGACCTACTCTAATTGAACCTAAAAGCTTAACATTAGTTGCATTTATTCTTCCTTCAATTCTTCCTGCTCCTGCCACAGTGAGCTCTTCACCTTTAAAGTTACCACCTATTTTACCACTTCCACTGATGTTAAATTTCTTTGCGTGAATAGAACCAAGAACAGAACCACTTCCGCTGATACTACCAGTAACGCAGTTTAAGTCTCCAGTTACCTTTCCACTTCCACTAATACTAAAACCATTACTTATAACAGCCCCTTCAACTTTTCCACTTCCACTAATACTAAATTTTTCACAGTTTACATCTCCAACAATTTTTCCACTTCCACTGATAGATGCAATCCTATATCTTCCTCCTGCCGCACTCCCTGAACCTGATATTTTTAAATCTCCAAACTGTTCATTACTCACCATAATTTATACCTCCATTTCATTTTCACGTAATAATGTTACATTAACTAATTATACATAGATCTTTAATATGTAAAATAGCCATATATTCAACCATCTTTCATCATAATATTATAGTAACATAACATTGTTACGCTTGTAAATAGTTTTTTTCAATTTTTATACAATTTCTATCATAAATAAAAAGTGGCTTTCGCAAAATATATTTTGCGAAAGCCACTTTTAGATAATAAGCTTATTTTACTACGTATGATGCTCCAATTTCTAAAGCTTTTCTATTGATTTCAAAGAATTTTTCTTTTCCGTGATCTTTTAGAGATTGAAGTAAAGTTTCCATAGAAACTATTTGTGTTTTTGCAACTAATGCTCCTAGAAGCACCATGTTTGCAATTTGTTTACTTCCAAGGCTATCAGCTTCTGTTTGAGCTGGTATTTTTATAACTTCAATATCTTCTCTTTCAACTGGTCTTTCAACTAAGTCGCTATCTAATATTAATAGTCCACCTGGTAAAATTTCTTTTTCAAACTTATCAAGAGAAGGTCTATTCATAACAACTAGTGATGTAGGGTTAGTTACTATTGGAGAACCAACAGCTTCGTCTGAAACAATAACAGAACAGTTTGCAGTACCTCCACGCATTTCTGGTCCATAAGAAGGTAACCATGAAACATTCATATTAACATCCATTCCAGCATAAGCTAAGAATTTACCCATTGATAATATTCCTTGTCCACCAAATCCAGCAAATATTATTTCTTGTGATGCCATATTATTTCCCCTCCTCAGTTGTTGTATCTTTTTTAACACCTAGAGTGTAGAATGGCATCATGTTATCTCTTAACCATCCAAGTGACTCTTCAGTTGATAACCCCCAGTTAGTTGGGCATATTGATAGGACCTCAACCATTGAGAAACCTTTTCCAGCAATGGCATTTTGGAAAGCTTTCTTAATAGCAGCTTTAGTTTTATTTACATGTGGTACATTATCTACCGATACTCTTTCTACATAGCAAGCTCCATCTAATGTAGATATCATTTCAGAAACTCTGATTGGATGGCCTTGAAGTTTAATATCTCTTCCATATGGAGAAGTTTCTGTAACTTGTCCTGGTAATGTTGTTGGAGCCATTTGTCCTCCTGTCATACCATAAATACAGTTATTTACGAAGATTGTAACTATGTTCTCTCCTCTTGTAGCTGCATGTACAATTTCTGCTGTTCCTATGGCTGCTAAGTCTCCATCTCCTTGATACGTGAATACAACTTTATCAGGATTAGATCTTTTTATTCCTGTAGCTACTGCTGGTGCTCTTCCGTGTGCAGCTTCAAACATATCACATGCAAAGTAGTCATATGCCAAAACTGAACATCCAACTGGAGCTACACCTATTGTTTTATCTATAACATTTAATTCTTCAAGTACTTCCCCTACTAGTCTGTGGATTATTCCATGAGTACATCCTGGGCAGTAATGGGTAGGCACGTCTAATAATGCTTTTGTTGGTTGAAATACTATTGCCATTATTTAGCACCTCCTATGAATTTTTTAACATTTTCAAGGACTTCATTAGGGCTTGGAACCATTCCACCTGATCTTCCAAAGAAGAATACTGGTTTTCTTCCTTCAACAGAAAGTCTAACATCTTCTACCATTTGACCACAGCTAAGCTCTATTGATGCATAACCATGTTTAGTTTTGTCCACAGTTTTTTCAAAAGCTTCTACTGGGAAAGGCCATAATGTTATTGGTCTTATTAAACCTAATTTTATTCCTTCTTTTTCAGCTAATTTTATAACAGTCTTGCATATTCTTGAAGTTGTTCCGTATGCAACCATTATTAAATCTACTTCATTTTCACAATTGTATAATTCATATTTAGTTTCATTTTCTTTTATAGCTTTATATTTTGCTTGTAATTTCAAGTTATGAGCTTCAAGACCTTCAGGTTTTAAGTATAAGGAGTTTATTACATTATGGTTAGCTCTTCCGTTTAGTCCATTAGCAGCCCAAGTTTTTTCTGGAAGATTTTTTTCACTTCTTTCTTTAAACTCTACTGGCTCCATCATTTGTCCAAGCATTCCATCTCCCATAACCATAACAGGAGTTCTATACATATCAGCTACATCGAAAGCATCTTGTACTAAATCTACCATTTCTTGAATTGAACATGGTGCATATACTGGCATATTGAAATCTCCATGGGAACCACCTTTAGTAGCTTGGAAGTAGTCTGATTGAGCTGGTTGAATTCCACCAAGGCCTGGACCACCTCTAACTATATTAATGATAACACAAGGAAGTTCTGCACCTGCTATATAAGATATTCCTTCTGCTTTTAAGCTTATTCCAGGTGAACTTGAAGATGTCATACATCTTACTCCAGTTCCTGCTGCTCCATATACCATATTTATTGCAGCAATTTCACTTTCAGCTTGTAGAAAAACTCTACCTATTTTAGGCATTTTTCTTGAAAGATATGCTGATATTTCTGTTTGTGGTGTTATAGGGTATCCGAAGAAACATTGACAACCAGCTTGGATAGCTGCTTCACCTATGGCTTCATTACCCTTCATTAAAACTTTTTCTGACATGAATCTTTCCCCCCTATTATTTCTCCACTGTAATTACAAGATCTGGACACATTTTTCCACATGATGCACAACCAATGCACTTAGGCATATTTTCTTCTGTAACTGTAGCTGGATGATATCCTTTTACATTTAGTTCCTCAGAATAAGTTATGATTTGTTTTGGACATGCAATTATACATTGTCCACATCCCTTACATCTTTCTTCCCTAAAAGTTACCTTTGCCATAATACTTACCTCCTTATATAGAAAGTTTAGAATGTTTTATTTACTATATATTGTTTATGACCTATATTTAAGTTGTAATACGTTTACATTTCATTGTCCCATATACCTAAGGACAATGAAATAAATACGTTTACATATATATAATTTATCACTTTTTAGTACAAGATGTCAACTTAGCACTTGATAATTAGTGCTAAATTGAATCTTTTCTCCATGGTGGCAACATATATATGTGAATCGGGAATATCTTTCCTGAAGTCTTACCTTCCACTTCATCTACAAGTTCTTCAGAACACACAGTATAGGCATGAGGAATATCTAATTCTTTAGAAATCTCTGCTATTTCCATATCCCCTTTAATTATATGTTCCTTTGTAGTTTCATATGATAAGTTTGTATTAGATATTAGATGAGTAACTTTTAATCTTGAAGCTCTTTCTATATCTCTAAGAAACTCTATAGTATCTTTGTCATTAGATGTAAATGGTCTATTACCATTTATCACAAAGTACATATCATAAGGTTCTTCTTTAAAATGTTTGTTATATTGACCAAGAGCTGTTGCTCCTGAATCATCTCCTCCAATATCAAAAATTACCTCATAACTTTTATCGTTAAATACACTCCTAACTTCTGCTGGTACTACCATAAGTTCAGCATTAACATACTCAGGATTTGAAGAGATAACCTTTATATTATATTTTTCCTTAAGTTCCTGTGTAAGATCTCTAATACAAAAATATGGATTTACTATATCTAAATCTACAAGGGCTACTTTTTTCCCTTCTTTAGCTAGCTTAATTGCATAATTTATTGCTATTTCTGTCTTTCCACTTCCAAAGTGACCTGTAAAAACCCTTATTCTACTCATAGCTTCACCCTATTTATATTCCTTAGCAGCTTCTTGACCTGTTAATACTCTTAGTCCACCTTCTGCTAAGGCAAGTAATTCATCTTCACCTGGATAAACAACTACTTGTGATATAAATTCTACTCTTTCTTTAATGTAATCTACTATATATTTTCCATATGCAATTCCACCAGTTAGTATTATTGCATCAACTTTTCCTTGTAATACTGCAGCACATCTTCCTATTTCTTTAGCTACTTGATATGCCATAGCATCAAATATTAATTTAGCTTCCTTGTCTCCTTCTGCTACTCTGTCTCCTACAAGTTTAGCATCATTAGTTTGTAGATAACCTACTATTCCACCCTTACCGTTTATCTTTTTCTTTATTTCATCTATGGTGTATTTTCCACTAAAGCATAGTTTAACTAAATCTCCTACTGGAAGTCCTCCACTTCTTTCAGGTGAGAATGGCCCTTCTCCATCTAGTGCATTGTTTACATCTACAACTCTTCCTTGTTTATGAGCTCCTACTGATATTCCTCCACCCATATGAGCTACTATAAGGTTTAGCTCCTCATAAGAAACATTTGTTTCTTTAGCATATCTCTTTGCTACAGCCTTTTGATTTAAGGCATGGAATATACTCTTTCTATCAATTTCTGGCATACCAGATATTCTAGCCACATCTTCTAACTCATCAACTACAACTGGATCTACTATAAAAGACGGTACATTTATTTTTGTAGCTATTTCATGGGCTATTATTCCACCTAAGTTAGAGGCATGTTGTCCTAAAACTCCTTGTTTTAAATCCTTAATCATAGCATCATTCACACTATAAGTTCCACCTTCGATAGGTTTTAAGAGTCCACCTCTACCTACTACTCCTGATAATTCTTTTATATCAAAGCCTTTTTCTTTTAGTACTTGTAATATTACTTCTTTTCTAAATTCTAATTGATCATATATTTCTTTGTATTTACCTATTTCTTCTGCTGAATGTCTTAAAGTTTCAACTAATATAGGATTTTCATCATCATATACACCTATCTTTGTTGATGTTGAACCTGGATTGATTATCAATTGTTTATGTCCCATTTTCTTCCTCCTTATTATCTTCCTGCTACTAATGATGCAAGGGCAATAGAATTCATTTTTGTCTCTGGTGAATCTGCTCTTGATGTTACTATAACTGGTGCTGCTGCTCCCATTAATAATCCACCATTCTTAGATTCTGTAGTATATGTTAAGCATTTATAAACAGCATTTCCTGCTTCTATATTGGCCATTAATAATATATCAGCCTCTCCAGCTACTGGACCTGATATTTTTTTATGTGCTGCAGCTTCTTTTGAAAGTGCATTGTCAAGAGCTAATGGTCCATCAATTATACAACCTTTAATTTGACCTCTCTCATTCATTTTGGAAAGGTTTGCAGCATCCAGTGTAGCTGGCATACTAGGGTTTACAACCTCCACTGCACAAATTGGTGCTACTTTTGGTATGTTATTTTCAAGAGCATGAGCTACTTGAACTGCATTTTTTATAATATCTATCTTTTCTTTAAGTTCTGGATACATATTAAAAGCTGCATCTGTTACAAATAATAATCTATCATAGCCAGGAACTTCGAATATTGCAATGTGTGACATCTGTTTTCCTGTTCTAAGCCCTACTTCTTTATTAAGTACTGCTCTTAAGAAAGTAGCTGTATCAACTAAGCCCTTCATCATCATATCTGCTCTACCTGAAGATACAAGTTTAACAGTTTCTATAGATGCCTTGTTTACATCTTTCTCATCTATAATTTCATACTCATCTATGTTCATTCCAATTGTTTCTGCAATTTTTATTATTTCTTCCTTATCTCCAACTAAGATTGCATCTGCAATTCTATTTTTTTTAGCATCTCTTATAGCTTCAAGTACTGGTTCATCTTGTGCTACTGCTACTGCTACTTTCTTCATTGATTGAGATTTAACCTTAGAAATTACCTCATCAAATGTTTTAATCATTATAATTCCCCCCAAATGTTAATCAAATTTAACTTCATCGTCATATATCTTTGGTGTTTCTTCACCATTTAATACCCTTAATGCTCCTTCTGCAAGGGCTAACATTTCATTTTCACCTGGTACAATTTCTACAGGTGCAATAAATTTTACATCTTCAGTAATCCAGTTAGTAACTCTTTTATTATAAGCTATTCCACCAGTTAAAATTATAGCATCAATGTTACCACATAGTGCAGTAGCCATTCCACCTATTTCTTTACTAAGTTGATATGCCATAGCTCTTAATATTAATTCTGCCTTTTTATCACCTTCATCGATACGTCTATCAACTTCTCTTCCGTCATTAGTTCCAAGATAAGCTACTAATCCACCTTCTCTTGTAATTTTGTTTTTTAATTCGTGCATTGTATACTTATTGCTAAATGCAAGATTCACTAAATCTCCTACTGGAAGACCTCCTGTTCTTTCTGGTGAGAAAGGTCCATCTTCATTTGCATTGTTGCAATCAATTATTCTGCCACCTCTTACTGGCGATACAGTTATTCCTCCACCTATATGTGCTACTACGAAATTACTTTTCTCAAAATCTAAATTTTTATCAGCACATACTTTTCTTACTACCGCTTTAATGTTTAAAGCATGCACAAGAGAACGCCTAGATATATCTTCCATGCCTGATATTCTTGTTACTTCGTCAACTTCATCAACAGCAACAGGATCTACTATATAAGATGGTATTCCTGCTTTCTCTGCAATTTCAAAGGCAATAACTCCACCTAAATTTGAAGCATGCTGTCCTTGAAACCCAACAATAAGGTCGTCTAACATCTTGTAAGTTATCTTATAAGTTCCTCCTGGCATAGGTCTTAAAAGTCCACCTCTACCTACTACAGCATCGAACTTTTCAAGTGAATAATCGTTTTCATTAAGCCAATTATATATGACTTCCGTTCTCATGTCCTTTTGTTGACATATATGAGAATACTTTTTCACTTCTTCTGCACTGTGAGATAAACTAGCTGAGGCTATACATTCCTCCCCCAAAAATACAGCTATTTTCGTAGATGTCGATCCTGGATTAATCACTAATACTTGCTTATCTTCCCTCATCACTATACCTCCACATAAATATTTATATTAGTTTTAATATTTTTGCATTAGAT
>NZ_DLNT01000046.1:0-42522 GCF_002477055.1 Clostridium sp. UBA7503
TAACTAATATATGTACTAGTGTAACTGCAATTAAATATAGCAACAGCGATCCAGCTATGGCAGCAAGGTATGGAAGAATGAACACAAGGGCAGATTATCTTAGAAAAAACAATTTTGATTCAAAGGAAAAAAATAGAAAAAGTCTAGGGATAGCAAACCTTTATGATAGAACTCAGCTTTTCACAGAGATAGTAGGAATTACTAGCATTGCCAATACTTTCTTTAAAAATTCTAAGAGTATAAGCTCAATAAAGAATTTATTTTCAGGACCAGAAGGACTTAGAACTAAATTTTTAGAAAGAAATGGAAGTGTATATAAATCTACACCAAAGAGTTTTTTAAATGGACTAAAAAGTATAAAAAATGATAAAACATTTTGGAGTAATCTAGGTAAAAATTTCAAAGGTGATTCATATAATGATAAATTTACATTTATAAAAAACATTAGAGATAAAAAAACTAATTTTAGTTTTGCAAAGAACACTATTATCAGTAGGATTAAAGGGAATAGTGTAGAAAAAGTTATAAGTAGAGGAATTATTAAGGACTTTGGAAATAAATTAGTAAAGGAAGATTTAAGTGGTTTAATTAAAAATATATTTAAACCAAGTGAAAATATCCAAAAGTTTGATGGAAGCTTTAGACGAATTGGAATTAATTATACGATGCCTAAGCCTATGACAGAGGGGATAAGAAAAATAAACTATATAAATGATATAGTTAAATTTAACGGAGTAAAAGTTATTAATGGTCTTAATATATCCAATTTAAAAAGAATTAAGCAGCTGCCAGAAAAAATTAAAAATTATAATAAAAGCATGGAATATTGGAATAAATATACACCTCAAAAGCATAAGGCTACCAAATTAACATTAAATTATGAAATATAATATATCTGATAAATAGTTCAAATATTGAGGGGAATTTAAATGACAAAAGAATATAAAGTAAATTACTCAGAAAAAAAAAGGATTAAAAGAAAACAAATAAGAAAACATCCAAAGTGGGATAAAAGAAAATGGGTAAGATATGGACTAGTAGTTATTTTAATTTTGTTGTTAATAATTATTCCCGCTCGTGGTTGGTTTATGACAGAACAAGTTTATGATGGGAAAAGTATAGATGAGGTTGGGATCAAAACTTTATTAATGGGAAGTGAGATGTCATTTTCATCAATTGCTTTCTTCATAGGGATGCCAGTTTTTCTATATTTTAGATCATTAAAAAATACTTGTGCAGATAGTATTAATTATTATTTAAATGAAACATTAATACTTAGCGATGATGGGTTAGAATATGGATTTGTACCTAATAATTCATCAACAAATCAATATACACTAGACAGAATTAAGTATAGGGATATTAAAAGGCTGGTAGTGAATACTTACCATGAGCGGTTGGAGATATATGGGGATATGAAGCTTACAGTATATTCAAACTATGAAGAGAATCAGATTCTATATATTGAAAATCATAAAGACGATAAAAGAAGATTTTACCTTTATTATGAAAACAGTGAGGATTTCATAAGAATTTTAGAAGAAAATACTGGAATTAAAGTACAAGTTATAAATAAGCAGGAAGAGTAAAATATAAAAACATATAATTATTAGGGACAAGGTAGATAATTATTTATAGTATAGTAGATTGGAAATTTGATTAAATAAGTATTTAAGATGATAGGATATATTATTTTGAAATAAAGAAAGGATAATTAAGGTATATTTATGGAAGAAACAGTTGAAAAAGTGTATAACTTTAGAAGTAAAATATATGTTACTTTTAAAAAAGGAAAGCTAAAAAGATTTTTCTTAAAATTTGGGATAGTAGCTACTATTATATTATCTATTAGTATGCTTATAGAGGGGAAGTCTTTGTTGAGGGCAGGTGGGCAAAGTGCACTTTTTTTAGGGGCACTTATACCAGCTTTACATACCTCGAAGGGGAAATTTAAGCTTTTACCTGGTAAAATTAAAGTTTATGAAGATAAACTTATAATATTGTATGAGAGTATTGATAGAGAAGATGAAAAAGGGGGAAGAGAAGAAAAGTACATCATACCATATAGTGATATACAACTAATTGAGATAGATAGAAATAAAGAGTGCTTATCTATAATAAGTCATCCATTGGTTGAGATAACTTATAGTGATAATAAAAAAGAAGAATACAATTTTAAAGAGTTAAACAAACAATATACTAATGATATATATATGACAGAAGTAGTTACACACAAGTTTATTAATGAAGTTAAAAATTTTTCAGATATACAGATTAATGAAGTAAGATAGGAAGCATTTGGAGGTAATTATGAGAGAAGATGAATTAAGAGATGATGTTGAGTATTCAATTGCTTATGAATATAATCAACAAGGACAAGCATTATTAGGAGTAGAGAAATATGATGAAGCAATAGAGTATTTCAAGAAAGCTGAGAAAGAAGACCCTATGTTAATTGATACATATTTTAACTTAGGAAATGCCTTTGCTATTATGGAAAATTACGATGAGGCAGAGGAATATTTTAAGAAAACTTTACTAATAGATAAGACAAATCCTTTATCATATTTTAACTTAGGTAATATTAGCTTTATGCAAAATGATATTTCTAAAGGCATAGAATATTATAACAAAGCTGCATCTTATGGATATGAAGATGGAGAGATGTATCATAACTTAGGACTTGTATATGAAGAGATGGGAAATTATACACTAGCTATAAGAAATTATACAAAAGCTATTGCTAAAGATCCTCTTAGACCTGATTTTAGACTAAGAAAAGCAGCTATATATATTGCTACAAATAGTTATGAAGAAGCTTTAGAAACTTTAGAAGAGCTAAATGAATTATTCCCAGATATTTTTGAAGGATATCATTTAAGGTTTGAAATATATTGTGTTCAAGAGAAATATGATGAGGCTGAAAAGATTATTAATCATGCAAAGGAGCTATTTCCAGAGGATGTTTCAATCTTATATGATAAAGTAAGGTTATTTAATATTAAAGGCGAGTATGATAAAGCTTTACAAATGATTGATGATGCACAGGAAATGGAAGATTATGAATATGAAAAGAGAAATTTAGTATTTGAAAAAGCAAAAATTTACGCTCAAAAGGAAGATGTACAAGCTACTATTCAATTATTAGAGAGCATGAAGGAACTAGAAGCTGGAGAATACGACTATGAGGCTAGATATTTTCTTATGAATGCTTATTTAAGTTCAGGAAACTATGAAAAGGTATTAGAAAATGCAGAGGTATTAGCTAGCCATGGTCAAGAGTCTCAATATGGTAGAACTGGAATTTATTATAAACCATTTAGTCTAAAAATGCTAAATAGATTAGATGAAGCAGAAAAATTTTATAAAGAAGCTAAAAGAATACTAAGATTAATAACAATTAAAGAGCCAGGAAATATAGAAGCATATTTATTTAGGGTATTATGCTATAAAGATACAGGAGATTTTAAAAAAGCAATTGAATTAATAGATTATGTATTAAATTTAGATGATAATGCAGAGGCATATCTAATAAGAAGTACTATTTATAAAGAACAAGGTGAAATGGTAAAGGCAAAAGAGGATTACGAAAAGGCTAAAAAGATAAGACCACTTCTTGATGTTGGAGAAATAATTTAAGGAGATGAAATTTTATGGCTGATTTTGAGGTAGATATAGAAGCATTTAAAAATGCAATCGAAAAGTACAAACAAGCAATTACTAGTATGAATAACACAAAGAAGAAGTTAAGTTCTTCAGTAACCATATTAAAAAATGGTGGGTGGAAATCAGATGCTGGGAATAAGTTCTTTGAACTTTATGAAAAAGATTGGGGAGGAACAATTGAACAATATACTAAAGTTATTGGATTTTTGTGTGACTTATTAAAGGAAGCGGAAACTCAATATGGGACAGTTGTAGATGAAAGTAAAAAATTAAAATTTTAACGCTATAACCTCAAGCAAATAGCTTGGGTTAAAATAAATATTTTTAAATACTTAGGAGGTATTAATTATGGCACAAATTAGAATTACACCAGAAGAATTAAGAGAGGGATCAAGTTTCTTGTTAAACAAGATGAACTCAATAATTGGTGAGGTAAATGCAATTAAATCTAAAGTAGATGCAGTTTCAAATGAATGGGAAGGAGCAGCACAAGGAGCTTTTGTTAATGCATTTAATGAAATGTTACCAATGTTAACAAAACAATTCCCAGAAATAATACAAGGAATAGCTGACCAATTACAAGGTGCTGCTGATACATTAGAACAAACAGATAGTGAAATAGCAACAGCTTTCGGAAGGTAAAAAAGAAAGAAAAGAACATTTCAATTGAAAAGAAATGTTCTTTTCAATTTTAAATAAGAGGTTGATAATATGAGATTTTTAGTAGGATATTGTACTGATAATGGTATAAAAAAAGATATTAATGAAGATTCGTTACTTATAAAAACTGCAACTAGCCCCTTTGGTAGAATTGGTTTATTTATAGTTTGTGATGGTATGGGTGGATTTGAAAAGGGTGAACTTGCAAGTGCTACTATAATTAGAGACATGAATAGATGGTTTAATGAGGAATTACCACATATAAATTTTAATAAAGTGTATGCAGAGGATATTTATAACCTTATTAATGAAAAAATATTAAAATTAAATGAGAAGATATTAGCTTATGGATTAAGAATGAATGAAAGATTAGGAACTACATTAACTATGTTTCTAACTATAAATAATAAATATTATATTTTTCAAATTGGAGATAGTAGAGTTTATAAAATTGAAGATAGCATTGAACAGTTAACTATGGATCAAACACTAGTCCAAAGAGAGATTGAGCGAGGAAATATAACAAAAGAAGAAGGTAGACGCCATCCAAATAGAAATATTTTACTACAATGTGTGGGTGCTAAAAAGGAAATTAATGTTGACATGGTCATAGGTGAAATAAAGGAAAATCAAATATATGTAATATGTTCAGATGGGTTTTATGGAAAACTCAGAGAGAGAGAAATTTATGATGCTTTAAAAGTAGAGAATATAAATACTAAAGATGATTTAAACAATAGGGCTAAGGAGCTAGTAGAAATAGCTAAATCAAGAAAAGAGGCAGATAATATTACAACAATAATCATAAAGGCTTTAGAATAGGAGGTGTTAAAAATGATAAATAAGGGAACTATTGTGGATCATAGATATGAGATACTTAGAGAGATTGATAGGGGAGGCATGAGTATAATATATCTTGCTCATGATAATAGATTAAGAAAACAGGTTGTACTTAAAGATATTAGAAAGGAAAATAAAATAAATAATGAAATACTATTGAAATGTTTAAAAGCAGAAGCGGACTTACTAATATCTTTTGATCATCCTAATTTGCCTAAAATATATGATATCATAGAGGGAAATGGACATATATATGTTGTTATGGATTATATTGAAGGTGAATCCCTGAAAAAGAAATTTGATCGTGAGGGAAAATGTTCAGTAGAAGAGGTAGTTAATTGGGGAAAGCAATTAGCTGATATATTGGAATATCTTCACACTAGAAAACCATATCCAATCATATATAGTGACATGAAACCACATAACATCATGTTAACACCAGAAGGAAAGATAAAATTAATAGATTTTGGAATATCCGTGACATCAGAAACAAAAAAAAATGCACCTAACTTTGGTACAGAAGCTTATGCTGCTCCAGAGCAATTAAGTAATAGACAGACGGATAGGAGAACTGATATATATAGTTTAGGAGTTACACTGTATCAATTAGTTACTGGGTTAAATTTTAAAGAAAATACTAAATTAAGATCTATACGACAAATGGACACTTCTCTTCCAGAGGGATTAGAATATATTATAGAGAAATGTTTAAAGGAAAATCCAGAAGAAAGATATCAAACTTGTAATGAATTACTATATGATTTAGAAAATGTTGATAAATTGACTAAAGGATATAAAAGAAAGCTTATAGGAAAGATATCTTTATTCTCACTTAGTTTAGTAATGTTTATTATATCGTTAATTGTAACTTTAATATTTTTTGAGAATATTAAAACAATTAAAGGTGGAGGAATATTATTTTCTTTAGGTATTTTATGTACAATAGCAGTATTTAGTGTTATTATAATAATATTTTTGAAATATAAAATTGGAAAGATACTCTATGATATAACAGGTTTAGGATTAAAAAAATCTATAAAAAATAGAGATAAAAATAATTTAAATAGAATAAACTTAGAAAATCAGAGCAGTGAAGGAAGAAGAGAAATTCAAATAAAAATAAGAAAAGATATGACTGATTTTTTGGAGGTTGGGGAAATCGTGCTACTTGATTCTAATAAGGATGAATGCAATTTGGATGAGAAAGTGGATTTTCTAGATAGTGAAGAAACAACTCTTCTTGATGATGAAGAAACAACCTTATTTTATAATGACGATACTGGTATTTTTGATGAGTATAAAAGTGTTTCAATAGAGGATATTAATAGTGGATTTTCAAGTACTTTTATTAATGAATTGGACATTTGTATAACTCATATTGAGGCTGAAATTTAGCAGAAAGAAGTAAAGTAATGGAGGGATATAATGAAGGCTTTAATGGATTTACATACCCATACTATTTCTAGTGGGCATGCTTATAGTACTTTAAAGGAAAATATTGAGGAAGCTAGAGATAAGGGGCTAAAGGTCCTTGGAGTTTCAGATCATGCTATATCTATGCCAGGTACAGCTCATGAATATTATTTTAATAATTTAAAGGTGATTAAGGATGAAATTATGGGAGTTAGAATTCTAAAAGGAATAGAGGCTAACATAATGGATTATGAAGGTAGAATAGATGTACAAGAGGAGCTGGCACTAGAACTTGACTATGTCATAGCTAGTATGCATCCACCTTGTGTAGCACCAGGAACCATTGAAGAAAATACTAATGCTTTAATAAAGGTTATGGATAATCCTTATGTTAAAATCATAGGTCATCCTGATGATAGTAGATTTCCTTTGGATTATGAAAAAGTAGTATTAGCGGCTAAAGAAAAAAATATGGTTTTTGAAATGAATAATACATCCATATCTCCAAAGAGTTTTAGAAGAAATGCTAGAGAAAATCAAATAACTCTTCTAAACTTATGTAAAAAACATGGAGTTAAAATAATCATGGGCAGTGATGCTCATATTTACTATGATATAGGAGAATTTTCATCTTGCTATCAGTTACTTAAGGAGATAGATTTCCCAGAAGAACTTGTATTAAATTTTAATATGGATTCTTTGGAATATGTATTAGGAAGAAGATAATATAAGGTGGTATATCAACAAAGTGTTATATTTGTGTGGATATAGCACCTTTATTGATAATTAATTGTGTATAAAATCACTAAAATGGAATACTATTTATGAGGTGATTTTATGAAATCTGTATGGAGTGAAAGCTGTAACTTTAAAAACAGGGAATCTTTAAATGGAAATATAGAGGCAGATGTAGTAGTTATAGGAGCCGGTATAACAGGAATATTAACTGCCTATATGCTAAAGAAAAAAGGAATAGATGTAGTTATAATTGAGGCTGACGAGATTTGTAGTGGAAATACAAAAAATACCACTGCCAAGATAACTTCTCAGCACTCCTTAATTTATGATAAGTTAATCAAAGAATTTGGAGAAGATAAGGCAAGACAATATGCAAGTGCCAATGAGTTAGCTATAAAAAAATATAAAGAGATAATAGAGAATGAGAGAATTAAGTGTGACTATGAGGAGAAGGATGCTTATTTATATACGTTGGATAATATTGAATCTTTGGAAAAAGAATTAGATGCAGCAACTAAGTTAGGAATAAAAGCTAAACTATTAAAAAATATAGAGCTTCCTTTTCAGATTAAGGCAGCTTTGAAATTTTATAATCAAGGTCAATTTAATCCGCTTAAGTTTTTAGAAGCTATTACTGAGGACTTAACCATTTACGAAAATACTAAAGCTTTAGAAATTAAAGATGAGCTAGTTGTTACAAATAAAGGGATGGTTGCTGCTAAGGTAATAGTAGTGGCTACTCACTATCCAATTATGAATACACCTGGGTATTATTTCATTAGAATGCATCAAGAAAGATCCTATGTTATAGCTTTAGAGAATGCTCAAGATGTCAATGGAATGTACATTGGTATTGATAAATGGGGATACTCTTTTAGAAACTATAAGAATTTATTATTGCTTGGTGGAGGTTCGCATAGAACTGGCAAAAATGAAACTGGTAGTAAGTATGAAGAATTAAGACAGGTAGCAAAGGAGTTATATCCTAATGCTAAGGAGAAATATCATTGGTCTGCTCAAGATTGTATTCCTATAGATGAAATACCTTACATAGGTCAATATTCCACTGAAACACCTAATGTATATGTGGCAACGGGTTATAAAAAATGGGGAATGACATCTTCTATGGTGGCAGCTATGATTTTATCTGATATGATATCTGGAAATAAAAATGATTTTGCAGATATATTTTCTCCTACAAGATTTGATATGTCAGCATCAAGTAAAAATCTAGCACAGGATGTTATAGAAACTACAAAGAATTTTATAGCACAAAAAATTCACATTCCAAGTGAACATGTAGATAAGGTAGAAACTGGTCATGGTGGAATTGTAGAATATAATGGAGATAAAGTTGGGGTATATAAAGATAATAATGGTAATATATTTACTGTAACTACAAAATGTCCTCATTTAGGCTGTGAACTTCAATGGAATCCTGACGAGTTATCATGGGATTGTCCATGTCATGGTTCTAGATTTGATTACAAGGGTAATTGGATAGAAAGTCCAGCTATTAGGGGATTATCTCATGAATAAAATTAAATGTTATACAAGGAAAAAGAATTTTTTTGAGGGTTGGTATTTTAAACATCAAAAGGGTGAGGATACTATATCCTTTATACCTGGCATAAATATAGATAGTAAAGGAAATAGGTCAGCCTTTATACAAGTGATAACTAATAAGAATTCCTACAATATAAATTATAGTTTTTCTAAATTTATAGTTTATGAAGATAAGTTAAAAATAAAAATTGGAGATAGTATTTTTTCATCTAAAGGCATTGAAGTCAACATTAAAGATGAGGGTTTAACTATAGAGGGGAAAATAGAATATGACTTATTGACTCCTGTAAAATATGATATAATGGGGCCTTTTAGTTTTATACCTTTCATGGAATGTAGCCATGGTATAATTAGTTTATATCATAAATTAAGGGGAACTTTAATTATTAATGGTGAAGAGATGGATTTTCAAGGCGGAGTTGGATACATTGAAACAGATAGAGGTAACTCTTTTCCTAAAACTTACTTATGGACCCAGTGTAATGATTTTAAAAATGAAAAAATATCTATAATGGGGGCTATAGCAGATATTCCTTTTATGGGGTTAAATTTTAAAGGATGTATATGTGTTGTATATTATAAAGGAAGAGAATATAGATTATCTACCTATAATGGAGTTAGGATTCTTAAATATAATTGTAAGTCATTAATGTTAAAAAGAGGCAAGTATGAATTGCAGATAAAAGTTAATGATGGAAATTCACAAAAGCTATTAGCACCCATAAGTGGGAATATGAATAGAACTATCCATGAAAATGCAGCTTGCTCAGCTAACTTTAAGTTTTATATAGAGGATAAGTTAGTCTTTGATATAGAAAGTGACAACTGTAGTTTTGAATATGTGGATAAATAAGATTTTAAATAGTTCTATATCTGATAAAAATTGAATTATAAACTTATATTAAACTAGCATTTAAAATATTAAGATGCTAGTTTAATATTTTAAAAAAGACTATTTCATAAATATATATCTATATGGTATATTAAAACAATAGCAAAAAAATCTATAGGGGGAATTGTGCCATGGTATTTTATTTTTCAGGAACAGGAAATTCTTTATATGTAGCAAAAAATTTATCTGGTAATCAAGGGGAAGAATTAATTTCAATATCTAAAGAGATGAAACAAGAAAAAGAATTTTATGAGTATGACTTGAAGTCAAGAGAAAAGATTATTTTTGTTTACCCAATCTATGCTTGGGCGCCGCCAGCACCAGTAGTTAAATTCATTAGTAAATTAAAGCTAAATAACTATAAGAATAATTATTTAACAGCAGTGGTAACCTGTGGTGAGAATATAGGAAATAACATGAATATAATAGGTAAAAAGTTAGGTGCTAAGGGGTTAAAATTAAATAGTGGATTTTCAATTGTTATGCCTAGTAATTATATTATCTTTGGAAGAGTAGATGAAGATGATATTGTGAATAGCAAGATGTCTAAGTCTTTAGAGACCCTTGGGGAAGTAAATAATCTTATAAGTGATAATGTTAGGGATGTATTTAAGGTTGAAACAGGACCCATGCCTAAGATTATGACAGCTATAGCTAATCCTATATTTAATAAGTTGGCTATAAATGCTAAAAAGTTTCATGTTACAGATGATTGTATAGGATGTAAACTTTGTGAACAGGTATGTAATACTAAATGCATTAAGGTTGATAAAGTTCCTAAATGGGGAGACAACTGCTGTCAATGTTTAGCATGTATAAGTTATTGTCCTAAGGAAGCCATCCAATATGGGAAATATACAATTAATAAAAAGAAATATAGAAATTCTAAAATTGATGTAGGTGAAATGAAAATATAACTTGATAAGAATTCCATATAGCTTAGTTAAATTTTTAAAGGCTCTCTTTATCATTACAACTTTACATTTTAATATATGTATATATTTCTATAATAGAAATAACAATAAGAGTACCAAATTTAAAGGAGAGTTTATCTATGAAAAACTTATTTAAAGGTATTTTTGTATTACTTATTTTCAATTATATATTATGTGATGTAGCTTTTGCTAAAGAGAGAAGTTATAATTTAGCTGATAGAAAACAAAATAATAAAATAGAGGTTGCAGTAGTTGTAAAAGACGAAGGTATTTGGGCAGTGAATATTAATAAGCCTTCAGAAAAAATAATAATTAATAGTGGGAATTATAGAGAGCCAATTATAAGCGAAAATGGATATGTAGCCTATCGGGATACTAAGGATAACCTGTATATAGCAAAAATAGATTTTCATAAAAAAGTAGACAACAATATTAATGTAGATGATAATGTTACTGCCTATCAATGGAACAAGGATGGAAATTTAATTTATTCCAAGTCTACAGGAGGAGCATATATATTTGGAGTTAAAGATAAAACTAAAGAAGCATTGACTGGAGGAAAAGAGTTCTATACGCAAATTTTATTAGGAAAAGATAACTCTTTATTTGCAGTAAAGAATATTATAAAAAAAAGTAATTCAGATAATTATCCTTTTCCTCTAGGTATAGTTAAGTTAGATTTAGCATCTAAAAAAGAAAAAGTAGTGGTACCATATATACCTATAAATTCCCAAAATCATGATTTAGGGTTGAATCCAAAGATGGCTACCATTTCTATTAATGGAGTTAATTTAATTGTATGGTGTAGACCTAATTCTGCATCTATGACAGCAGATGGAGTGCCAATAGGAGTTTATAATGATGAAAGTAACAAATGTAGAAAGATACTTAATCAAGAGATTATAGTTTTAACTTACGAGGATATGATGTCTGTATCACCTATAAATGATAATTTAGTGGCTATTATAAATGGTGCATATAGGTTTATGAACGTAGATAAAACTTTAGGAATATTAAATTTAGAAGATGATAGCTTTAAAAAAATCACTAAGGATGGAGAAGTAGCTATGACTCCAAACTATTCTAGTGATGGTAGTAAGATAATATATTCTGCTTCAGCTTATAGTGAAAATCTTCAGCAATGGGAAAGTTCTAACAATCAACATATATATGAAGTAAACTTAGAAAACAATGAAATTACTAAATTGACTAATTCATCTATGGGATGGGATTTTTATCCTAATTATATTAATGATGACAGTGAATTTGTATTTATAAGAAAAGATAAAGAAAATAAATTTTATTTAGTTAAAGGGAATAGAGAGGGGAAGGAACAAGTTATAATTGATAACATTCTAAATACCGATGATAGTGCATCTATAAATGAGTATTTTTGGTATTATGGACATTACGATATGAAAAAGGTTTTTAATAATATGGAAATAACTCAATGATTTAAAAAATGGATGTTTATCCGATGACTACCAGCTCTAATACTGCCATCTTTTTTAAAGTGGCAATTAAGAGCTGCTACGTCCCTGGATAACGATTTCCCCTAAAGGACAACGAATTCTAAGTATCAAATAAATTGATACTAGAAATTCTGTTAGTAAGCTTCGAAGAAGCTAAGAACTCTGCTTATGCACTAAGATACACATATGATGAGAGGAAAGATGAATTTATGGAATTGACATTAGACATATTTCAAACAATGGCATTAGCTTCTATAGTTTTTTATTTTGGAAAATATTTAAAAGAAAAAATATCCATATTAGAAAAGTATTGTATACCAGCACCAGTTATAGGAGGGCTTATTTTTGCAATACTCATGCTTATATTTAGACTGACAGGACTTATATCAATTAATTTAGATACAACTCTACAAAATATTTTTATGACTGCGTTTTTCACTAGTGTTGGATTTACGGCTAGTATTAGAATATTAAAAAAAGGTGGTATAAAAGTAGTAACATTCTTAATTTTATCAGTACTTTTAGTAATTCTACAAAATACAGTTGGAGTTGCTTTAGCAACCTTGTTTAATTTAGAACCCTTATTAGGAATTTGTACAGGCTCTATTCCTATGATAGGAGGACATGGTACAGCGGGGTCATTTGGACCTATTTTAGAAGAGATGGGAATTGCAGGCGCTACAACTGTATCTTTTGCTTCTGCGACTTTTGGTCTCGTTATGGGAAGTATAATTGGAGGATTGGTTGCTAGAACATTAATTATACGCCATAAGCTTAATACTCCTATGAAGGAGGATGATGATAATGCCTGTATGCCACTAGGAGATTTTAATGAAGACAATCAAGATATACTATGTCATAAAAGATTAATGTCAGGAGCATCTTGGATTTTTATAGCAATGGGAATAGGATCTATAATATCTAATTTTATTCAAGGAATTGGGTTGACTTTTCCATCTTATATTGGGGCCATGCTTGTAGCTGCAATTATAAGAAATATTTGTGATGCCACAAATATTGAGTTAGTAGAAAAAGAAATTGAAAATCTTGGAGGTATTAGCTTATCTTTCTTTTTATCTATGGCTCTTATGGGATTAAAGTTATGGGAACTTCTAGATTTAGCAGTTCCTATGGTTGTTATGCTAATAGCACAAACGATTCTTATAGGTGTATTCGCTTATTTCATAACCTTTAGAATTATGGGTAGAGATTATGAAGCTGCGGTTTTTGCATCTGCAAACTGTGGATTTGGAATGGGAGCTACCCCTAATGCTGTAGCTAATATGGATGCGCTCTCAAATAAGTTTGGATTTGCACCCACCCCATATTTTGTAGTACCAATTGTAGGATGCTTATTCATAGATTTCGTGAATTCCGCAATTATTACACTATTTATAAATATAATTCATTAAAGCCATTAATTTAAGCAATTATAGAACAACGACACATTAAAATATTAGAATATAAAAGAAAAAGCAATATACTATTAAAATGTAAATAGTATATTGCTTTTCTTAGGTTAAAATGTATGAAATTAATTTATAAAAGATATAATAATTATGAGATTAGAAAAAGTTGTTATAAAAAGAGAGTATAAAATCTTTCTATTAACATAGGTATTATATAGAATTATTTTTTAAGAAATAATAAATAATTCTATTTTTATAAATACTTTTTTTAATTATATAAAATATAAAAGTTTTTTATGAATTATTAAATGGTTATAGGTAATATTTCAAAAAATAATTATTTTATATATGTTGACTTTATAAATTTATAAGTATAAAATTAATATAAAATTGTAAGTCGAAAAATATAATAAAATGTTGAAATATATATAAAGTACATATTAACTATAAAATAAATACAAAAAATGGAGGGATTTTTATGTCTATATTAAAAGGGTTAAATCCAGAAAAGGTTCTAGGCTATTTTGAAGAATTAACTAAAATACCTCATGGTTCAGGCAATGAAAAGGTTATCAGCGATTATTTGGCTAACTTTGGTAAAGAAAGAGGATTTGTAGTAATACAAGATGATGAGTTAAACGTAATCATTAAAAAACCAGCAACTCAAGGATATGAAAATGCACCAGTAGTAACAATCCAAGGTCATATGGACATGGTTTGTGAAAAGAATAAGGATAAGGTACATGATTTTGAAATGGATCCATTAGAGCTTAGAATCGATGGAGACTATCTTTATGCCAATGGAACAACGCTAGGAGCAGATAATGGAATAGCAGTAGCTTATGGATTAGCTATTTTAGATTCAAAAGAGTTAAAACACCCTGCTATAGAATTATTTGTTACAACTGGTGAAGAAACAGGTATGTATGGAGCAATAGCAGTAGATCCTAAAAAGCTTGATGGAAAAATATTATTGAATATTGATTCAGAAGAAGAAGGAATATTCCTTGTAAGTTGTGCTGGTGGAGTTACTAACTATGTAAATATAAATAATCAATGGGAAGATGCTTCTAATGAGGCTTTGAAACTAGAAGTTAAAGGATTAAAAGGCGGACACTCTGGTATGGAAATAATAAAACAAAGAGGAAACGCTAATAAACTTATGGGAAGATTATTAAATGACGTATCAAAAGAGGTAGATTTTAATATTTCTCATATAAGTGGAGGAGCTAAAAACAATGCAATTCCACGTGAAGCAGAAGCTACAATTACAGTAGCTACTAAAGATGTAGAAAAAGTTAGAGAAATAGCTAATAACTCATTAGAAATTTTTAAAACTGAATTAAGAATACAAGATCCAGATGTAACTGTAATAGTTGATAAGGCTGAAGTTGATAGACAATTAACTAAAGAAGTAACTGAAAAAATTGTTTCTTATTTGATAGTTGCTCCAAATGGAATTCAAACTATGAGTGAAGACATTAAAGGGTTAGTAGAAAGTAGCCTTAACTTAGGTGTAATAGAATTTAGTGAAGAAAAAGTTACATTTATTTCTGCTGTGAGAAGCTCTGTAAAAACATTAAAAAATGCTATCACAGATAGGATAGATGTCGTAGCAAAATTAATTGGTGCCGAGGTTGTTAATGATTCAGATTATCCAGAATGGCAATATGAACCAAACTCACCAATAAGAGATTTATGTATAGAAACTTATAAAAATGTTACTGGTGAAGAACCCAAAATAGATGCTATCCACGCAGGACTTGAGTGTGGACTTTTAAAAGAAAAAATGCCAGATGTGGATATGATAAGTTTTGGACCAAACTTATTTGATGTACACACTCCAAATGAACATATGAGTATATCATCTGTTGAAAGAGTATGGAACTTTATAATAGCACTATTAGAAAATATTAAATAAATATCTAAGGTAAATTTTACTTTAGATATTTAATATAAAAATAAACAATTTGATTTAGGCATCCTGAAGAGTACTAGTTAATGTGTTTATATTTTTATCAATAGTATTAATTAAAGATAAAGATATAGCTTGTAGATAAATTAAACTTTTAAACATAGTAATTAGTGGCTTTTTTAGGGTGCCTTGTTAAAGAGTTACAAAGGAGGAGAAAAAGTTTATGAACCAAGAGAAAAGAAAATTATCTCAAAGTGCTTATGGTGGATGCAAAGGTGAAGAATATGTTCCTTTTATTCCAACATCAATGGCAATGCCAGAAACAACAGGTTATTCAATTATTTTAGGTATTATTTTAGCATGTGTTTTTGCAGCGGCTAACACATATCTTGGTCTGAAAGTTGGTATGACAATATCAGCTGGTATTCCTGGTGCTATTATTGCAACTGGAGTATTAAAAGGAATGTTTAGAAGAAATAACATTCTAGAAGCTAACATGGTAGCATCTCTGGCTGCTATGGGAGAATCTATTGCCGGGGGAATTATATTTATTTTACCTGCATTAATTTTATGGGGATTAAAATTAAGTATTTTAACTGTTGTTATTGTTACAATAATTGGTGGAGTTATGGGCGTATTTTTCATTACACCACTTAGAAGATACTTAATCGTGGAAGAACACGGAAATTTAGTTTATCCAGAAGGTATGGCTGCAGCTGAAGTTCTTGTAACGGGCAGTGAAGGTGGACAAGGTTTCAAAACAGTTATGACTGGTCTTGGAGTAGGAGCTGGATATAAACTTTTCTCAGGTGGATTTGCACTTTGGGGAGAGCAAGCTACTTATGTTATTAAAAGTTATCAAGGTACAATGATGGGATTTGACACTTTAGCATCACTTCTTGGTGTTGGATTTATAGTTGGTACTAGAGCATCATTACTTATGTTTGGTGGTTCTGTTATAGCTTGGTTTGCACTTATACCATTAATTAAATTCTTAGGAGTTGGACTAGCGGAACCTTTATTCCCAGCTACTAAAGTTATAGCTGAAATGAGTGCTAACGAAATCTGGGCTAACTATATTAAATATATAGGTGCTGGAGCTGTTGCAATGGGAGGATTTATTTCTCTTGCTAAGTCTATTCCTACTATTATCACAAGTTTTAAACAAGCTATGGGTGGAATAGGTGCAGGTAAAAATGACAAAGTAAGTAGAATTGATTTAGAAGCGCCTCTTACTTGGGTTATTCTAGCAGCTGCTTTTGGATTCGCATTAACTTGGTTATTACCAATGGTTAACGGTGGATTTGTAGGTGGAATCATGGCAGTTTTATTCAGCTTCTTCTTTGCCGTTGTTTCAGCTAGAATGGTTGGTATAATTGGAGCATCAAACAACCCAGTTTCAGGTATGACTATAGCTACAATGTTATTTGTAACTACTGTAATTAAATTAACTGGTGGAGTAAGTCAAGAGTATATGACTAAAGCTGTATTAATAGGAGGAGTTGTTTGTGTTGCTATAGCAGTAGCTGGTGGAGCAGCACAAAGTTTAAAAACTACATTTATTATAGGTGGTACTCCTAAAAAAGTTCAATTAGGAATGTTTATTGCACTTTCAGTAGCAGGGGTTTTTGCAGCACTTGTAATTAATATGCTAGACATTGCTTATGGAATAGGTTCTGCAGCTGTAGCAGCACCTCAAGCTACACTTATGAAAATGATAGTTGAAGGTATTATGACAGCTCAATTACCATGGACACTAATAATAATTGGTGCTTCAATTGCATTATTCTGTGAATTAGCTGGAATAGCAGTATTACCAGTTGCTCTTGGTATATATCTTCCAATAACTTTAAATGCTGCTATCTTAGTTGGTGGAGTAATCAGAGAAATCGTTGAAAGAAAGTTCGCTAAGGATCAAGATAGAAGAGGAGAGGTTGTTGAAAAAGGAACTCTTCTTGCTTCAGGATTAGTTGCTGGAGATGCATTAATGGGTATAGTAGTAGCTGGTCTAGCAGCAGCTCAAGTACCTATAGCATTTGGTAAGAATTTCTTACCAGGAATAACTCAAAGCAATCTATTTGCTTGTGTAATGTTCTTATTACTAGGATTATGGATTTACATGTTCTCTTGTAAAAAAGACAAAGCTGTTAAATAGTTGTAACTATTAAATAGTAGATTATATGATAATTTAAAATCGCTTTGCCACAGGTAAAGTCTATCTGTGGACAAGCGATTTTAATATTATAATAACTTAAAGTACATAATAAAGTATAATAATTTGAATTAAAGAATATCTTACATTTAATAGTTATAAATAAGTTAGGAGGAATTTTGCATGAAGAATAAGAAAACACAAGAAGAAATACAAAAACAAGCTCAAGATACAAAGCATAATTTTGCCCTTTATGTACCTGAAATTAAACAAGAAAATTGGGAAGAAAAAGATGGTAAAGTTATTATACATATAAAAGTTACTGATCCAGTTAAAAAATTTCTAGCCTGGATGGTTAAAAGAACTCCTGAAACTAAATTAGAACTAGATGAGAGATGTTCTACAGTATGGAAGTATATAGATGGAAATAGAACCGTTTATGATATTGCAAAACTTATGGCAGAAACTTATAAAGAAAATGTAGATGGAGAACTATATAGATTAGTAACTTATTTAAAATACATATCTAAAAGAGGATGGATAAAGTTTAAAGAATATGATAAAGAAGTTGAAATTTAATATACATAACATTTAATTAACATAAAGTTTAAAATTACAAGACCTATGTAAATACAAGGGTTATAGGTATTAGAGAGGATAACCTTACATCATTGAAAGATATATGTAAGGTTATCCTCTTGTTCTATTTATACATGTAAGGTAAACTATATGTATGTCAAAATTGGTACAAGTAGCAAGGAGTGAAAATTAGTGGGTTTAGATTTCATAGTTATATTAAAAGCAATAATTATTGCAATAGTAGAAGGATTAACAGAGTTTATTCCAGTTTCATCTACGGGACATATGATATTAGTTGGTAATGCTATTAACTTCCGTGGTGAGTTTGCTGATATGTTTCAGGTAGTTATTCAACTAGGGGCTATACTTGCAGTAGTAGTATTATATTGGAATAAGATTAAGGATAGTGTAATAGAATTTTTTAAATGCATATTCACATTGGGTAAGAAGGGTCAAACTGGATTTAAATTTGGAATTAATGTATTGATTGGATGTATTCCAATGGGCATAGTAGGAGTTATTTTTTATAAGCAAATTAAAAGCTTATTCAATCTTCAATCAGTAATTGTTGGATTATTAGTAGGAGGATTCTTATTGCTTATAGTGGAAAACTTCTTTAGAAAGAGAAAAAACAAAGCTGTTAAAAATATAGATGATATAACACCTATGCAAGCATTAAAGGTAGGGATATTCCAAGTTCTTGCTGTATGGCCAGGAATGTCAAGAAGTGCATCTACCATAATGGGAGGTTGGGTTGCTGGGCTCTCAACTCCAGTAGCAGCAGAATTCTCATTTTTCTTAGCAGTACCTGCAATGGTAGGATCATCAGCTAAAGATTTATTTGAATTTAACTATTCTATTATGACTCCAACCTTATGGGCTGCATTAATAATTGGGTTTATTGTTGCTTTTGTTGTATCAATAATAGTTATGGACAAATTCGTTACTTTCTTAAAGAAAAAGCCTATGAGAGTATTTGCTATATACAGAGTAGCAGTAGGAGTACTACTTGCTGTGCTAGTATTTACAAAGGTTATTACCTTAGTAACTTAAATTAAATGATAATTTTAATAAAAAAGAGAGCAAATTCATTTTTCAATGAATTTGTTCTCTTTTTTTATAACTACCAACTACCAGATGATCCACCGCCACCAGAAGAACCGCCACCGAAGCCGCCAAAGCCACCGCCACCGGAAGAACCACCGCCGCCGAAGCCACCGCCACCTCTAGGACCTCTTCCACCTCTACTAGTCCAAAATAACATTCGTAGTAATCTACCCCTATTGAAGATGGAATCTATAAATACAAAGATGATGATAGCTATAAATATAAATATGTTAAAACCACCATTATCCTCATAATCTTCTTCACTAGGCATTGTTACATTCAAAGACTTATCTAAGGTGACACCATATTCTTCACTAGCATAATCACATAAAACACTATAACTATTTAGAATTCCTTCACTATAATTTCCATCTTTAAAACTTGGTTTTGCAATGGAAGTCATAACTCTACTTGAAAGTGCATCAGGTATAGCACCTTCAAGACCTCGTCCTACCTCTACTCTCCATTGCCTATCATCTATGGCTACAAGAATTAAAAGACCATTGTCTTTGCCTTTTTCACCTATTCCCCAGGTTCTAAAGAGACTATTGCTATAATCTTCAATTGGAGTATTATTTAGTGTATTTATTACAACAACAACAGCTTGAGCACCTGTTTTATCTTCAAGTTCTTTACCTAAGGAGATAATTTTATTAGTATCTTCACTATCTACAATGCCAACATAGTCATTTAAATATTTATATTTAGTTGGACTAGGGTAAGTATCTTCTGCCAATGCACTAAAAGAAGAGAGAAGTAGTATAACAACAAGTAAAGAAAGACAGTGCTTTAAAAATTTAATTGTACTCTTCATCTTTATTTAGAAAAGTCTACAGAAGGGACTTCTGCAGCACCTGCACTTGCTTTATAAAATGGTTTCTCGTCAAATCCAAATAATGAAGCTACTATATTGGCAGGAAATCTTAAGATTTTAGTATTATACTGTGTTACTACAGTGTTATAATCTTGTCTAGCAATGGCAATTCTATTTTCTGTTCCTTCTAATTGCACTGATAAATCTAAGAAATTTTGATTAGATTTTAAATCAGGATAATTTTCAACCACTACTAACAATCTAGAAAGAGCGTTAGATAGTTCAGTATCTGCAGCTGCTTGATCAGAGATATTTGTAGCTCCTGCAAGTTTAGCTCTAGCATCAGCTATTTCCGTAAATATTTCCTTTTCTTGAGTTGCATATCCTTTTACTGTATTAACTAGGTTAGGGATTAAATCTGATCTTCTTTGAAGCTGAGTATCAATATTTGATTCCGCTGCGCTAACTCCTTGTTTAAGAGTTACAAGATTATTGTAATTTCCAGCTAAAAATACAGCAATAATAATCACAATAATTATTATAGGAAGGAAAACCTTCATACCTTTTTTCATAATTTATTCTCCTTTCAATGTTTAATTTAGTATATGTTTTAATTTCACATATTATATATGAATTAATCTTATTCTTAACAAGATTAATTAGAAACGTAAAGTAATGAGTTATAAATTAAAACTATTGCTTTACATTATATTCATTATAATCAAGAAAATTTACAAAATCAATGTAAATAAGAAAATCCTGCGATTTGCACAGAATTTTCTTATTTTCATATTAACCTCTATCTTCACTTACAATCAGGGGGGATTATTTATGAAGTGTTTGACATTTTACTTAATACTAAGGGTTTCCACTTTAAATATTGCTTAAAAGTAATATTTAAAGTGGATTACTTATTTCAGGGGTTAATTTATTTACTTTAAATATTAGGAAATTAATTATCTCTTATATAATCTTGGGGAATTACTTACGAAATATTTATTATCTCCTGTTGATATTTATAATAAGGGTAAATTGTGACATCTGTGTGACAAAATTATTATTAGATTATAAATAATTTTAGAAGGAAATTAATGAGATTAAACTTTGTTTATAAGTTGAATAAGTGATATTAGTAAATATAAATTTAATAAATATCTATGGAATTATATTGAAATTAAAGATATAATTAGTACAAAGAAATATATGTAGTACAAGGTATAAGGAGTGAGGATAATGGAGATTATTAAAGAAAAATTAAGTGAAGTAAGGGAGCATATTAAGAATGTAACTTACTTAATTCATGCGCAGAGCTTAATACATTGGGATATGCAAACAGGAATACCCTCAAAAGCTATAGATGGAAGAATTGAGGTAGTGGGGTATCTATATTCAGAATGCATAAAACTTATGACTTCTCCAAGAATAGGGGAATGGATAGAGTACTTCTCAGATAAAATGGACAAGTTATCTTTTAAGGATAAAAAGATTATAGAAAACTTAAAAAGAAACTATGATGAGCTTATAAAGATACCACCTGAAAAAAATAAAGAGTATCAAATGTTATGTTCAACATCAGAAGCATTTTGGAAACAAGCTAAGGCAAACAATGATTATGAAGGCTTTAAGCCATATCTAGCAAAGATAATAGAGTTTAATAAGGAATTTGCTGGATATATAGGATATGAAGGAAATATATATAATAAGTGCTTAGATGATTATGAAAGAGGATTGACTGTAGATAGGGTAGATAAAGTATTTAAAGAGCTTAGAAATGGTATAGTGGAGCTTTTAGAGAAGATTAAAGCCTCTAAGGTAAGTATAGACGAGTCCTTCTTTAAAAAGCAATTTCCTACCAAAGATCAAGATGAATTTGGTAAATTTGTTTTAGAAAAATTAGGATATGATTTTGAAGCAGGAAGATTAGATACTACTGTTCACCCATTTACAACTAACTTTGGAAATAAAGATGTTAGAATAACGACTAATTATGATGAACATGATTTTAGAAGTGCTTTCTTTAGCAATATTCATGAAGGTGGACATGGTATTTATGAGCAAAACTCATCAGATGATTTAGAATATACAGGTGTTTCAGGTGGAACTTCTATGGGGGTACATGAATCACAATCTAGATACTATGAAAATATTCTAGGAAGAAGTAAGGAATTTTGGGCTTATTTTTATCCAGAGGCTCAAAAGAGATTCCCTCAATTTGAAGGAGTTAATTTAGAAGATTTTTATAAAGCGATAAATAAAGTAGAGCCTTCTTTAATTAGAACAGAAGCAGATGAATTAACTTATAGTATTCATATTATAATTAGATATGAATTGGAAAGAGCTTTTATGAATAATGAAATTACAGTAGAGGAGTTACCAGCTGCTTGGAATGAAAAATACAAGGATTATTTAGGTGTAGAGCCTAAAAATGATTCAGAAGGAATTCTTCAAGATACTCATTGGGGTGCAGGGTTAATTGGATATTTCCCAAGTTATGCTCTTGGTAATGTATATGGAGCTCAATTTTTAAATAAAATGAGACAAGATATACCTACCTATGACGAAGAAGTTAAGAATGGTAATTTCACAGTAATAAAAGATTGGTTAAGAGAAAACATACATCAATTTGGTTCTCTTTATACTCCATCAGAGCTTATTGTAAAAGTAACAGGAGAAGAATTAAATCCTAAATATTTCTTAGAGTACTTAAATAAAAAATACGGAGAAATATACGAAATATAAGTGACACTCCAAATTTTATATTTGGTCAGTGGAACTTACTCATTCGAAGGCATGTGAGAAGGAGTTTCTTCGAGAGTGAAGCGAAAGGTTGCTTTAGCAACATCACTCCAAATTTTATATTTGGTCAGTGGAACTTACTCATTCGAATGAATATGAGAAGGAGTTTCTTCGAGAGTGAAGCGAAAGGTTGCTTTAGCAACATCACTCCAAATTTTATATTTGGTCAGTGGAATTTACTCATTCGAAGGCATGTGAGAAGGAGTTTCTTTTAATGAAATGGCTATTAACTTATGCAAGAAGATTGGATTTAAAGAGATAGGAAGAAGAAGAAACTCTATTATATAAAATTAGGCTGTTAAAAATAAGGGCTATAAACTTTCAGTTTTATAGTTCTTATTTTTTTATTACATTTTATATGAAAATTAGTTAAATCTAAAATTAGTGATTGAGAAATCCATGTGACCATTAATAATAAACAATAAGTGATTAACTCACATAAATATAATATTAAAAATAGTAAAATATATTTATGATAAAAATTATATTTTATATTACTATATATAGGGAGGTATTATAATGTTTAACTTTTTAAAAAGAGATAATGGGAAAGTAATAAATATTAATAATATAGATAGTTTGTTAGGTAAGATTAATTTAATTGATATTAGAGAAATATATGAATATAGAAATGGAAGTTTAAAAACAGCTAGAAATATTCCAATGGGAAATCTTTTAAACAATCCAGATAGATATCTTAAAAAAGAAAATGAATATTATCTCATGTGTGAAACAGGTTCGAGAAGTTCACTTGCTTGTAGGAGATTGAATAAAGAAGGTTTTAATGTGATTAATGTTAGAGGTGGTATTGGAGCATATAGAGGGACAAAAGGAAAATAACTCTAATTAATGTATAGATTATTTTAATTTGTAGTTGATATAATTACTTAAGAGTAATATAATTTAATTAAGCTAATACTTAATTAAATTATATTATAAAAGGAGTATATATGATAGAAAGTGTAAAAGTGTTTAAAGCTATTGGTGATGAAACAAGAATAAAAATACTAATATTATTATCTAAAAAGAATTTTTGTGCAAAGGCAATAGCTAAGCATTTACAAATTTCTGAAGCTGCAGTATCACAACACATTAAAATTCTTAAGGAAGTAGATTTAATTGTAGGTTACAAAAGAGGATATCATGTAATCTATGATTTAAATAAGAAAGTTTTAGAAAAAGCTACAGAATTTATTAATGTATTAATTACTGATGATGTATGCCTAATAGATGATAAGTTTAATATAAGGTTAGAGAGCTTTCATGCTTTACAATGTGAAAAAAATTGTAAGGTGGTAAAGAAATGCTGTAAAGAGAGATTGAAGGAGGAAGAGTAATGAAGGTTTGTTTTCCAGTTAAATCTAATGAAGGTATGGAGAGTGTACCATATGGACATTTTGGAACAGCTCCAATGTTTGTAGTATGTAATTTAGAAACTAATGAGGTTAAAACTATAGGAAATGGTGACTTAGGTCATCAACATGGTATGTGTCAACCAATGAAAGCATTATCAGGAGAAGTAGTAGATGCTGTGGTTGTAGGTGGTATTGGTCAAGGAGCTATAGTTAAGCTAAATTCCCAAGGAATAAAGGTATATAGAGCGGCAGAAGGAACTATAAGTACAAATTTAGAGAAGCTTAAAAGTGGTGAGTTATCAGAGTTTGCTATGAATCATACATGTAATCATGATGGATGTGACCATCATTAAAATATAATAAGAAGTGAAAGAACTGCATGAAGATAGAAATCAATACTTCTATTTTCATGCAGTTCTTTTGTTAATAAAGTTTAATTACATAATGTAAGGGTTATATTTAAACCTTGGTTGATTATTTTTAGATAGTTCAACTATATATTTAAGCTATAATCTAAATCAAACTAAACTGTTTTAATGCAAATATCCACAGGAATACTGTAAGTGTACAGAGAGCCGAAGTGAATACTACTATTTGTGCAGCTAAATCACTATCACCATCCATTTTTTGAGCCATAGTAAAGGAAGAAATAGCAGTAGGAGATGCAAAAATAAGCATTAAAGCTAAAAGTTCTATATCTCTAAAACCTATCCATATACTTATTGGCATAAGAATACCAGGAATTATAACAAGTCTGCCGACTACAGCTATTACAGTTTGTCTTAAATGAGTTTTTACATCATTGAAAGCAAAGGAACCTCCAAGTAAAATAAGGGAAAGAGGGGTAGCAATTCTTGATATATCACTTATAGATTTTTCAATAGCTGTTGGAAGTTTTATTTCCCAAAAAAGAAATGATAGTCCAATTACTGATGTTATAATTAAAGGGTTAGTGATAATTCCTTTCAAAGTATTTTTAATATCTAACTTCCCACATCTAAAAATCTCTAGGGAGATTACTGCTAACATATTAAAAACAGGTACAACAGTAGCTATTAGTATAGCTATAACACCAATTTTATCCTGAGTAAATAGGGAACATGCTACAGGTAGACCAAATATTACAAAGTTACTACGAAATATACCTTGTATCAAAACACCACGTTTTTTATTATCTTTTTCAAGAATAGGAATGAGAATGCATAATACTATGAAGGTAAGGGTAACGCTTGTAAGTGCAAAACAAATAAGTTTCGGGTTTACAGCTCCTTTTAAATCTGTTTTATATATATTATAAAATAACAATAGAGGTAAAAAAATCTTAAAGGTAATACTATTCATAACCTTTAGAGTATTGTCATCAAACATTTTCAATCGCTTTAATACATATCCTAAAGCCATGGTAAGAAACAAGGGTAAAACTACATTAATTGATAAAATCAAATTTTCCATAATCAATATCCTTTCTAGTCTTTAGTTAATCTATTTCTCATATTTTATATGTTTGTCCCAATTAATTGTATACAAAGTTAAAGTGATTTTCAATGTATAAGTAATAATTGATAATATTTGTAATAGGTGTTAAAATAAAAATGTAGTCTTACTCTAAGGAAGTATCCAAGGAGGAAGAGTAATAGATTTAAATCGTTCTGAAGTACATGAGGGCTAGCCCAAATGATAAGGCGGTGTCATAGGATAGCGATATACTATCTCTGCTCTCTTTTGGGATGCAGAGAGTATTTTTTTTGAGAGGAGCATAAGCTTTGGAAACAAGAATCGCATTGATTGGAATTATAGTAGAGGATATTACAGCTACTGAAAGATTAAATAATATTTTGCATGACTATGGACAATATATTGTTGGGAGAATGGGTGTGCCATATCGCGACAAGGAGGTGTGTGTTATCAGCGTAATTATAGATGCAACTAATGATATTATTAGTTCATTATCTGGTAAATTAGGTATGCTTGATGGTATTACTGTAAAAACAATCTATTCAAAGAAATAGAGTAAATATATAAAATCAGAACGAATTAGGTAGATATTAAAATAAAGCACTTAAAATTTTATTAAGAAAGAAGAGTAGATGTATGTATAATGTAAAGTCTAAGGTAGCTACTGAATTTATTGAAGATGGAGAAATATTATCAACCCTTGAATACGCTAAGAAAAATAGTAATAATAAAGAATTAATAAATAGTATTATAGAGAAAGCTAGAGAATGTAAAGGTTTAAATCATCAAGAAGCAGCAATACTATTAGAATGTGATTTAGAAGAAGAAAATAAAAAAATAGAAGAATTAGCTATGGAGATAAAGAATAAATTTTACGGTAATCGTATAGTAATGTTTGCTCCATTATACCTTTCTAATTATTGTGTTAATGGATGTATATACTGTCCTTATCATCATGGAAATAAACATATAGCTAGAAAGAAACTTACACAAGAAGAGATTAAAAAGGAAGTAATTGCATTACAGGACCTTGGACATAAAAGACTTGCACTAGAAACAGGAGAAGATCCTATAAATTCTCCTATAGAATATGTATTAGAAAGTATAAAGACCATATATAGCATAAAACATAAAAATGGTGCTATAAGGAGAGTTAATGTAAATATTGCAGCTACTACTGTTGAGAATTATAGAAAATTAAAAGAAGCTGGAATAGGAACATATATTTTATTCCAAGAAACTTATAATAAAAAATTATATGAAGAATTACATCCAACAGGACCAAAGCATGATTACAATTATCACACTGAAGCTATGGATAGAGCTATGGAGGGTGGTATAGATGATGTTGGTATAGGAGTATTATTTGGATTAAACATGTATAAGTATGATTTTGTTGGATTGCTTATGCATGCAGAGCACTTAGAAGCAGCCATGGGAGTAGGACCACATACTATCAGTGTACCTAGAATTTGTCCTGCTGATGAAGTAAATCCAGAAGACTTTACTAATGGAATTTCTGATGATATATTTGCAAAGATTGTTGCAATCTTACGTATTTCAGTACCTTATACAGGAATTATTGTATCTACAAGGGAATCTCAAAAATCTAGAGAAAGAGTGCTTCATCTTGGAGTTTCTCAAATTAGTGGAGCTTCATGTACAAGTGTTGGAGGATATGCTCAGAAGGAAAAAGAAGAAGAAAATTCTGCACAATTTGATATCAGTGATACAAGAACTCTAGATGAAATTGTAAATTGGTTACTTGGTATGGGATATATCCCTAGTTTCTGTACTGCTTGTTATCGTGAAGGCAGAACTGGAGACAGATTTATGCAGTTAGTAAAATCAGGTCAAATTTCTAACTGTTGTTTACCTAACGCCCTAATGACTTTAAAAGAGTATCTAGAAGATTATGCATCTGAAGATACAAAAGCTAAAGGCGAAGAAGTCATAAAAAATGAAGCTATGAAAATTCCTAATCCTAAAGTTAAGGGTATTGTAGAGGAACACTTAAAAGAACTTAATGAAGGAAAACGTGATTTTAGATTCTAGATAATAATAAAAATAAATCACCCTAAAATTAGGGTGATTTATTTTTATTTGGAATTTTATGTGTATATATAATAATTTTAAGTAAATATGGTTTATATTTAACAATAAGTAGTTTACAATAAATTTTGCTTAACTTATGATAAATATATTTCTTCACATGATAATTACAACATTATTGAAATATAAATAAAATTAATAATATTATATGGGGGGGGCATTAAAATGAATAGTAAAAAGGGTATTACTATTTTAGGGGTAATTATAGTTATTATAGTATGTTATTTGGGTTATTTAAATTTTTATAAGGTTAAATCACCAGATGAGTATTTAGCAGATAATCATAAAACTGCAGATTTTAGCGAAGAAGGAATAAGCACTACTCTTAATTTAATTGATGATAGCAGTGATTTTGATATATTTTTTACTGGTGAAGAGCATGAAAGGTTAGGAAATGAAAAAATAAGTATTGAGATGCTAAAATATTTAAATGAAAAAGAAGAGGTTAGGTACTTAATATGTGAATTACAGTATAGTATAGTGAGTAAATTAAATGAGTATATACAAAATGGTGATGAGAAGTTGCTTAAAGATGCAATAGAAGTAGTAACAAATGCAAACCCTAGCTATGGTGGTGACGATTACTATAAATTTTGGGAAGAAGTGTATAATTATAATAAAACCTTACCTAAGGATAAAAAGATACAAGCTTTTGGAATTGATATAGATTTTCAAGTTAATTATACTTTAAATGAAATGTTTAGCTTAATTCCTAATACAGAACCAGATACAGAAATAATAGAGAAAATAAATAATTTTAAAAGTATACTTAATGGGGATGTAGAAGATGATGAGGAAATAGCTAGAATATTGGCTGATTTATATAAGGATGTAAATAGCAATACAGATATGTACAAAGCTTTATTTGGAGATAACTTCAACAAGTTTAAAAGTAATTTAAGTAGTATGATGAATACTATGAAATATATGGAAAATCAAAGGTTGTATAGAGATAATTTAATCTATGATAATTTTATGAGAATATATAATGAAAATCCTAAGGGTAAATACTATGGACAATTTGGTCAATTACATACTTTTAAAGAAACTGTAAATTACAATGGAGAAGAAACAATCACATTAGCCAAATTAATAGAGGATAAGGGAAAACTTAACGTATTATCTATACCTATAGTACCTAATGAAATAGTAAATCTATATGCAGATATAGAAAAGTTGAACTTGAAAAATTTCACTTTATTTAAGTTGAACGGCAAAGATTCTCCTTATGAAAAAGGCTTGGAAAATTTACTTACAGATAAGGCAGTTGAACCTATAAGTGGTAGTGTAGTAGATTATTATCAATATTTAATTTGTGTATTTAATAACTAAATTTTCTTTATAATTAAAGATATGAAAAAATAGAGGGCTAGCCCTCTATTTTTTTATATTTTTAATTATACAAATTCCTTGAGTCATAGTACCCATTGGACAATAAACACACCAGGAACGTGGTTTATAAAGGACCATGGTAATTATACCTAGGAGGGTTGAGGTTAACATTAAGCTGTAGAATCCAAAACCAAATTGAACTATCCAAGGAGAAACATAGGATAAATCTGTGAAGTTCCAAGGTAATTTAAAGGTCCAAAGTATAGTAAGAACTTCTTTTAAGGTATTTGTGCCTTTGAAAACTAAATAGGTGTTAAATACCATATTAATGAACATAGTTAAAAAGAAAATTAAAAATCCATATCTAAAATATTTAGATTTTAAAAATTTAGGCATAGGCTTATTTCTTGATAATTTCAATTTATTACCTAATAAATCTAATAGTTGTCCTCTACCACAGTATTTATTGCAATAGCCTTTATTTCCTTTGACTATTGAAATTAATAAAGGTACGATAAAACAAATTAATCCTAGCCAAGCAAAGAGTATATTAAATAACCCTAAAACTAAATATAGGGAAGATAGTATCCAAAGATATTCATAAAGATGCTTTTCTTTCTTTTTCATTAGTTACCTCCTTGTTGTTTAATTTCTATAATAGATGCAGGGCAAGTTTTAACACATTTTCCACATCCAACACACTTATCATAATCAACCTTCGAAAAAATACCCTTGTTAATAGCAATGGCTCCAAGGGGACAGACTTTTTCACAAGCGCCACAGGCTACACAGTAGCTGGTATCCACATAAGCCTTTCTTTTAACAATTTTCTTTTCCATAAATTTAAATCCTCCTGTTTTATAAATGTTGTAGTAAGCATATTATAAAGGTATAATTAAAAGAAAATATGTGATATAGTCACACAAGCAATTTTTTAGGAGGATAATATGTTAAATAGTTTAGATGTATTTAATAAAAGACTTAAAGCTTTGTATGATGCTTATCCTGTATTAAAAGAAATAGATGATAGCCATGAAATTATAAGAAAAAACGTAATTTTTAAAAGTTTATTAAGTGAGGAGTATTTAAAAACAGATAGTGGAAACTGCATAGGTATGTTATTTGTTATAAGTGGAATTATAAAGGTTCAAAAAGTAACAGAAGAGGGAAATGAAACTAATTTATACAATGTAGAGCGTGGTGAGCTATGTCATGAAGCATTAAGCTGTTTTGTAAATTGTCAATCACTAAATATTGAAGGTATAGCTATGCAAGATTCTTTAATTGCTATTTTACCATCAGATATAGTGAAGGCCTATTTATTAAGTGATTTTAGATTTATGCACGTTATATATAAAGATCTATATGCAAAATTTAGAGGGGTTATAGAAAACAAAGAAGCTAGAATTCATGAATCTTTAGAAAGTAGATTGGTTAAATTATTACTTAGTAAGAATACTAAAATAATTTATACAACCCATGGGGAACTTGCTTTTGAATTAGATTCTTCAAGAGAAGTAATAAGCAGAAAGCTTAAGGTACTAGAGAAAAAAGGATATTTATTAATATCAAGAGGTAAAATTCAATTACTAAAAGATTTAGACGAACTATATAATATATAAGCTCTTAAATAAGAGCTATCGTTGAATTTTAATGATGCTCTTATATTCATATAGTAAGAACTTTATAAAATTAATAAGTAATGGTTATCAGAATTTAATATTTAAGAAGAATAATGGGAAAAATCTGATAGAATATAAAGTAATTTATATGTATTGAATAGTTATATAATCAGTAAGGAAATTATAATACAAAGATAACTACATAAACAAAAGAAAGGGTGAAGTTATATATGAAAGACAAAAGTTTAAGTAATGGTTTTTTAAATATAGTAAAAAAAATGAATAATGAAATAATAGGGCAAGGAGAATTCATTCATAAATTGTGCAATTATTTTAAAGAAAAGATTGAAGAAGATAAGAAGGGCATATTACTTTTAGCTGGTAAACGAGGAACTTTTAAAAAAGCTAGTGTAAGGCTATTATTTGAAAAACTTAACGAAGAAGGAATAACTGAAGATTATCATATAGATGAAATAGATTTAGCTTCTTACAATTTTAATTTAGGATATAATGCTTTTTTAAGTGACTTATATGAAAAACTAAATAGTAGTTCACAGGTAATAATGTTTAAAAATACTGAAAAAGCTTCAGAAAATATTTTAAATGTGTTATCAGAAATATATCCTAATACGTGTTTAAAGTTAAAAGATAACTATATTATGAAAAATAAGTTTCTTATTGAAGCAAAGATTAAGGATATAGACAATATAGGAGAATTCATCTGTCATAATAAGTTTTTCATATTTATTTATAATAGTGATGATAATATAATAGAAGATGGAATTTTAGATAATAGGGAAGAGGTATTATATACTGAAAGCCTTACAGAAGAGGAACAAAATAAAGTAATTAGAAGAGAAGTGTTAAGGTCAATAGATGGTATACAAAAGCATATGCAAGGAAATATAGTTCTTGGAATAGAAAATAAAGATGAAGAGGAAGATAACTTTGGAATTTGTAGTTTTCTACAAGAAAACTTCATAGAAGATAGTAATTTTGGAATCAGTGAATATATATCCTATAAAATTTATAAACCAATTATGAACCTAATACAAAAGGAAGGACTTTATAGTGAAAGTGAGATTTTAATATATATAGATAAGAATGAGATATATTGCAAATCAGATGATGAAATATACAAGTTAGAAAATTATCTAGTACCTACCCTTGAAGAAGTAAAATATAAATTGGATTCTATAATAGGTATAGAAGAACTGAAGAATTTTATAATAAATGTTGAAAATAATTGGAAGGTACAAAAAATAAGAAAAAGACTTGGACTAAAAACTTCAAAGATATCTATGAATATGATATTCACAGGAAATGCAGGCACAGGAAAGACTAATGCAGCTAGGGTTACCTTTGAATATTTAAACGCCTTAGGTATATTATCTAAAGGTGTATTTGTAGAGGTGAGTAAAGCAGATTTTGTTACAGAGAACATTAATGATACAGCCAAGAGAACAAATGATATAATTAATTCTGCATTAGGAGGAGTACTATTTATAGATGAAGCATATTCCTTATGTGAAAGTGAAGAAGATAAGGTTGGTAAGGAAATAGTAGATGCATTACTTAAGGGCATTGAGGACAATAGAGATAATTTAATAGTCATATTAGCTGGTTATGAAAAGGATATGGAAAGATTTCTAACTATAAATCAAGGTTTAAAATCTAGATTTTCAAATACTATACACTTTAAAGATTACAATCCAGTAGAAATGTATGAAATAGCAGTTAATATAGCTAAATCTAAGGGGTATAGAATAGCAAAGAATGTAAAAGCAGGTTTAATAGATTTATTTACAAGAAACCAAATTACAGGTAAAAATGATTTAGGTAATGCTAGGTTTGTAAGAAATATAGTGGAAAATGCAATAATTGATGCTTCTAAAAAATATCTAACTAACAGTGATAAGGAAATTGATTTATTAGATAGAGATAACTTTAACTTTAGAGCAAATGCAAAGTTTGATTTAGAAGAAAAATTAAATGAAATAATAGGACTTGATGATGTTAAAAAACTATTAAGAAGTCAATATAAGCTTATAGTTGCTCAAGAAAAAAGGAAATCTGTTGGAGTAAATACTAAGATAGAGCAAAATTTAAATATGGTATTTACAGGCAATCCAGGTACAGGTAAAACAAGCATAGCAAGATTAGTAGCTGAAATGCTAAATAGTATGGGATTATTAAAGGTAGGTCAACTAGTAGAAACTGATAGATCAAGTTTCGTATCAGAAATTCCAGGGGAAACCCCAAAGAAAACAGAAGAGAAGTTTAAAGAAGCTTTAGGTGGAGTGTTATTTATAGATGAAGCATATACCCTTGCCAATGACTCATTAGGAATTGAAGCCATAGAAACTCTGTTAAAGTTAATTGAAGATTATTCTAAAGAAGTAATAGTGATATTAGCTGGATATGAAGAAGAAATGGAAGAATTCTTTGATGTAAACATAGGTTTAAGGTCAAGATTTCCATTATGGACTAATTTTGCAGATTATAATCCCAATGAACTTTTTGAAATGGCGGTAAAGCTTGTTGAATCAAAGGGGTTTAAGTTATCTAAGAATGGATATATAGCTTTAAAGAAAAGCTTTGTTGAAATCTACAATAACTCAGATGCACAATCAGGAAATGGTAGAATGGTTAGAAATTATGTGGAAAAACTAATTAGAAATCAAAGCATAAGAATTGTAGAAGAGGATATCAGCGTTTATGAGATGAATCTTATAACTGCTAAGGATGTAGAAAATATAAATGTTATTGACGATGATAACATCTTTAATCTAGATAGTAGATTAGAGCTATTAGTTGGTAATGAAGATGCAAAGGAATTTTTAAAAAATCAATATAAGCTTTTAAAGGTTAGAGAAAGAAGAAAAAAAATAGGATTAGGCTCAGATATTAATAGATATATGAACATAATATTTACAGGGGAAAATGGAACAGGTAAGAAAACTGTAGCTAATATTCTCTCAGAAATGTATTATAGTATGGGAATAGTTAAAGCGAAAAACATTGTAGAAATGGATAAATATGAATTCATGTCAATGATTAATAAGGGAATAAAAATTGAAGATATATTTAGTAAATTTTCAGGGAAAATGCTATTTCTAAATAGGGTAGACCTTCTACTAGAGGAACAGCAATATAATAAAATAGTATCAGATTTCATTAAATTCTTAGATAAAAATAATAAGGTTATATTAATCCTTTCAGGAGAAAAAGAAGGAATGAAAAAACTGGTATTATCTAATCCAGCCTTTAACTATAGATTTCCAACTTGGTTTGATTTTGAAGATTATGATTATATAGGATTATGTAATATAGCATTAAGTATATTAAGTAAAAAGGGATATTCCTTATCGAAAGATGCAGAAGAGGAAATTAATAAAACTATAATAGACATATATGGTAATCCCAATTTAGTAATAAAAAATGGATTAATGATAAAACAATATTTGGATAATCTTATAAGAACTCAGAGTATTAGAATATGCGATGAAGAATTTAATAGAGATAGTATAAATTTCATAACTATAGATGATATTATAAACAGTAAGAAAGAATTTTTAAAAAGAAATATTGTAAAGTAGTAAAATAAAGCAGTAAAGAACTATATCAAGATATGTTTTGATATAGTTCTTTACTTTAGTATAAAATTTATAAGCTTGATATATAGAATTTGTATTAATAATTATTAAGTATTAAGTAAACTAAGTAGGCATTATTATTCCACAAGCTAACCTTTTTCCAGAATTACCGGCAGGTTGACTAGTAAAGTCATCAGCATTTTCATGGATTATGATAGCTTTTCCAATAACATCTTTTATAGAAAATCTGCTTACATAAACACTCATTAAAGCAATACCATTTGATGACATTAGTGGCGGAAGATCTCCATAGTGGTAAGGATGAGGTTCATTTGTTGGATTCCAATGTCCACCAGTAGCTTTAAAAGGATCATTCGAATCACCTATATTACAATTTTTAAACTCATGAATATGAAATCCGTGGAAAAGTGAAGGCTTTCCTTCTGAGTTGTATATTGGAATACCAGTAACATATACTCTAAGAATAATCCCATCATCTAAAGAACAAAATAGTACTCTGCCACGTAGTTCAGGAGCTAAAGGTCCACCTTCAATTATTGCATAAGCCGTTGGTTCAGGCATACCATGATTCATAATTATATCGTTAATACTAAATTTATCATTAGCCATTCTCATATTAATACACTCCATTTTATTGATACAATATAATTTATAATATGTTGTAGTAAGTTGGTGTGTGAACGTAAAATATAAATAGTTTATGTATTTTATTAAATTTAGTTTAATTAAATAAAATTTATGTAAATTTGATTTTAATAAACAAAAAATATATAATAGATATATAAGGAAGGGGAGGGATATAAATGGAAGTTCTAATATTTGTATTAAATGACCCAAGAGATTTAGAGGAAATAATGATTGAATTCACTAACATAGGTATAAGTGGGTCTACAATTATTGATACTGTAGGAATGGCTAACATTTTATCTAGTTGTGAAGATGCAAGTATGTTTTCTTCACTTCAATTATTATTAAACAAAGGAAGAGCATCTAATAAAACAGTATTTACAGTTTTAAAGAAAGAAAGAATAGAACAAGCACTAGAGATTATCAACAAAGTAACTGGAGGATTAAATGGTCCTGGTAATGGAATAGCATTTACAATTCCAGTTAATAAGGTATTTGGAGGTAGTTTTCAACAAAAATAGGAGGGACTGAAGTTAAATATGAATTGGTTATATGTACTAGGGATAGTAATACTTGCAGGTATATTTTTAGGATTACTAGTAAGTTATATTAAACTACCAAAGGTAACAGGATACTTAGTAGCAGGGATAATAATAGGACCTTTTGTTTTAAAGATTGTTCCTACTGAAGCTATCCATGGATTAACAGTAATTTCAGAGGCAGCCCTAGGGTTTATTGCTTATAGTATAGGGAGTTCTCTTAATTTCAAGGATCTAAAGAAAATTGGTTCTGGAATTATAATTATAGCTTTATTTGAAGCACTTATGGCAGTAGTAGTTGTAACTTTAGTTATGGTAATAGTGTTTAAGCAACCATTAGCCTTCAGTTTATCTTTAGGCGCAATAGCTTCAGCAACAGCACCAGCAGCTACAATTATGGTTCTAAAGCAATATAGAGCTAAGGGACCATTAGTAAATACTCTTATACCAGTAGTGGCTATAGATGATGCCATTGCTGTTATAGCCTTTGGAATAGCTTTATCTATTGCAAAAGCTTTAACAAATGGTACAGGAGCTTTGACAGTGATGTCAATAATGAATCCCTTTATAGAGATTATAGGATCTGCTATTTTAGGAATAGTACTAGGATTTGTATTAGCATTTATTAATAGGTTATCTAACAGTAGAGAACAAACTATGAGCATGGCTATAGGTGTAATTTTATTAGCAATAGGCGTAGCTAGCAAATTACATTTGTCTGGATTATTAACTTGTATGGTTATGGGTGGAACCATTAGTAATATTACCGATGGTAAAACTAAATTACTTACTGTATTAGATGAATTTACTAATCCAATATTTATAGCGTTCTTTACTATATCAGGATTAGAACTAGATATGTCAGTTTTGAAGACTGTAGGTATAATTGGAGTAGGTTATATAATAGCTAGAGTTGTTGGTAAAGTTTTAGGAGCTTATCTGGGAGCTAAGATAGCTAAATCAGAGCCTATAGTTCAAAAATATTTAGGATTAACTTTAGTACCACAGGCAGGAGTAGCTATTGGACTAGCACTTATAGTTCAAAATGAATTACCAGCTTATGGTACCCAAATTAGAACTATAATATTAGCTGGAACTGTAATATATGAGTTAATAGGTCCACTATGTACTAAAATTGCAATATTTAAAGCAGGTGAAGTAAATAAAGCTTAATAATAAATATAGTTCATGGATAACATCATTGATGAAGCTTTAAATTTACTATAAACAATGATATAATGAATCTATAAAATTAAATATATTTTATGGTTTTAAAGTTTATTCTTTAAATTAAAAGGGAAGTTGGTGAAAATCCAACACGAACCCGTCACTGTAACAAGGAGTGTATTCTAGATAAGCCACTGTTAACTTAGTTAATGGGAAGGTTAGAATATATGTTGATATGAAGTCAGGAGACCTGCCATAGGATATAGACCAAAAAACCCACGGGGAAACTGGGAGGTGTCTAACATGAAAGATATATTTAGTGCTTTTCATAAGAGAAACTACTTTTGTAAATCTTTTAATTGTTATACTAGACATCCCGTATAGGATGTCTTTTTTCATGTATAAAAACATAAGTTTATATACATGAAATTCAGGGGAATATCAATCTTAAGGTCATTAATAATATTAGCTAAAACAAGGAGATTACAATGAGTAGTATATATGTAACTAAACAATTTATCTCTGATAGTAATATCAAAGATAAACTAGGTCAAGTATCATTAATTCTTTTAGGAAGTTTAATTTATTCTTTAAGTGTAAATATGTTTATAGTTCCACATAAGTTTTTAAGTGGGGGAGTAGCTGGTATAGCATTACTTTTACAATACGTAACAGATATTCCTTCAGGGTATTTTACATTATTTATAAATATACCTATATTTTGTTTTGGAATTAAGGTAATTAATAAGGAATTTGGGTTTTTAAGTTTTATTGGCATGATATCAATGTCTATATTTTTAATATTAACTGAAGATATAACTAGATTTATTAAAGTAAATGATTTATTAATATCATGTATAAGTGGAGGAGTTTTATGTGGTTTTGGTATGGCTATAATATTTTTGAATAAGGCTTCAGAAGGTGGAACGGATATAATAGCTATTGCTTTAAAGAAAAAGTATGGTGTTAATTTAGCTTCTATGACATTTATATTAAATGGAGCCATTGTTTTTACAGGGTTAATTTTAAATGATCTAACTATAACTATCTATACGTTAATATCTCTATTTATAAGATCCTATATTCTAGATAAAGCTATTACTATGACTAATGAGAGAAAATTAATTATAGTGATAAGTAATAATCCAGAGGAAATAAAAAATTCTATCTTGGAACTTTTAGGAAGAGGTGTTACCTTTCTTCATGGAGAAGGTGCTTTTACAGGAGAGAAAAAGAAAGTTATATACTCTATAATGAGTTCTAAACAAGTGGAGAAGGCCAAGAAAGCTATACTAGATATTGATGCTAACGCAGTGATATCCATAATGAATGTGAATGAAGCTCATGGAAAGGGATTTAAACAGTTATCTTTTTAAGACGTAATTTAAATAAATATAAGAAAAAAGTGCTAATCTTTTATAAGAATAGCACTTTTTTAAATTTAAATTTCATTTTACATTAGCCATTTACTACAGCTAAGATAGTGTCCTCAGGAGTAAGAAGTGTTACTTCACTTGGAATATTAATATCTTTAGCTAGTAGTTTATCATTAAATTGCATATTAGCTACATTTACTTCAATATATTCTGGAATCTTTTCTACATTTCCTTGAAAATCAAGATATGGTCTAAAGGTTTCTAAAACTAGTCTTTTAGATTCTAAATTTTCTTGGCCTATATAATTTATAGGAATAGTTAGTTTAATTACTTCATTTGGTTTTACATATTGTAAATCAAAATGTATAATTTCGTGTAGGTTGTTCTTTTGAATATCTTTAACTACACAGTTTAGAGTTTTTCCATCTAAATCAATTGGTATGATAGAACCACTAAAACTGCCTTTTAACATTTTTAACAGTTCAGTTTTATTCATCTTAGCAGAGATAGGTTCTTCTAAAAATTCACCATAGATTACGCAAGGTACTTTTCCAAAATTTCTAAGCTTCTTTAAATTTTCCTTTGAGCTTCTTTCATATACCTTAAATGTTGTACTTTTCATAATAAATCCCTCACTTATTTTTAATAATTTTTTGTTGATTTATTAAGCTCAGTATATAAATGAATCTAAGCACTATTAATTACACACAGAGCTTATTACAAAGCCCACATATGCATCAACCTCCTTAAATATACTTATACCATGATAACATATATTAGGGAAAAAGCAAAACTCATAAAATATTAGGATGAAAAATACTTTACAATATAAATATATACATATATAATTATACCTAGATATACAATGTATAGTATATCTAGGTAAGGAGTGGAATTATGAAAATAAATAAAGAACTTTTGAAAGGAAGCACGACAATACTTATATTAAGTTTACTTAATCGAAAAAATATGTACGGGTATGAAATGATTAAGGAGATAGAAGAAAGGTCTAAGGGCATTTTCTCTTTCAAAGAGGGAACCCTATATCCTATTCTGCATAGCTTAGAAAATGAAAATTTTATAGAAGCTTACTGGGATGAAGGCGAAGGAAAGCGTAAGAGAAAATATTACAAGATAACGGAAAATGGTAATAAAATTCTCAAAGAAAAACAAGCAGAATGGAAATTGTTTAGTTCTACAGTTAATGAAGTATTAGGGGAGGGAGATTTATGTCTACAGTAAACCATCCGAAGGTAGAAAAGTATATAGAAGAAGTATGTGGATTAGTTAAAAATAAAAGAGTTCATAAAAATATAAAAGATGAACTTATAGATCACATAGAAGAGATTATACAAGACTACAGAAATGTTGGAATAACGGAGGAAGAAGCTATAGATAAAGCTATTATGCAAATGGGTTCATACGAAGTTATAGGAAGGGATTTGAATACGGTTCATAAAGCATCTCCTGATTGGATGCTTTTAGGTATAACCGCTCTATTTATATTAGTTGGCATATTTACTTTAGGCTTCATTCAGAAGAATAATGCATTGTCACACAGTTCATATGCTAATTTTTTAGGTAAAACTATAGTTTATGCATCAGGAGGAATCATATTAGCAGCAGTTTTACTGAAAATTGATTATAGAAGATTAAAAAAGTACTCTAAATATGTTTATAGTGGAGTAATAATTCTGTTAATATCCCAAATCTTTATAAACACAGGCTATTTAAATGGACAAATGGGCTGGATAGTTATTGGGCCAATTAGTTTTAATGCTTTTAATATAGCACCTTTTTTTCTAATCATTGCTTTAGCTGGAATATTTGATAATTGGAATTGGAATGAGACTAAAAGTATACTAAAAGGGATTTTTATTGCTTTTGCACCAATAATATTTTTTATTATTGGAAATGCTTCAGTTAGCATTATTATCTACGCCATATCAGTTATTACTTTGATGATTATATCAGGTGTGAAATTAAAACATATTATAACTTCCTTTGGAGTTACAGGGGTTATCTTTTTATCTTGTATGGTTAGTGAATCTTACATAATAAAAAGATTTCAGGTGTTTTTTAATCCTTCATTAGATGTAGATGGAATGGGATGGATTTATAATCAACTAGTTAACTTAAGGGAATCGGCCGGATTATTTGGGCAGGGAGCAAATTTTATACCAAATATGTTGCCAGAAATTCATACAGACTTTATATTTACCTATATAGTTTATTCCTTTGGATGGATTGTTGGAATAATATTAATTTCTTTAATTTTAGCATTCATAATAAGAATAGGTTTAATAGGAAAAAGTACTAAAGAAACCTATGGTAAATTACTAGTAAGTGGATTTTGTGCATTATTTGTAGTGCAGTTTTTACTAAGTATTTCTGTTAGCTTGACATTAGCACCTACAGTTTCAGTAAGCATGCCATTTATTAGTTATGGTGGAAGCCAACTTTTAATTAATATTTTAGCTATAGGTTTAGTATCTAATGTATGCAAGTGGAGAAATACGCCATATAATACAGAAATTCAATAGTTTTTAATAATATAAAGATTATAGTTTAATATTATTATATAATAAAAATATTAGGATGAAAAATATTTGACAAGCTTAAATATCCATGATAATATTTATTAAAATATAACACTTAGGAGAATTAAAATGAGTAGAGAAATTAACTTTAAATCAACAAAAGTTAATATGGCATATTATCTTAGCTATTATAGATAGGGTTTGTATTTATAAACAATTATAGATGCAAGCCAGTTTAACAAATTTGGTTTGTGTCTATGATGGTTAGGAAACTTTGCTATACTCAGATGTTTAGTAATTAGACCACATAGATATATCTATGTGGTTTTTATATTTGATGCCTTCTTATTTAAACCACATGGAATCAATCTATGTGGTTTTATTTATTTTAGGAAGGAGATTAGAACATGAAAAACAGAGAGAACTTTACAAGTAGAGCAGGATTTGTGATATCTTGTATTGGAGCAGCAGTAGGACTTGGGAACATATGGATGTTTCCTTATAGGTTAGGGCAAAATGGGGGAGCTGTATTTTTAATACCATACTTTATTTTTGTACTTATACTAGGATCAACAGGGTTAATTACGGAATTTGCCTTTGGAAGAGGTGCTGAGGGAGGAGCTCTAACAGGAATTAAAAAAGGGTTCAAGAATAAAGGTTTAAAGGGAGGAACTCTCTTTGGATTTATACCAGCCATAGGACTTGCAGGAGTGTTTATGTTTTATAATGTGGTAGTAGGTTGGATAATTAAGTATTTAGGACTTAGCCTTAGTGGAAATATAAAAAATATTGATATACCTAAGTACTTTGATAGCTTTGCAGGAAGCGCTGAAACTATACCATGGAATTTCTTAGCCATAGTACTAGCTTTAGTAATTGTATGTATGGGTATATCTAAGGGAATTGAAAAGATAAATAAAATTATAATGCCTATGCTCTTTGGAATTTTTATATTGTTAGCCATCAGATCATTAACTTTACCTGGAGCTATAGGTGGGGTGAAGTACCTATTAACACCACAATGGTCATACCTATTTAAGATAAACACTTGGGTAATGGCACTTGGTCAAGCTTTTTTCACAGTATCTTTAAATGGATGCGGAATGGTTGTATATGGTAGTTACATAGAGAAAGATTTAGATATTCCAAGGTCTGCAGTAAGTACTGCTGTACTTGATACTATTGCGGCATTGTTAGCATCCTTTGTTATTATGCCAGCAGTATTTGCCTTTGGATTAGATCCAGCAGCAGGTCCACCTCTATTATTTATAACAATACCAACTATATTTAAGGCTATACCTGGTGGACAAATACTTATGATATTATTTTTTTTAAGCATACTATTTGCAGCAATAAGCTCTTCAATAAATATGCTAGAAGGGCCAGTAGAATCTTTTATGGCACAAACAAAATTAGGCAGAAAAACCTCTACTATTTTAATAGCTGTAGTAGCCTTTATATTATCAANNCTATCAACACCTTTAAATTTAAATATGAATTTGTTTAGTAACTTTGCAGATGTAATTACTATAGTAATATCACCATTAGCAGCACTACTAGTATTTATTGTGTTTTACTTTATGTACAACAAAGAACAGGTGTTAGAAGAAATAAATAGAGGTGCTAAGAGAAAGTTAGGAAATAAATTTTTTATGTTTTCAAAATATGGTTTTACCCTTATAACAGTATTGGTGATAATACTAGGAATAATTTATGGTGGGATATAAGTCTGTTTATACTAATTTTAGATATAGATATTCCTATTTTAAAGAGGGCAATAACTATATATTCTAAATAGTAAATTCTCTGAAACCCGCATGAACAGA
>NZ_DLNT01000046.1:42545-90578 GCF_002477055.1 Clostridium sp. UBA7503
TATTTATATAGTTTCATAGGTTTATAGGTAAATATTTAAATAGTTTTATTCATAAATATTTTTATGAAATGCTAAAGAATTTTTTTATTTCATCAATTCTTTTTAAAGCTATATTATATCCGTGGTTATAGGCATGTTTAATTTTATTAAGATCTTTTTCAAAGCTATCTATACCATCTTCTGCAGTAGGTCTTAAAATTATAGCTTTGCCATCTCTTTCAAGTTGTTCACAATACTTAACTCTATCATTGTAAAGCTCATGACGTGTAAGAAGAGGCTTTACTAAATTAGGATATTTCTTTTTTAAAACTTTAGCAGCAAAAATATTGCCTTTACCTAATTCCTTTACATATCCCTTAGGTCTAGTTAAAATAATTAGATGTTTTTCATTTCCATCTTCCATGGCTTTTAATACAGGAATAGGATCACAGATGCCTCCATCAAAATATTCATTATCATTAATTATAGCTGGAGGGAAGAAAAGAGGTATAGCGCAACTAGCTCTTAGCATATTGCATTTTTCATCTAAATCTTTACCATTTAAATATTCGGTAACTCCAGTTTTAGCATTAGTTACACCAATTAAAATTTTACCTTCATAGCTTTTAAAGGTATCCATATCAAAGGGATAAATCTTATTAGGTAACTCATCAAAAGCAAAATCTAAACCAAATAAGCTTTTACATTTAAAAAAGTTTCTAAAGCCTATATATCTTTTATCATGTCTATGGTTAATTAGAATGTCATAGTTTCTTTTCTTTTGTTTTGATATATATGAAAAGCCGTTGGTAATACCTGCTGAAACACCAATGCAATAAGGAAACATAATATCATTATCTAAAAGAGCATCCATTATACCAGCACTAAAAATAGGTCTAAAGGTTCCACCTTCAAGAATTAAACTACTCATGATGTCAACTCCTTAAAATTAAATTTGTTAGTTTGTTGTCTTACATAATTAAATTTAAATATTATTTTAATTACGATTCTTTAAAATAAACTCCATATTTTATTATACATATATCTCCATAGAAAGTTAAGATATATTAATTTAAAAATAAGCTATGATATAATTATATCTATAAATTACTATTAGGTATAATAAGTAGGTTGAAAGTATGAAGAAATATATCTTAGTGATCTAATAAAAATAGAAGAAAGTAAACTTAAGACTATAACAAAACAATCTGGTGTAAGAGTTTGGGTATTGTAGTATAAGTTACAGATAAAAAATAAAGGAGGACTATATATGTATTTAGTAAGTTCATGTTTAGCAGGAATTAATTGTAGATATAATGGAAGTAATAGTGAGAATAAATATGTAGCTGAATTAGTAAAAGTAGGAAAAGCTATAGCGATATGTCCAGAACAATTAGCTGGTTTGCCTACTCCAAGGGCGTGTTGTGAGATTTTTATAGATGAAAATTCTAATAAAAGAGTAATTAGTAAGGACGGTGTAGATTTAACTAAAAGTTTTTTTAAGGGAGCTGAGAAAACCTTAGGAATTATTAAAGCTGCTGGTATAAAGAAGGCAATACTACAGTCTAGAAGTCCTTCATGTGGCTATGGTATGGTATATGATGGGAAATTTTCTGGAAAGCTAATAGAAGGTAATGGAGTGGTAGCAGAATTATTAATGAAAAATGAAATTGAAGTCTATACAGAGAATGACCTAGATAAATTGAATTTAAATAATTAATATTTAAGCTGGGGTGATTAGCATGGAATATATATCTGCAAAAAAATTAATATCTCAATATATACCTAATAATTCATGGTTTGATATCAATTATAATATGAATATCTATAAAGGATGTTGTCATGGATGTATTTATTGTGACTCCAGAAGTGAATGTTATCAAATAGAAGATTTTGATAGAGTTAGAGCAAAAGAAAAAGCTGTAGAAGCTATAGGAAAAGAACTTAAAGGGAAAAGGAAAAAGGGTGTAATAGGAACAGGAGCTATGAGTGATCCATATAATCCCTTTGAAAAACAATGTGAGCTAACAAGAGAAGCATTGAAGGAGATTAATAGAAATAACTTTGGAGTTTCCATTGCCACAAAGAGTCCTTTAATTACTAGAGATATTGATATATTAAAGGAGATTTCAACGCATTCTCCTGTGTTAATAAAAATAACTATAACTACCTTTGATGATGAGCTATGTAAAAGGGTAGAACCTAATGTAGCACCTAGCAGCGAAAGATTTAAGGCTATAAAACAGCTTAGTGATAGTGGGATATATACAGGAATATTGCTTATGCCAATTCTTCCTTTTATTAATGATTCAGAAGATAATATAAGAAATATAGTTAGAGAAGCTCATAATTCAGGAGCTAAATTTATATTTGCTTATGGAATGGGGCTTACCCTTAGAGGAAATCAAAGGGCCTATTACTATGAACAATTAAGTAGACTATTTCAAAAGGAGAACTTAGTTATAAAATATATTCATACCTATGGTGATAAATATGAATGTGAATCTTTTAATTCAAAGAAGCTTTGGAAGATCTTCACTGAAGAATGTAACAAATATGGAATTATATACGAAATGAAGGATATAATCAAGGGTTATAGAAAGAATTATGAAGAGGAACAGCTGAGCTTATTTTAAGACTATTAAGATAGATTATTAACTTTACCTTACTTAATCTATGTTTAAATATATGATAAAATATATACAGAATTTAATTAAAAGGGGGAACAGTTTTGCCTTATATATGTTAAGACAAAATCTATATAATTAAAATGAAGGATATTAAATCAATAGTCTATTGGATAATAGGATTTTTACTTGCGGATGGCTTCAGGTATCTACTTAGGGATGTAGATATTCCAGAGATTTTTAAATGGGCATTAGGAATAGTTATAATTCTTGGAGGCTATATTTTTATAGATAAACTATTAAAAAAAAGATATAAGAAAAGAAGAAGTATAAGTTAAAGGGAGAAATTTATTTTAAGGGGATGAAGATATGCATTTTGATGAGGAGTCTCAAAAATGGGATACAAAATATAGGGTTCAAAGAGCAAAGAAAATTAGTACTGAAATAGAAAACTATTTGGATAAAGATAAAATTTTAAAAGCCTTAGAATTTGGATGTGGTACAGGGCTTATATCAGAAAATTTAACTCATAGATTTTCTGATATATTGATGATGGATTTATCTGAAGGAATGATAGAACAGTTAAAATTTAAAATAGAAAAAAACAAAATAAAAAATATGAAAACTTGGTGTGGGGATTTATTTCATTTTAACGATAATGAAAAATTTGATGTGATTTATACATCTATGGTTTTTCACCATGTAGAAGATCTACCAAAGGTAACAAAGAAATTACATGAGCTACTTAATAAGGATGGAAAGTTAGTAGTTGTAGATTTGTGTCCTGATGATGGTGGATTCCATGATGAATTACATGGATTTAATGGACATAACGGGTTTGAAATTGGAGAGATGGAAACATTGCTAAAGAAAGCAGGGTTTCAAGTTGTAAGTTCAAGGGTATTTTATTCAGGCATAAAAGAAAATGAAAGTAAAGGTCAGCCATATCAACTGTTTAGTATGTGTGGTATAAAAAATTAAATATGTAATTATGAGAGCATTCTTAAGAAAGGATGCTCTTTTTATATTTATAAACAAAAATTAAGTAAATTTATATTTAAGATTTAAATTGTTATAAAAATTATTAATTAAATTATTTATATTATTGACCGTGTGGTTTGTTTTTGATAATATATAATAGACCACATGGTCAATATTTATATTTGGAGGATATTATGAATCAAAAAGAGAAAAGTCAAATAAGTAAAGATAAAATATTAAATGCTGCCATAGCGGAGTTTGGAACAAAGACATATGAAAATGCTTCGCTGAACAATATATGCAACGATAACAAAATTTCAAAGGGACTTATCTATCACTATTTTAAAAATAAAGATGAGTTATTTTTAAAATGTGTTAAGGTTTGTTTTGATGAGCTTGTAGATTATCTTAGCAAAGAAGAATTTGACCGATTGGATTTTCAGAAGTACATGCAAAATTATTTTGATTTAAGGTATCGTTTTTTTAAGGAGAATATTTATTACAGTCATATATTCTTTCATGCAATTTTACAACCACCTGTACATTTGAAAGAACAAATCAAAGACTTAAGAGGTGATTTTGACACACTTAATATACGTCACTACCGTATGGCGTTAAGCAATGTAGCACTACGAGATAATATTACAAAAGAAGAAGCAATGGAATACTTCTTTGTTTTTCAAGAAATGTTCAATGGTTATTTTCAAAGTAAAGCTTATGAAAATCTAGACTTTAATTCACTAATAGAAATGCACGAACTGAAACTGTCAAAAATACTGAATATTATGCTTTATGGTATTTCAAAGGAGGAGGAGAAGCAATGATATTATTAATTCTAAGGTTTTTAATGGCAATTGCTATTGCCTTTATTGTAGGAAAGCTTGTTTCAAAGATTAAGTTACCAGCTATTCTAGGATGGTTACTTACAGGCATGATACTTGGACCAAATGCATTTGGAGTTGTAAATGATGCAGTTTTAAATGCTCATTGGTATGAACCAATTATGCATATTTTAGAATGCGTAGTGGGACTTTTAATAGGCACGGAGCTTGTTTGGAAAAAAATTAAAAAGTCGGGCAAGCAAATTATCATAACAACATTAACCCAATCATTAGGAACATTTTTTGTTGTGAGTTTGGTATTTGGGGTTGTATTTTATTTTGTAGGATTTCCTATTTATCTTGCATTTATATTTGGAGGTATTGCTCTTGCAACTGCACCAGCACCAGCACTTTCTATTGTACGTGAGTTTAAAACAGACGGACCTGTAACTAAAACATTAATTCCTATGGCAGCCCTTGATGATATGGTAGGAGTAATTGTGTTTTTTTCAACTATATCTATTATCTCTGCCAATCTATCTGAACAAAAACTACCGGCTTATATGATATTACTTGTAATTTTATTACCAATTATTATTGGGAATGTTGTAGGATTTCTTGCAGGAGTTGTACTGAAAAGAGAACGTTCACCAAAAGTAACAGTATTGTTACTGAGTGCAACCATACTAATATCAGCAGGCGTTGGTTTTATATTTAATGATTTAGTTTTACCAAAGCCTGTACTTAACTTTATGCTTATTGGTATGGCTTTCTCAGCAACGTTTTCTAATATTATTTCAGAAGAACGTCTAGAGCAAATTATGAACTCATTTAATCCTATTCTTGGTATTTCTATGATTGTAGTTATCTTAAATCTGGGAACACCACTTGACTATCATCTAATTTTAGGTGCTGGACTATTTACTGCAATTTATATCATTTCAAGAGCTGTAGGAAAATGTGGTGGAGCATTCATTGGAGCTGCTATAACAGATTCACCAGAAACTGTGAAAAAATATTTAGGCCTCACATTGCTTCCTCATTCAGGTGTATCTCTTGTATTTACAGGTATAGCGGTTTCTGTTCTATCAGGATCAGTACCAGAATACGCTAAGGTCATCCAAGGAACAATTGCGGCAGCAGCGGTTATTAACGAGGTTATCGCAGTTATAGCATCCAAAAAGGCTTTTGAGTGGGCAGGAGAATTTAATAAAAAAGAGGAAATTAGTAATGAATGAGATAATATATATAGAAATCAAAAAAAGATGATTATGAAACCATTAAATAAATCAAGCCACTTAATATGAAGAAATTCAATTTGAGTGGCTTTTGTAATAGGGATTTTAATTATTATAACAATATTAGATTGTTATAATAAATCCACCAGTAATAAAAGTTATTTTTATAAATAAAGTTTTAGGAGAAGTTACATTTATAACTGAAACATAAAAGAATATTGTGGTAAAATACAACTAGAAGTCTTAAAGGAAATATTAAAAGATAAATTTCAATTTTTTGTGCTAAGGGTGTAGGGTATGCGGTACCTTGGTATGAAGTTAAGGAATATATTTATTGTCTTAAATAAGTATTATTAGAAAATTAATATATTAGGAGTGATTAATTATGGAAAAAGAAATTAATGTAGTTGTATTAATGCCTATGGACGATAGACATAAAATTGATTTAATGTCAGTGGCACCTGGATATAACTTTATATTTACTTCAGCTAAAGAGATAAATAGGGAGAGTCTTGAAGATGCCCACATAATTATAGGTAATCCTCCATTAGATATGGTTAAAGGATGTAAAAACTTAAAGTGGTTACAACTTGATAGTGCAGGAGCGGATTTCTTTGTAAAAGAAGGAGTGCTTCCAAGGGGTGTAAAACTAACTAATTCAACTGGAGCCTATGGACTCGCTATATCAGAACATATGATAGGTGTGTTACTTTCTATATATAAAAAGTTATACCTTTATAGGGAAAATCAGAATAATAATATTTGGAAGAATGAGGGTGAAGTTAAATCTATTTATGGATGCACTGCTTTAGTTATTGGACTTGGTGATATTGGAGGAGACTTTGCCAAGCGAATAAAAGCTCTAGGTGGATACACTATAGGAGTAAGAAGAAGTGATACTAATAAACCTGAATATTTAGATGAATTATATCTTATGGATAAGATTGATGAGCTATTACCTAAAGCAGATGTAGTAGCATTAAGTTTACCAGAAACTAAGGAAACCTATAAATTATTCTCTAAAGAAAAAATTTCTAAGATGAAAGGAGGTTCTGTGCTTATAAATGTAGGTAGAGGTACAGCTATAGATACAGAAGCACTTTGTGATGCTTTAGAAAGTGGGAAACTTTTAGGAGCAGCTTTAGATGTGACAGACCCTGAGCCATTGCCAAAGGATCATAGAGTTTGGGGAATAAAAAATGCAATAATTACACCTCATGTTTCAGGAAATTATAATCTAAAGGAAACTCACCATCGTATAGTTAAAATTGCTGTTAATAATTTAGAACGATTTATAAAGGGAGAGGAACTCAGGAATGTAGTTAACTTATCTACAGGATATAGAGATTTAAAGACAAAGTAATTTTATAAATTAAGGCTAAAGCTAGAACTTTAGTTATACATTGATTAAAGGAGAGAAATACAATGGAGAAGCTTTATTATAAAGATCAATATATTAAAGAATTTGTAGCTGAATTAGAGAAGGTAGAAGACAAGGACGGGAAGTTTCATGTGGTTTTAGATAAAACAGCTTTTTTCCCAGGAGGTGGAGGTCAATTTTGTGATCTAGGCTTTATAGAAAATGAACCAGTAATAGATGTATATGAGGAAGAAGGTATTATATATCATGTTCTTAATAAAAAACCTATAAAGCTTCATAAATTAAAGTGTTCTATAGATTGGGAAAGAAGAAGAGATGGTATGGACCAACACCTTGGTCAGCACGTTTTATCAGGATGTTTTTATAAGATATTTAATGCAAACACAGTAGGTTTTCATATGGGAAAAGAAATATGTACTGTAGATATAGAAGGAATATTAGAGGAAGAAAAGATAAGAGAATCTGAGAAAGCTGCAAATCTAATTATAGGAGATAATCTTCAAGTAGAGTTTTTAGTTCCAGATAAAAAAGAGCTAAAGAAGATGGGCTTAAGAAGAGCATTACCTAATACTAATGAAGAAATAAGAGTTGTTAAGATCGCAGATTTAGATATTAATGCTTGTTGTGGAGTGCATCCAAAGTCAACTTTAGAACTTAGAATGATTAAAGTAAGAAGATGGGAAAAACATAAGGGAGCTACAAGGATAGAATATGTAGCAGGAAAAAGAGCTGTGGAAGATTCATTTAAAAAAGATAGATTTACTACAAGTGTATGTAGATATTTAAATGCAAGTGAAGAGGAAGCTATTAATGGAATAAAAAACATGAATGAAAATCTTAAAGTTGCTCTAGATAAAAATAGAAAATTAAGTGAAGAAGTGGCTGCTTATGAAGTGAAAGACATGGTGAAGCAAGGTGAGAAAGTAGGTAATGTAACTATAGTTAAAAAAGTTTATGATAATGAAGATACTAAGTACGTAAATAAGGTAACTTCAAAAATTATTGATAATAGCAACACCATAGCGTTAATGGCAATTAAAAATGGAGAAAGAGCAAATCTCATCTTTGCAGCATCAAAGGATTTTAAAGGAATATCTATGAATGACCTTTTAAAAGATGCGATTACCTTAATTGATGGTAAAGGTGGCGGAAGTAGTTATCAAGCTCAGGGTGGCGGAAAGAATAATAACAATCTAGAGGGAGCTCTAGATTACGCTATAAATAAAATTAAAGGTAAATAGTATAAAACGTGATTTAGAATCAATTCTAAATCACGTTAACATTTTGTAATTAAGTACATAATATATACTTATACAAATATTATAGCGGAGTAATTATGAAATATATAATAGATGCATTAAGGTCAGTTAAGAGTAAATTAAATTCTATGGATATGAGAAAGAAGCGTGCATATAGGAGTGACTACAATACAAAAGCTACGGAACAAGTAAATTCAAAAGCATTGAAAAGTGATACTGAATACTTAATATATGTGGAACTTAATAAATTTAGGACTAATATATTTAAAAAAAATGGTAATCGATGGTCATTAGTAAAGAGTTATAAGTGTTCAATAGGAAAGCCATCCACACCGACTATAAAAGGGATCTTTAAAGTTGGTATAAAAGGTCCATATTTTGGAGTTGAGCATGGGTATAAGTGCTATTATTATACACAAATCAAAGGGAATTATCTATTCCATTCCATAATATATAACTTAAATGGAACGGTGAGAGATGGAAGATTAGGTATGAGAATTTCTGATGGATGTGTAAGGCTTGCAAAGGAAAATGCGAAATGGATATATGATAATGTTCCAAAGGGAAGTACTATTTATATAGAATAGATGAATTTGAAGGGTTTTTACAAATAAGATAAATCTTGAATAAATGCTAAGCATTTTATAAAGGTTAAGAAATTATTTTGTAAAAACCCTTTTTGTTTTGAAGAACTATTAAAAATAGGATATAAAAAATTCTATTATTCACTTGAAGGTTTGTTATATCTGTTATATTATATATATAACAGATATAACAAATAAGGTGGTATGTAAAATGTTAAAGATAAATAATTTTTCAAAGTCTTATAGTGGTGGTAAAAAAGCAGTAGATAGTTTATCACTTGAAGTGAAAGGTGGGGAAATCTTTGGTTTTATTGGTCATAATGGTGCAGGAAAAACTACTACCATTAAAGCAGTAGTAGGAATTTTAGATTTTGAAGAAGGAGAGATTTTAATAAATAGTAATTCAATAAAGACAAGCGCACTAGAATGTAAGAAGGATATAGCATATATTCCTGATAATCCAGATTTATATGATTCCTTAACAGGCATTCAATATTTAAATTTTATTGGAGATATTTTTAAGGTGTCAAAAGAAGAAAGAGAAACACTTATAAAGAAGTATAGTGAAGCCTTTGAACTTACAAAATCTCTAGGAGACTTAATTTCATCCTACTCTCATGGAATGAAACAAAAATTAGCTATTATATCAGCACTTATTCATAAGCCTAAATTATTAATTCTAGATGAACCCTTTGTTGGACTAGATCCTAAGGCATCACATATTTTAAAAGAATTCATGAGGGAATTATGTAATGAAGGAGGAGCTATCTTTTTCTCTACCCATGTACTAGAAGTTGCTGAAAAATTATGTGATAAGATAGCTATCATTAAGGGTGGAAAGATAGTAGCTTCAGGAGACACCAATAAAGTTAAAGGCGATGGTAGTCTAGAAGAAATATTTATGGAGTTGATTGACAATGAGTAATTTAAAAATTCTATTAAAAAATAGCATTATGAATACATGGGGAATAAATAAATTCTTAAAGGAAGAATCAAGGAGTGAAAAAATAAAAAACATGTCTATATTTTTTGCAATACTAATAGGTATATTTTCTATAGGTTTATTAATTGTAATGTATTCCTTGGCTATAGTAGAGCAATTAGGACAGTATGGATTTTTAAGCCTTATTTTGATGACTGCAATGATTCTTAGTACTATGTTTTCATTTTTTACTTCTGTATACAAAGCTCAGGGAGTTCTTTTCTCATCAAGGGATTTTGAAACCTTAATGAGCTTACCAATAAAGCCGAGTATAATCTTAGCTAGTAAGATGATTGAATTATTATTATTGAATTATTTATTTGTAGCATTAGTAACAATTCCACCGTCTATAGTTTATTTTATGAAATCAGGTACAAGTATAATATTTTTTATTTATTTATCCGTAGGAATAATTTTCATTCCACTTATACCTATAGTTATGGCAGCTATTATAGCTTTTGCTCTTAGCTATGTATCTTCAAGAATGAAGAGAAAAACTTTAATTTTAAATATAGGGACCTTGATAGTTGTGGTTGTAGTAATGATAGGTTCGTTTAAAATGGATAAAATCATAAATATAGTTATAGCAAACAGTACATCTATAATGCAAGGGATAAAAACTATTTATCCGCCTTCTTATTACTTTACTGATGCTTTAGCTAATTTAAGCTTATTATCTATGACTAAGTTTATTTTATGGTCTATAATTCCTTTTATAGTATTTTTAATAATCTTTGCTAGAAGCTTTAAGTCAATAAATTTAAGACTGGGAGAAACTTTTAAAAGATCTAATTATAAATTAACATCTTTAAAAACAAATACTATAAGGGGAGCCTTAATAAAGAAAGAATTTAAGAGATATTTTTCATCTTCTGTATATGTTACAAACACAATAATAGGCATGATCTTAGTAACTGTAGCTGCTGTAGCATCTCTAGTTATGGGAGGAGATTTTCTCATAAATCAGATGGCGCAATCTAGTGATTCAGATCTTCAGTTACTAGCACCACTATTAAAACAGGTAATGCAATTTGCACCACTTATAATATTATCCTTTGGTGTAGGATTAACATGTACTACAGGTTCTGCTATATCAATTGAGGGAAGAAATTTATGGATTTTAAAATCATCACCATTAGAAGTTAAAGACATATTCATTTGTAAGATAGGAGTTAATATTTTTTTACTAATACCAACTATAGTAGTGGATTCAATTATGTTTGCCATAGCCTTTAAGTTAACTCCAATAAATTTTATGTGGACTATAGTAATTCCTACTTTACTAGCTATTTTAGTATCAGTAGGGGGCCTGCTAATTAATTTATATTTTCCTAAGTTAGACTGGACTTCAGAAGTACAAGTAGTAAAGCAAAGTTTAAGTTCTATAATAAGTATTCTTATGGGAGGAGTACTTGTAGGTGTAATGATTTTTATAACTATTGGAATTAATAAGGTATTTGCAATTACAAATATAAATTTATATTTAGGGGTTATAGCATTACTACTAGTACTTTTGATATTATTAGTATATACAATATTGAAAACTAAGGGAGAAGAGTTGTTTAATAAACTAAGGAGTTAAATAGGAGATGAGATTTTGATTTTAAAAATAGATTTTGACTCAGAGATACCTATATATGTCCAGATAAAGAATCAGGTAGTTGAAGGTATAGCGAGAGGCGAACTAGAAGAAGGAGAAGAACTTCCATCTGTTAGAGGGTTAGCTGATGATATTGGAGTGAATATGCATACAGTTAATAAAGCATATTCACTTTTAAAGGATGATGGTTATATTAAAATAGATAGAAGAAAGGGAGCTTTTATTTCTCTTAGCTTAAAGGGTTCTAACGAGGAGTTTAAGGAGAACTTAAATTACGAGTTAGAGTATTATATGGCTGAGTGCTTTAATCGAGGTATAAGTAAAGAAGATATAAAGAGCTATATTGACGCTATTTTTAGTGGATTTAAGAAGGAGGATAGCTAATATGGATAAATGGTTATTCTTGGCGTTCATGAATTTTATGCTATTATTTATATTTTTAATTAGTTTTTTTGTGAATAGAACATCTAATAGTGGCATTTTCTTTGGAGTTAGATTTCCTAAGGAATATCAAGAAGAAAAGGAACTGAAAGATATAGAAAAATCATATAGAATAGTTATTTCTATTATATTTTTTATTATGCTTTTAGGAGTAAATAGTTTATTCTTTAATTTGGATAACTATAGTGAAAATACTTTAGGAATTATAATGTCAATAATTATTATAGGTAGTTTAGTAATAAGCTCTTTAGTATATATCCCATATTATAAGAAGGTTAAATGCTTAAAGAAAGATAGAAATTGGACTTATACTAAAAGAAATGTGGTAGTAGTAGAGACTACTTTAAGAAAGCCTAAAAAGGATGAAAAAATAAAACCTATAGATTCAAAATGGTTTTTATTATTATTTATCTTTCCTTTAATAAGTATTCTAATAACTATGTATAAATATGATGTATTACCTGAGGTGATGGAGATTCCTTATACTAGTTTTGGGGAGTTTAAAAAAGAGACTTTAAGGGGGCATTTTATAGTATATCAATTTCCTATTGTTCAAATTTTCTTGACTGCATTACTATATGGAATAAATAAAGTAATCATCAATTCTAAGGTGGATTTAAATAGTGGAAGTATTGAGAAGGCCATTATTAGAAAGAAAAAGTTTAAAAAAATAGGGTCAATACTAATGATGGTAATGATACTCCAAATGCTTATTATGTTTTCTTTAATTCAAGCATCTATATTATTTAACTTTGATCCTATGATAATTAACTATGTATTTATGATAATTTTCATGATAACTATGATTATATTTATCATTGTTTTTATCAAAGTAGGTCAAGGTGGAAGAAATATTGAAACAAAAGATGAAAAAGATGAGTTATATAAAGATGATGATGATAAATGGATACTAGGAAGCATTTATTATAATAAAAATGATCCAGCTTGGATGGTAGAGAAAAGATTGGGTGTAGGTTGGACAGTAAACTTTGCTCATCCAAAGTCTTGGATAGCTGTGGGAGGACTTATATTATTTATAATAGGTAGTATAGTCATGTCTATATTACTTAAGTAAAATAATATGAAACAATATCATAATAAAAATTAATCTTTACAAATTAAAATATAATTTAGATATTTACTGAAAACAGAGTTAATATTAAAGGAGTTACTAAAACAGCAATTTAAACATTAAAGTGCTTTAGTAGCTCCTTAATTTTTTACCTATACTTCTTCAGTATTATAACGTAAATATAGATTATCTAAAGCTTCTTTTCCCATAAACCTTTCAACTAGGTATCCCATAACAATTACTCCAGGCACATCAATTATTAGTCTTGATAGGGTAAAGACATAACCTATAGCGGAAATTTCGAAGAGTAATGTAGAGATTTTAGTAACGCACCAAGCGTTCATAAAAATAATAATATTACTAAATTTAACTCCTTTTTTTAAAAGCACTGCAGTAAAAGGAAAGGCAGCATACATAGGTCCGGCAGCTATAGAGCCAATAAGAATAGCAATTAAAACACCAGTAAATCCAGAATCTTTACCCATGTATTTCAATAATGCTTCCCTAGGAACCCACACATCAATAAGTCCTAGAAGAATCATAATAGGTGGAAGTACGGATAACATCTGCATAAAGCTAGATTGAGCATTAATAAAGCTTTTAGCTCCTAAGTCCCAATTAAAGACGAATACTAAGATAAGGATTACTAAACTTAAAAGGAAAAAGGAATATCGCTTTAGAAATTTAAAAAGTTTAATCAAAATAAAGTCACCACCTTTCCAATAAAGAAAGCTACTACAAAGGAAAAGACAAAGGCTATAAAATTTCTAAGAAAGGCAGCTTTTTTACTTATATATTTTGACTCTAAGCTATATGTCATGATACCAACCATGGTTAGAGTAGAAATTAAAGCTCCCACCTGTGGATAACCGGCTCCATTTTCAAGTAGTGTATTACCTAAAGAAAAGGCTACAAAGGTTGGCATCATAGTTATGGAACCAATAATAGAAGAAAGAATAACTCCTAAAAAACCAGAATTAGAACCGATTAATTTTGATATGGTGGTTGTATCTACAATAGAAAGGAAAATTCCTACAGTGATAATGATGCCTAGAAATTGAGGCATTATGTTTTCAAAGGATTTAAGGGAAATTTTAAGAGCTTTAATAGTTTTCTTCTTATCTTTAATTAAAGAAATAAGAAGTAGCACTAAAGCTAAAGTGTATAGAATAACACCTGTCATAACATCACTTCCAATAACTCTATAAAATCATATTATGCTCATAAATTTGTGAGGTTACATAATTATAGTATAATAAGTATTATCAAGGGTATGAAAAGAGAAGAGTGATGAATAATATAGATTATACTAATAAAGGAAGAAAAAATTATGAAAATATTTACAATAGGACATTCTAATTATACTGTAGAGAAGTTAATTCACATGCTAAGACATTATAACATTGACTGTGTAGTAGATATTAGAGGAACTCCTTATTCAAAGTATAATACTCAATTTGACAAGGAAACAATAAGGAAAACTTTAAAAAAGGAAGGCTTTATTTATATCTATATGGCTAAAGAGTTAGCTGCTAAGAGAGAAAATAAGATATCATATTATGATGAAGGGTATTCAGATTTCGAGAAGGTAGTATATGAAGAAGATTTTATGAAAGGTATTGAAAGGTTAAAGGAAGGCTGTGAAAAAGGATATAGGATAGCATTATTAGGTGCGATGCAAGATCCTATAAGATGTCATAGAAGCATCTTAGTGGGAAGGGCTTTAAGAGATCATGGATTCACTGTAGGACATATATTAGACGATTATTCTCTAGCTTCTCAGGAAGATATGGAAAGAAATCTATTAGATAAATATTTTAGTGATAGAGATCAAATTACTATAGATAATATCCTTGGAACTGCACCTACAGAGGAAGAATTAATAGAAGAAGGATATCGATTAGCCAATAAAGAAATCGGATATCGGATTGAACATTTAAAATAAAAGGATATCTATGAAATAATTCAAGTCCAGGCGTAAGGAATTTTTATTATTAATTACTTATACTTGGACTTATTATTGATGAATAATTTGGATGTATTCATTTGCCTATGCTTTGAGCATTTCATTTCCATCACAAGTAGTGTCATTTTTATCTACTATAAGATTATATGCCAATCCTATAAGAACTAAAATACCTCCAATAACTTTTCCTGTAGATGCTTTACCTAAGGTTATATAGTCAATTACTATACCCATAAACAATTGTCCAATAAATATAAAGAGAGTTAGATAAAAAGAAGATATTCTCGGAGTCATATAATTTGAAATAACTATGGTTATAACTCCTAGAAGTCCTCCTAAATATGCTAAGAAGGGTATTGTTCTAAAGCTACTAAAGGATGAAGGAAAGGTTTCTTTGCTGAATAGGAGAAATACTACTGAGAAAAACAGTCCAACTACATAGTTAAAAAAGGTCCCTTGAAATATACCGATTTTCTCTGCTAATTTAGAATTTATAGTCCTACCTATAACAATAGTTACACCAGCTAAAATAGAAATTATAATATATATCATTATTTATCCTTAATAAGGTTATAGAATAAATAACCTTATTAAAGTTCACCTCCTATCATTATTTAAAAATAGTCATGATTATTATACCTATAATCATAATTGATAAACCTATGAACTTCTTACCGTTAAATTTAATCTTTTTCATTCCAAGTAATCCATAGTTATCTATGATAATAGAAGAAATTGCTTGACCAAGTAATCCTAGAGAAATGCTTAAAGAAGCACCAAGAGCCATAAAACTTATATTACTAAAAAGCACTGTAAATACTCCAACGGCTCCAGCACTGTACCATAAAATAGGAATACCTTTTTGAATTTTTAATTTTGACTTAGTAGCAAATAATACAGTAATAATAGTAATTAAACCTACTATGTGAATGAGTACACTAGAAGAATAATTACCAATAGTGCTTGATAAGGTTCCATTAAACACAAGCATTACTGAAATTAATGCTCCTATAAATATAGAAATAAAAATATTCATGACAATCCCCCTTTTAGTTACATATTGAATTTATCATAAAGTAGTTGAGAAGTATTATGACATATGTCATAGTTGTATTAAGAAAGTATTTAAGATGAGAAATGATTTTAATAAATATTTATATGATTGATATGATTTAGGAGAAAAATATGAAGAAAATAAATAACCCAGAACTTATGAATACATATATAAATAAATACAATATTCATGATATCTTTACCAGTGATATGAGAGAATATATGGAATTATTTCACTTTAAGAGGAATGAATATTTATGTAAGGAAGATGAGCCTATAGATTATTTATTTTTTTTTGTAGAAGGGAAGGCTAAAGTATACATTAGTTTAAAAAATGGTAAATCGCTCTTAATATGCTTTTGCTATCCACTTATGGTACTAGGAGAGTTAGAACTAATCAATTTTACAAAGGCAACTACAAATATGGAAGTTATAGAGGATTCTTATTGTATTGGCTTATCTTTTAAAAAGGTAAGAGAAAAACTACTTAATGATGCTAAGTTTCTAAGATTTATATGCAGTTCCTTGGGAAATAAAATGGACACTTCATCTAGAAATGGATCAATCAACTTATTATATCCACTGGAAAACAGATTAGCAAGCTATATAATGGCAACAAGGGAAGAAGGAAATAGAGTTGTATTTAATGAAACATTAACAGAAATTGCTGAATTGCTAGGAACTAGCTATAGACATCTATTAAGGACTATAAATAATTTAATAAAAATAGAAGTATTAAAAAAAGACAATTATGGATATGAAATTATTAATGAAGAAATACTTAGTAGTTTAGCTGTGGATTTATATAAATAGGTAATAAAGATGGATATATAAATATTTCTAATTATATAAAATTCTAAAATAAAAAATATTTATAGGAATTTGTCATTTAATTATTTACAAATATGTATATTTGATGTATACTTAATATATGTATTGATATTATAAATATATAAATGGAATTTGAGAGGAGTTGTTGTATTATGATGAACAGAGAAAAATTAGTATTAGATGAAGTATATACAGCCGCTCCAAATTTAAGATTTAAATGTTAGTTTAAGTAGATTAATAATTATATTCAGTTTAAAACCTTAGAAGTATAATAAGATTATAATCCTAATTTTATAACTATATTTAATTTGAACTTATGCCTTGGAGTAGCTTAATCCAAGGTTTTTTTTGTATGCAAAAATAAAGCTTTTTAACCAGTAAGATTATTATAAAAAAGCTAAAGTGCATAAGTTCAACATTTTATTAAGTGAAAATAAATTAAATTATAAAGTTAGAAAGAGGGATTATATAGGTGAGAGAAAATAATATAAATGAATATTCAATTGGAAGAGTATATGCTCAGCATAGAAATTTATACAAGATAATAACTGAAAAGGGAGAAATATCAGCTACCCTATCAGGTAAGTTACAATATGAATTGATTAATAAAAAGGATTATCCAGTTGTAGGGGATTGGGTTAATTATGAAGAGCTTGGTCATGGAGAAGGAATAATACATCAGATTCAAGAAAGAAAAACTCTTATTTGTAGAAAGGTAGCAGGAGTTAAAAGTGAACAACAGGCTTTAGCTGCAAATATAGATAAGATTTTTATAACAATGTCTTTAAATAATAATTTTAACCTAAGAAGGTTAGAAAGATATATTAATATAGCATGGGATAGTGGTGCTACACCTGTTATCTTATTAACTAAATTGGATTTATGTGAGGATTTAGAAGATAAATTATTATCATTAGATCAGGTGGCATTAGGGATAGATAAGATAAGTGTAAGTTCTTTAACTGGTGAAGGTGTAGAGGTAGTAAGAAATATTATAAAAAGCGATGATACTGTAGTTTTTATTGGGTCTTCAGGGGTTGGAAAATCTACTATAATAAATAAGTTATTAGAAAAAGAAGTACAGATTACCAAGGAAGTTGACGAATATGACAAAGGAAGGCATACTACAACCCATAGAGAGTTGTTTGTGTTGCCAACAGGAGGAGCCATAATAGACACTCCAGGAATGAGAGAACTTCAGCTAAGTCAGGGAGATGTAGAATCCACCTTTAAGGATATAGAGGATCTTGCATTGAAGTGTCACTTTTCTGATTGTAAGCATAAAAGTGAACCTAAATGTGCTGTTCAACAAGCTATTGAAAGAGGAGAATTATCTAAGGAGAGATTTATAAGTTATGAGAAAATAAAAAAAGAAATAGCTAATGAAGAAAAACGTAGAAGGGCTAAAGAGAGAATAAATGAAAGAAAAGCTAGAATGAGAAGATAGGTAAAAACATGCATCTTAGAAATTGATAAAAATTTCTAAGAGCATAAATAATTTTATTAATATATTCATGATAAAGAAATTAGCATTAATATATTTATTATTCTGAAATAATCATGCACATTTGTAGAAATATGTATGGTTATTTTATATATGAAATATGTTATAATTATTTTATTAAATTGGATTAATACGGAGAATATATATATGAAGATAACTACAGATAAGAAATTTTACAGATTACTTTTTAGTATATCAATACCCATAGCTATACAGAACTTAATTACTTTTGCAGTAAGTATGATAGATACCTTAATGGTAGGATCTTTAGGGGAAGTCCAATTATCATCAGTAGCGTTAGCAAATAATTTATTTTTTATTTTGATGATTCTACTTTTTGGACTAGCTAGTGGCTCAAATATTATGATATCTCAATATTGGGGCAAGAAAGATGTAAATTCTATTCATAAGATACTTGCAATTATGTATAGAGTTTGTACCGTTATAATAATTATATTTATATCCATAGCAGCACTATTACCAACACAGTTTATGAGTATATTTTCTAATGATATAGCTGTTATACAAGGTGGGGCTAGCTATCTTAGAATAGTCTGCATAGGATACATATTCTATGGTTTAACAAACTGTACAATAATGATGCTTCGTTCTGTAAAAACAGTAAAAATTTCAATGTTAGTATATAGTGTGTCATTGTTGGTAAATGCTTTTTTTAACTGGGTATTTATTTTTGGAAAATTTGGATTCCCAGCCTTAGGCATAAGAGGAGCAGCCATTGCTACCGTTATGGCAAGAATCACAGAATTTATAATAGTTATAATATTTATGATTTACTTTGAGAAGAAGATAAAATTACGACCTAAGCATCTATTAAAGGTGGATAAGGTTATATTGAAGGATTATGTATCTACATGTACACCAGTATTATTTAATGAGTTGCTTTGGTCTACAGGCTCATCTATGATTTCAGTTATTGTAGCAAAAATGGGAACAAGTACAGTAGCAGCCAATAGTATAAATGGAGTTGCACAACAGTTTGTAACAGTGTTTATATTTGGATTATCTAATGCTGCAGCTGTTATTATTGGTAATACCATAGGTGAGGGTAAAAAGAACAAAGCTATGGAATATGCCTTTACAATAGGTGTTTTTAGTGTAATTACAGGGCTTATTGCCAGCGGAATAATATATATTATTAAGCCTATAATAGTGAACTTCTACAATGTTCCACAAAGTACAAAGGCTATAGCTATGGAAATCATGAGTGTAACCTCTATTATTGTTATATTCCAAGCTTTGGGAAGTAATATGATGATGGGAGTTCTAAGAGGTGGAGGAGACGCAAGATTTGTATTGGTAAATGATATTTTGTTTATGTGGTGTGTAGCCATCCCAGGTGGATTCATAGCGGTAGATTTATTAGGGCTACCAATAGTAGCTGTATTTTTTATAATTAGATGTGATGAGATAATAAAATCTTTGGTTAGTATAGTGAGAGTAAGTAGTGGGAAATGGGTGAGAGATGTTACAAGAGATTTTGGCATAGAATAAGAGGAGTAATTAATACCTTATAGCACAATAAAAATAGGGGGTTATGAAATCTATGTACAAATATTCAAAAGAAGATGTACTAAATAGGCTTAAGGAAGATTCAAGTTACATAGACCAATTTATAGAGTATGTTAACGAACAGCTAGTAATTAACCTAGAGAATACTAAAAGTATATTAGATGAAGGTTTAAAAATATGTACTGAAAATGAAAATATAAGAGGATTAGCTTGGTGTAGTGGAACTATAGGGTGGTATTTTAATTATTCAGGTACATATGAAAAAGGAGTACAGTGGTTATTAAAAGCTAATATACTATTTCAAAGTATAAGTGATGAAAAAGGGAAATTATATGTATCAAATGGTCTTATGAGTGCCTACTTTCAATTAGGATTATGTGAATTGAGTACAAAATGGGGAAAGATTGCTTTGAAAATAGCAAAAGAAATAAAAAATGATAAGTTTTTTTTTGTAATATTAAATAATATTTGTGTTAATTATTTAAATTTAAAAAAATATAATGAGGCTAAAAAAATTATAGATTCATTGCAAGACATACCTTATGATTATAATGATAATTTTAAAACAAATATGTATCAAGTTATTGCTGAAATTGAATGTGAACTTGGTAATTTAGAAAAGGCTATGAATTTTATTAATGAATCTATTGAAATTGGAGAAAAGCTGAATTATGAAATTATAAGAAGTGAAGCTTTAAGGATAAGGGGAAAAATTAATTTTAAGGCTGGTAATCAAAAGGAAGCAGAAAAAGATTATTTAGCTGCATTAGAGCATGCCACAAAGAAGGATTATTATGAAGTTCAAGCTAGCATATTAGAGTCTTGGGCTCAGAGTGATATAATTAATAATAAATATGTTGAAGCTATTAATAAACTAATAAGGGCATTAGAAATATCTGAAAAAAATAAATGCGTACTAATTAGTAGGAATATATATAAGCAACTGTATTCATCTAACAAAGAGATTAATAAATATAAGGAAGCATTAAAGTATTATGAGAAGTATGTTGAAATAAATGATGAATTGAACTGTATAACTAGTGAATTAAGTCTTGCTGATTTAGAAAATGAAAAGAATAAACAAGAAGCAGCTATATTTAAGTCGTTATATGATGATATTAAAGTAATATCAACTATAGGTCAAAAAATAACTTCAGATCTTAATTTTGAGAATATATTAGAAAATATACATAAGGAAATATCAATGATTATGGATGCAGAAGTGGTGGGTGTTTCTACCCTTAAGGAATCAGAAGGGGTTTTAGATTATGCACTATTTATAGATAGAGGAAATAGGCTAAATTTAAGTAATGTTAATGTAGAATATGAGACTAGCATAGGAGCTTATTGTGCTAGAAACAGAAGCACTATTTTAATTAATGATTTGTATAAAGAGTACAAGAAATATGTACCAGACCTTAATATAGAATTAAATAGTGATGATACTCAATCAGCTATGTATTGTCCTTTGATTTTAGAGAATAAAGTTAGAGGTTTTTTAAATGTACAAAGCTATAAGAAAAATGCATATACAGAAAATGATTTAAATAAATTAAAGATATTAGCATCCTATGTTGCTATAGCTTTAGAAAATTCTTGTCTTTATAATAGAACTAAATACTTCTCTTCTCATGATTTTTTAACAGGATTACTGTCTAGAATGGAAATTTTTGAAAAAGGAAAAAAAATATTTAAGGAGTGTGCAAGAGAAAGAAAGAAGTTAGCAGTTATAATGATAGATATTGATGATTTTAAATTAATCAATGATAAATATGGACATAGTTATGGAGACGGTGTATTAAAAATGGTTGGAGGCATAATTGAAAATAATGTTAAAAATCATGGAATTGCAGGGAGATATGGTGGGGAAGAATTTTTAGTGATTTTACAAGGCATAAGTGAAAGAAAGATTTATTCAATCTGTGACAGTATAAGAACATCAATTGAAAGAGCTAATATATATTATGGAGAAAAATCTAAATTAAAAGTGACATCTAGCCTAGGTATATTTATGTATTCAGGTAAAGAGAAGAATATAGATCAATGTATTAATTTTGCCGATGAAGCACTATATATAGCTAAAGCGGAAGGAAAAAATAAACTTGTTAAGTATGAAAATTATTCTTAATTATATAAAGTTAATTAATTACAAAATGTATATAAAAAATAAAAAAGTTATTCTATAATCATTATAGAATAACTTTTTATATCAAATAAATTTTGTACTAACGTAAAAAATGATTTTCTATAAATTTAAAGGTATCTGAAAGGTCTAGATTGTCCACAGCATTTTTAAGTAATGGAACTTTTGAATAGTCATCAAGAGGAATTTTATATTTAAGTATAGGATTTATTCTAAAGTAATTTGGACCGATAAGCTCTTTACAATATAAGTCTTCTAGTGGTGTATCATTTAGTAGTATTGAAACCAAAGGTGTTTTAACATTACATTTCGGCCTGAGCATCCATTGGAGAGCACCCCAAGAAGATGTATCTGATTTTATCTGGTTAAGTGTGGAGCCGGTACCAATAGATAATATACGAAAATCAGATAGTGAATGTTTAGGTTTAAGGAGCTTCATTACGGAAATCATAGAGGCAGCTGTAGGATTATTTACAATTACACCTCCATCTATAAAGTTCTTGTATGAAGGGAAATAAGTAGGAGCGGCAGAGCTAGCTAAAGCTACATCTACAACTTTAGATGTGTATGTCGAACCACGAGAAAGGTTATTAAAAAATACAGATTGCCAGTTATCAGATGAAAAACCTTTTACATTAAAGGAGGGGATGAATACATATTTTTTAAGATCCCCAAGGGTAAGCTCTTCTGTAAATACAGATAATATGACTTCTCTTAAGTTTTTATTATTAAATTTAGGTCTGAAAAGGTTAAGATGAGAAGGATAAAATATACTTTTTACAGTCTCATAGTTGTATAAGTTATCAACATAATTTCCATCCTTTCCAGAAGCTAGAGCTAAGGCTATTAAAGCACCTGTAGAAGTACCAGCAAATAAGTTTGTATACTTTAAAATATCAGGATATTTATTATAAATGCGTTTTAATATACGCGTGGATAGAGCACCACGAATTCCTCCACCATCAAATACAATAATTCTAAATGTAGACATTAGACACCTCCATTGTAGCTTATATGATTATTATATTAATGATTATATAGGTATGTGAATAGGTTATTATCTGTTTTAAAATATCTTTAACTTATGAAGCAGCTAAGAACTCTGTTTATCCGATGACTACCAGCTCTAATACTCCATCTTTTTCAAAGTGGTAGTATAAAGACCTGCTGTGTCCCTGGATAACGATTTCTAAGCATCATAGAAGCTAAGAACTCTGTTTATAAAGGTTTTTGAGATTACCTGGGGAATATTTAAATATGCTAGATAATAATCAGATTAAATGAAAATAGTGAAGGATGGTGAAAATTAGGCTATGTTAATTATATATAGTACATAGCTAGAAGAAATATGGAAGAGAGAAAAGTAAAAAATGTATTATTACCTAAAATTACAGCAATAAATGAAGAGGTATATTCTTTAGAAAAGAATATAAATGATGAAGACTATTTTAATAATGTAATGATACTTAATTGCGACATAAGTAATGATCGTGCATCACATGTTGAATTCTCGGAAGTTATATTTAAAAATGTAGATTTTAGAAATGTAAAATTTACTCATATTGAATTGATAGATGTAAAGTTTGAAAACTGTGATTTATCAAATTCTAATTTCAATAATGGAATTCTGCATAGGGTAGAAATGATAAACTGTAAGCTTATAGGTATAGACTTGACAGATACAAATATTCAAAATGTCACATTAAATCAGTGTAACGGTGACTATAGTAACATATCTTTCTCTACTCTTAAAAATGTGAACTTTATAGATTCATCATTTAATAATGTGATTTTTGAAAATAGTAAGTTTAATAAAGTAAACTTTGAAAATGTGAACATGAGACAAATTGATATATCTAAGGCTATGGTGAAAGGTGTTGATTTTAGAAATAGTGATATAGAAGGACTTATTGGAGATGTAAGAGATTTATATGGAATAGTAGTTACTCCAATGCAAGCACTATCACTTTCGAGAATTTTAGGGATTGTAATTAAGGAATAGATATATTAAAGAGACTGACAAAGTAATGAATTTTAATTAGGATATTTAAAGTTAGGAGAAAACATATGATAACAATAATATCATCAGCTAAATCTTTAGATTTTGAAAAAGAAATATTTATAGATGAAAGTACCGAACCTGTATTTATAGATGAAGTAAGAGAATTAGTAGATATAATTAAAAATTACAATGTAGAAGAAATAGCTAAGATAATGAAAATTAGTAATAAGTTATCAAAGGTAAATTATAATAGATTTCAATGCTTTTATGACAAACAAGTAAATACTAAACAGGCTATTTTTGTCTTTAGAGGGGAAGTATATAGAGCTATAAATCCTTTTGAATATGACAGAGCAAACATAGAGTTTGCGCAAAATCACATTAGGATTTTATCAGGTTTATTTGGGGTTTTAAGACCTTTAGATAATATAAAAGAATATCGGTTAGAGATGGCTACAAAGTTAAGAGGTATACCTGAAGAAGATTTATATAAATTTTGGACAAAAAAGATTACTCAAAATATAGTTCATGATTTAAATCTTAAAGAAGATAAGACAATTTTAAATTTGGCCTCTCTGGAGTATTCTAAATCCATCGATAAAAGTAAGCTAGGTACTATTAATATTTATGATGTTGAATTTAAAGAAAATATAGAAGGAAAATATAAGATTATAGTAACATATGCTAAGAGAGCTAGGGGGTTTATGGTAAGTTATATTGTTAAAAATAATATAGATAATATAGAAGGTTTAAAGAATTTTAAAGAAGAAGGTTATTGTTATAATAAAGAATTAAGTAGCAATACTAAATTAGTTTTTACTAGAGAAAAAATTCTTTAGGTATATGACTTTAGTATTAAATAATGTGACATTGTAAAAGAAATTAAAGGTGCATTAATTATAAAAAGTAGGGGATTACTAAAATATATAAAATAAAAACTTGTATTTAAAATACGAGTTTTTTTATTTTAAAACATTATAAGATGATAATAGGAGCAAATTATGATAATAGCTAATATATTAATTATAATGACAGTACTTTTTATAATATTTATTAAAACTATAGATTGTTTATTTTATTATTCTACTCTTGGTAAAAAGCGTGATAAGATAGAAACCTTTAATAGTCTTTACACCATGGGATTATATTCTATTGATGAGTATGAAAAGTTAAATTTGGAAGAGCTAATTGTACAAAGCAAAGATGGATATAAGTTGAAAGGATATTATCTAAACTGTAATTTACCTTCAAAAAAAATAATAATAATATTGCACGGATACTTGGTTGGCCACTACAGGTCTTGCCAATATATAAAGTTTTTTATAAAAGAAGGATTTAATATTCTTTTAGTAGATCAAAGAGGTCATGGTAATAGTGAAGGAACTTATGCTACCTATGGAAGATATGAGTGTGAAGACTTAGATTTATGGGTAAGCTGTATAAGACAAAAAGTTGGGGAGAAATGTTTTATAGGTGTACATGGACATTCTATGGGAGGTGCTACAGGTCTTATGTATTCAGTTTTAGGAAAGAATAAAATAGATTTTATAATATCGGAATCAGCTTATGCAAATGCAATAGAGGTTATAAAAAGAAAGTTAAATAAATACAAGATTCCTTTTTTCCCTTTCTATAATCTCACTAATCATAAAATAAAAAAAGTATGTGGCTTCTCTTTAGAAGAAATAAGTCCAATGGATATGGTAAAGGAAAGCAAAGTACCAATTATGTTCATTCATGGAGATGAAGATGAATTAATTCCATGTTATATGTCCATAGAAATGTATGAAATTAAAAAGGGAATAAAAAGCTTATGTATAATTCCAAGAGCTAAGCATAATACTTGTTATGCCACTAATCAAGAGAAATATGAAAATGAAGTAAAAAACTTTCTTAAAATGATATAATAATAAAAAGTGACTAATAAATATTATAAAATCAAGATAATATTTTAATGGGGGATGAAGGGGAATGAGAGTAGGGTTAGTATTATCTGGTGGAGGCGGAAAAGGAGCTTATGAGATAGGAGTATGGAAAGCTATAAAAGAGTTAAATATAGATAAATACATAAAAATAGTTTCAGGTACTTCTATAGGTGCTATAAATGCAGCTTTATTTGCTCAAGATGATTTTGAAGAAGCGAAGAAAATGTGGCAAGAAGTTACAATAGAGAAGTTGTTACCAGTAAATAATAAAGTCCTAATGAGGAAAGGCGTAACCCTCGCTATTGGTAGTAGAAATATGAATTTAGTAAAAAAGTATATGACAAAGAAGTTAGAGCAGGGTGATATTCCTAGGGATGGAGCTAAGGAGATTATAGAGAAATATATAAATATTGATAAATTAAAAAAGTCAAATAAAATATGTTATGTATCATGTACTGAAATGCCAGAGTTCTCTGCTAAATATTTTAAAATAAATGACTATGAAGAAGAAAAGGCTAGAAGTATATTATTAGCAACGGCTTGCCTTCCTATGATATATGAAAGTGAAGAAATTGGTGGAAAGACATATTTAGATGGTGGACTAGTAGATAATACTCCTATAAAACCAGTATATGAAGAAGGGTGTGATATAATAATAGCTGTACTATTATCTAAGGAAGCTAAAATAAGAAGAGAAGATTTTCCAAATGCAAAAATCATAGAACTAATTCCTTCGGACATAGAAACAAAAATATTAGATGGATTATTAAATCTAGATGAAGAGTCTAAAAACAAGAGAATTCAAGGAGGTTACTATGATACTAAAAATCTTTTAGAACCTATTTTTGAAATGGCAAGATATCAATTAAAAGAAGAATTAGAAAGACAGGCTATGGACAAGGAATTACAAGAACTTGAAGAAAAAAATAAGGAAAGTTGGATATCTAGAAATACAAAAAGAATAAAGAGAAAACTTGGAATAAATAAATTTAAATAAATATTATGTAAAGTAAAAATATATAGATAAAAAAGTAGATTCCTATAGGAGTCTATTTATTTTTAGTGGAAATAATATATAAATAAGTGTTATTATATATTAGTAAATTCAATTAATGTATATAGATAATTTAGAAAAGGGTGAATTGAAGTGAATGAAATAGAGCAATGTAGAAAAGAAATCGATGAGATTGATAAAGAACTTATAAATCTATTTGAGAGAAGAATGGATGTTGTTATAAGAGTAGCTAATTATAAAGAAGAAAATGATTTACCAATATATGATGAGGAAAGAGAATCAAAGATTATTAAAAAAAATGTAGACAATTTAAAAAATAAGAACTATGATTTATTAGCAAGAAGATTTTTCTTAAGTATAATGGAGTTAAGTAGAAGCTTACAAGAGATCATTATAAAAAAGCATAAGTAAAGTTATTTAAATTAATCATATATAAAGGAGTAATGTTATGGAATTTTACGGCATACTAGGTGAGAAATTAGGACATAGCTTATCACCGAGAATACATAAGATAATATTTCAGGCTATGGAAGTAGAAGGTGCATACAAACTATTTGAAATACCTAAAGGAAATTTAGAAAAATTCATAGATGCACTTAAACTTTTAAAAATTAAAGGAGCCAGTGTAACTATTCCTTACAAGGAAGAAATTATTAAGTATTTAGATGAGATATCACCAGAAGCACAAAGAATAGGTGCTGTTAATACAATATCGCTAGAGGATAATAAACTATATGGTTATAACACAGATTACTATGGCTTTGGATATATGTTAAAGGTACATAATGTTAAGATACAAGACTCAATAGCTATAATTTTGGGAAATGGTGGAGCTACAAAGGCTGCTGTGTGTTATTTATTAGACAATGGAGCTGAAAATGTTTATATAGTAAGTAGGACACCAGAAAAAAATAAGGGAATAAATCATGAAAAAGTTCGCCTAATAAGTTATGAGCAATTAAAAGAAATTCAAGGAGATATGATAATTAATACAACTCCAGTAGGTATGTTTCCTAATGAAGATGCCACTCCTGTTAATGATACTATCATAAGTAACTTTCAAACAGTTGTAGATATAGTATATAACCCATCTGAGACAAAATTTTTATTAAAGGGAAAAGAATTAGGAAAAAAAGTTGTAGGGGGATTATCTATGCTCATAGGACAAGGCGTAAAAGCACAGGAAATATGGCAAAAGAATTCTATTGATGATCAAGCAATTAAAGATATATATGAAATTTTAAATAGAGAGTTTAGTTAATTATAAGAGGTGATTGCTATGAAAATTATGGTTATAAATGGACCTAACCTAAATTTTTTGGGCATAAGGGAAAAACATATATATGGCTCAAAAAGCTTTGAGAAGATTGAAAATTACATAAAGGAATGCTCTAAATCATTAGGACATGATATAGAGATGTTACAAAGCAATATAGAGGGGGAAATTATTAACTTCATTCAAAGGGCATACTATGAAAAATATGATGGAATAATAATTAATCCAGGTGCCTTTACCCACTATAGCTATGCAATATATGATGCTATAAAAAGTGTAAACATAGATACTGTGGAAGTTCATTTATCACAGATTTATGATAGAGAAGATTTTAGACAAAAATCAGTTACAGCTCCAGCCTGTATAGGCCAGATATGTGGTTTTGGAGAATATGGATATATAATGGCTATAAATGCTCTAGAAAATAAAATGAAGATTTCTAGCTAAAGTAGGTTATAATACTAATTAAACATTTGTAACCTAGGAGGAAGGAAAACTTATGAATGAGCTTAATAATAGGATAATAGACATCTATACAAGTCTTGATGAAAGTGGAGTTAGATTTTATTATGAGGATGATATTAACCCTTTTAGCGAAATAAAAGAATTGAATTCTTGTAATGAAAAATACCTATGGTTCACAACTGAGGGAGAGAATGAAGTTAAAGTATCCTTAGAAGATTTCAGAGTATATCATTCAAAGGAAAATATTAATCTTTATGATTGGGTTGAAATAAGAGAATTTGATAGGCTTTTAGAAGAATTAGGTGATATTTAGTATAATCAAATGAAAAATAAACAACTAAGGTGTTATNNATAACACCTTAGTTGTTTATTATTTTTTTAATTTATAAATTGTGGATAAAATAAAGTAAATTTTCAGAAAAAAGGTGGATAATCTAAGATTTATCCACTTAGTGTTAATTATATTGTGGATAGAATTGTGGAAAATGTTAGTATTTACATTATTTTACAAAATATATAGTGTTTATTGTGGTTATAAAATATTTTTTTAAAATAGTTAAAGCAAATTGTTTTTCTAGTATTTAGTTGAAGGTTAGTACAATTAATACTAGGAAGTTTTTATTATGGAATATACTTAGTATTACTAAACATGAAGAATATTAATATAAACATATTTTCATAAACATAAGGTATATTCAAGGATTTATTATGAAAAAAAATCATAAAAATATAAAAAAATTTAATAAATCTATTGATTTATTAATAAAAAAAATATAGAATAATATTGTTTGTTTAGTAAATGTAAACTTAAGGTTTAGTATAATACATAAGATTGAGGTGGAATCGTGCAAATTGGAGAGAAGATTAAAAGTCTTAGAATAGAAAAACAGTTAACACAAGAAGAACTTGCAAATAGATGTGAATTATCCAAGGGGTTCATCTCACAAATTGAGAATGATCTCACATCTCCATCTATTGCAACACTTATGGACATTCTTCAGATACTAGGCACAAATTTAAATGAATTCTTTAGCGAGAAGATTAATGAAAGAGTCAAGTTTACAAATGATGATATGTTTGAAACTGAGGATGAAGATCTAAAGTATAGATTAAAGTGGCTCGTACCAGATGCTCAAAAAAATCAGATGGAGCCTATAATGCTCACATTAGAACCAAATGGGAAATACAAAGAAGAAACTCCTCATGAGGGAGAGGAATTTGGACTTGTGCTTCATGGCATTGTAAACCTGCATTTAGGAGATAAGGTATATAAAATACGTAAGGGAGAAAGCTTTTATTTTAAGCCGAAGTCTAATCATTACATTTCAAATACAGGAAAAACTGAGGCAACAGTAATATGGGTAAGTACACCACCGTCATTTTAAGTAGACAGATTTAATAAGGTTACTCAAAGAGTATAATTAGCATTATATTATAAAAGAGGTGTTTATGTTGGGTGATAATATAATTGAAATTAAAGGTATATCTAAGACCTTTGAAGACAACAAAGTTTTAGACAATATAACTTTAGGTATAAAAAAGAATGAGTTTATAACATTACTTGGTCCAAGTGGTTGTGGTAAAACTACTACATTAAAAATCTTAGCAGGTTTTGAAACTTGCGGTGAAGGTGAAGTTATATTTGAAGATAAGAAAATCAATGACTTACCTCCATATGAAAGACAGATTAATACAGTGTTTCAAAAATACGCACTATTTCCTCACATGAACGTATATGAAAACATAGCTTTTGGATTAAAAATAAAGAAACTTTCCAAAAGTGAAATTGATAAAAAAGTAAATGAAGTTTTGAAATTAGTAGATCTTAAGGGCTTTGAAAAAAGAAAAATTGAATCTCTAAGTGGTGGTCAGCAACAAAGAGTAGCTATAGCAAGAGCTATTGTTAATGAACCAAAGGTATTACTTCTTGATGAGCCTTTAGGTGCTCTTGACTTAAAGCTTAGAAAAGAAATGCAAATAGAGCTTAAAAGAATACAAAAGCAATTGGGAATTACTTTTGTATTTGTAACTCACGATCAAGAAGAAGCACTAACTATGTCTGATACTGTGGTAGTAATGAACAAGGGAGTGATTCAACAAATGGGTACTCCAGAAGATATATATAATGAACCTGAGAATAAGTTTGTAGCTAGGTTTATAGGAGAAAGCAATATTACAGACGGAATAATGTTAGAAGACTTTAAGGTTAAATTCTGTGGATGTATATTTGAATGTGTTGATAAAGGCTTTGATAAAGATGAAGATATAGATGTGGTAATAAGACCAGAGGATATAAAAATAGTAAATAAAGAAGAAGGAAACTTAAAAGGGATAGTAAAATCTTCTGTGTTTAAAGGAGTTCACTATGAATTAGAAGTAGAGGAAGAGAGTATGAATTTTATTCTTCATAATACTAAAAACTTTTCTATAGGTACAGAAATAGGAATGGATATTTATCCAGAAGATATTCACATAATGAAAAAGTCAGGAGAAGCGTAGAATGAAAAAGAAATCATATTTAGCTTATCCTTATGTATTATGGAGTTCCTTGTTTATAATAGTACCTCTTCTTCTAATAGTATTTTTTAGTTTTACAGAAAAAGTGAGTGGGAGCTATCAATTCTCTATAAATAATTTTAAAAGATTAATGGATCCTTTATATATAAAGGTATTTACAAGATCTATTAGCTTAGCCTTACAATCAACAATTTTATGTTTAGTAATGGGATATCCCATTGCTTATATGATATCAAGAAAACCAGAACATAAACGTGGAATGCTTATAATGTTATTTATTCTTCCAATGTGGATGAATTTCTTGCTTAGAACCTATGCATGGCTTGCAATTCTAGGAAAGAATGGTTTGCTTAATAACTTACTTAATATCATTGGGCTAAACTCAGTAGATATATTATATACAAATAGTGCAGTACTTCTTGGAATGGTATATAACTTTCTTCCATTTATGGTACTACCAATATATACATCTCTATTAAAGATGGATCAAGATTTAGTTAATGCTGCTTATGATTTGGGAGCTGGAAAAATTACAGCTTTTATGAAGATAATTTTTCCCTTAAGTATACCAGGAGTTATCTCAGGAATAACTATGGTATTTATGCCAGCGGTATCTACCTTTGTAATCTCGCAACTTTTAGGTGGTGGAAAGCACATGCTCATAGGTAATTTAATTGAGCAGCAGTTTACTTCTGTTGGAGATTGGAACTTTGGTTCTGCAATATCTATCCTTATGATGATATTAATTTTATTAGCTATGCGATTAACCTCTAAGTTTTCAGATGATGAAAAAGGAGGAGGTAGAGTATTATGGTAAAAGCAAAAAAAATATTTTCTAATATATATTTGATTTTAATATTTATATTTTTATATGCTCCTATTTTTGCTCTAGCACTATTTTCTTTTAATGATTCAAAATCTATGGCAAGATGGCAAGGGTTTACTTTTAAGTGGTATCAGCAATTGTTTCATAATGATAGAATAATTTCAGCTTTAATAACTACTGTAGTAGTAGCAATATTGGCATCTGCAATAGCTACAGTCATAGGAACAATAAGTGCTATAGGAATAGACAGAATGAGAGGGCCTAAAAAGGCAATGCTTCTCAATATAAACTATCTACCTGTATTAAATCCAGATATAGTAACAGCAATAGGTCTTATGATACTTTTTATATTTTTTAATATAAAGTTAGGTTTTTTAACTATGTTACTTGCGCACATAACTTTTAATATACCGTATGTAGTTTTATCTGTATTGCCAAAGTTAAAACAGCTTCCAGATAATGTAGAAGAAGCTGCTATGGATTTAGGTGCAAAACCTATGTATACCCTTAGAAAGGTGATACTTCCACAGATAAAACCAGGTATAGTTTCAGGCTTTTTAATTGCCTTTACTATGTCTATAGATGACTTTATTATAAGCTTTTTTAACACTGGAAATGGAGTAACTAACTTATCGATTGAGGTTTATTCTATGGCAAAGAGAGGTATTAAACCAGAGATTAATGCACTGACTACATTAATGTTTATAACAGTATTAATACTATTATTATTATCTAACAAAAAGCAAGCAATGGTAGGGAAGGAGTAATAAGATGAAAAGATTAAAGAAAATTATAGCTCTAGTATGTACAGGAGTAATGGTTACAGCTATGCTTACAGGTTGTGGGACAAAATCTTCTGATGATGTTTTAAATATTTATAACGTAGGAGATTATATAGATGAATCCCTAATAGAAAAATTTGAAGAAGAAACTGGTATAAAGGTAGTATATGAAACCTACGATACCAATGAAATCATGTATCAAAAGATAAAGAGTGGTGGATCAAAATATGATTTAATAGTTCCATCAGATTATATGATTGAAAAGATGAAGGATGAGAAATTAATCCAGAAGATAGATTATTCTAATATTCCTAATTATAAAAATATAGATGAAAGCTTTAAAAAGCCTAGCTATGATGAAAATGATGAATATAGTGTACCTTATTTCTGGGGAACTTTTGGTATTTTGTATAACAAAAATATGGTAAGTGATCCTGTAGACAGTTGGGATATTTTATGGAATGAGAAATACTCTGGAGAAATCCTAATGCTTGATTCAGTTAGAGATACTATGGCTATTGCCTTAATGAAGTTAGGATATTCTCAAAATAGCATAAATGAAAAAGAACTAGATAAAGCTAAGGTCGAATTAATAGCTCAAAGGCCTTTAGTTCGTGCTTATGTTAATGATGAAGGTAAAGATAGACTTTTAGGAGAAGAAGCTGCTATGGGAATAGTTTATTCTGGAGATGCAGTAACTCTTATGGACCAAAATGAAAATCTAGCTTATGGAATTCCTAAAACAGGTACTAATAAATGGGTAGATGCACTATGCATACCAACAGATGCGGAAAATAAAGATTATGCAGAGAAATTTATAAACTTTATGTTAGAGCCGGAAAATGCTGTCAAAAACATAGATTATATAGGATATTCTACACCAAATAAAGCAGCTCTTGAAATGCTTTCACAAGACGTTAAATCTAACTCAGTAGCTTATCCAGATAAGACTCTTCTTGATAAATGTGAATCATTCATAGACCTTGGTAACAACATTAAACTTTATGATGAAAGATGGATTGAAATAAAATCTAAATAGTATAAAAATAGTAGCTAACCTATTTATGGTAAGCTATTATTTTTTTATACCATAATGAAGATTCATTAAAAATTTTGTTAAATTTAATAGATTTTACACAAATATAATTTGATTAGTAAGGAAGTTTTATGTATCGAATACAATTTTATTGTATAATATATATAAGAATATCTAAAATTAAAAAAATTAATTATAATAAGCAATATAAATTTAGGAGGTAATATGCTTGAGTTAATGATTATATGTGGATTAGTATTACTAATTTGTATAACATCCAGTAAAGTATTATATAAGTTTGGTGTACCAATGCTACTTATATTCATCATTTTAGGAATGTTATTTGGCTCAGATGGTGTAGTAGGAATATATTTTGATAATTATGAGCTTACAAGAGAATTATGTTCCTTTGGTTTGGTATTTATAATGTTCTATGGTGGGTTTGGTACCAATTGGAAAGAAGCTAAACCTGTTGCAAGAGAATCTATTTTAATGTCTACATTTGGGGTAATAATCACATCGGGATTGACAGGATTATTCTGTTATTTTGTCCTTAAAACAAGTCTTTTAGAAGGGCTGCTAATAGGTTCCATAGTTGGGTCTACAGATGCAGCATCAGTATTTTCTATATTACGTTCACAGAAATTAAACTTAAAAGGAGAAATTGCTTCTATACTAGAGGTTGAAAGTGGAAGTAATGACCCTATTGCATATATGCTAACATTAATAGTGTTAACATTAATGAATAATGGGGGTATCAGCTCAATAGCACCTATAGTAATTGGACAAATAATTTTTGGTATATTAATTGGGGTGATATTATCTAAACTAACGGTTTATATAATGAGAAATGCAAATTTTGAAGTAGATGGATTTTATACAATATTTATAACGGCAATTGCTATTTTATCTTATGCATTAAGTGAATGGGTAGGGGGTAATGGATATTTAAGTGTTTATATAGCTGGTATTATTATTGGAAATAGCAAAATTCCACACAAGAGAAGTTTAGTTCATTTCTTTGATGGAGTATCATGGATAATGCAAATTATGCTATTTTTTGTATTAGGTTTATTAGCATTTCCTTCTGAATTACCAAGTGTTATAGGAAGCTCTATATTAATATCAATATTTATGATAATAATTGCACGTCCAATCGCAACCTTTGGTGTTTTAAGTTGGTTTAAGATACCATTTAAACAACAGTTGTTTGTTTCTTGGGTAGGATTAAGAGGAGCAGCTTCAATTGTTTTTGCAATATATGCAATAACATCAGGGATACCATTAGAAAATGATATATTTCATATAATATTTTTTATAGCTTTATTATCAGTAGCTATTCAAGGAACATTAATTCCTAAAGTAGCTAGAAAGCTAGATTTAGTAGATGATACAAAAACAGTATTAAAAACATTTACCGACTATCAAGAAGATAGGTCTACAACATTAATAGAGTATAATGTTGATTCTGATAATAATTGGAAAGATAAGACTATAATGGAAGCGGACATTCCAGAGGAGATACTTATTGTTATGATAAAAAGAGATAATGAAATAATAGTTCCAAAAGGATCTACACTAATTAAGCAAGGTGATATATTAGTTTTAAGTGGAAACAATATAGAATATTTATTAGAAAAAAATATTGGTTAATAAATTTTGTGGAAAGTGGCTATGAAATATTTTAGCCACTTTAAATGCTTATAACTTAACAGAATGAATATTTTAGTAAGGAGTGAAAAAATGAAGAGTTTAATAGTTTTTTATTCATTAGAAGGTCATACCAAGCTTATTGCAAATATTATTAGAGATGAATTGGGATGTGACATCTTGGAACTGAAACCAGAAAAAGAAATTCCTAAAAGAGGATTTCGAAAGTTTTTATGGGGTGGAAAGAGTGTAATATTTAAGGAAAAACCAAAGTTAAAAAACAAAAATCCTGACTTGAAGGAATATGATACCATATTTATTGGAACACCTATTTGGGCTAGCGGTTATGCACCACCAGTAAATACTTTTATTTCTGACAATGAAATAAAGGGGAAAAATGTTTTAATTTTTGCTTCTCATGCTGGTGGAGGTGCAGAAAAGTGTTTTAAAAAATTACAAGGTATTTTAAAAGAAAATAATATAATTGGAACAGTTGATTTGGTAGATTCTAGCGATGAAAAAGAAAAGCGGGAAAAAGTGAAAAACTGGTTATATAACAGTGAAGTATTCAAGTAATTTCACTGATTTTATCAATGTTTATTAGATGGTTAAATAAAAGTCATAATTATAATTATGACTTTTATTTTATTACTTAAAATGATATAAAATTTACGATTAGTATCAGTATTAAAAAGTATTAAAAAGTTATGAATCATTTTATTCTTAAATATTGTATTTTGAGTAAAATATTGCATATAAATAAATTAGAGTTATAATAGACTTATATACATTATTTTTAATTTAAGGAGGGAGTTAATTGGACAATTTAAAAGTTACTCCTTTAAGAGGAGAATATGAGAAGAATGGTGGAAAAATTGTAGAGTTTGCTGGGTATGAATTACCTACTCAATTTAGGGGAATTCTACATGAACATGAAACCGTAAGAGAAAGAGCAGGTTTGTTTGATGTTTCTCATATGGGGGAAGTACTAGTAAAGGGAAGGGATGCTGAAAAATTTGTTAATTACCTTTTAACAAATGATGTAAAAACACTTAAAAATGGGGATGTTATATACAGTTTCATGTGTTATCCTAATGGTGGCGTTGTAGATGACTTACTAGCTTATAAATTTTCAGAAGATTATTATTATTTAGTTGTAAATGCAAGCAATAAAGAAAAAGACTTTAAATGGATGTTAGATAACAAAGGTAATTTTGAGGTAACCATTGAAGATATTTCTGATAGTATTGCTCAATTGGCACTTCAAGGACCAAAAGCTCAAGAGGTATTACAGAAATTAACACAACTTAATTTATCAGAGATAGGATTTTTCCAGTTTAAAGATGATATAGACATATGTAATAAAAAAGTTTTAATTTCAAGAACAGGATACACTGGTGAAGATGGCTTTGAAATATATGCAAAACCGGAGGATGTAGTAGTCTTGTGGAGAGAAATACTTATAGCAGGAGAAGATGAAGGAGTTGAACCTATTGGACTTGGTGCTAGAGATACACTAAGATTTGAAGCTACACTTCCATTGTATGGAAATGAAATGGATGAAACTATAACTCCATTAGAGATGGGTTTTGGATTTTTTGTGAAACTTAATAAAGAAAATTTTATTGGTAAAGATGTTTTAATAAAACAAAAGGAAAATGGAGTAACAAGAAAATTAGTAGGGTATGAATTGCTAGATAGAGGTATAGGAAGACATGGTTATATAGTAATTAAGGATAATAAAGAAATAGGACATGTAACCACTGGGTATATGTCTCCTACCTTAAACAAAACAATAGGATTTGCTTTGGTTGATGCTAAATATGCAGCATTGGGTACAGAAATCTTTATAAAAGTTAGAAATAAAGAGTTAAAGGCAATAGTTGTCAATAAAAAGTTTTATAGTAAAAAAACTCAAAAATAAGGGGGATTAATCATGTTAGTATTGGAAAATTTATTATATACAAAGAATCATGAATGGATAAGAGTAGAGGAAGATAAGGCTTATATAGGAGTTACAGATTGTGCACAAAAATTATTAGGGGATATAGTTTTTGTAGATTTACCATCAGAAGATGATGAGTTTTCTAAGGGAGAAGCTTTTTCAACAATTGAATCTGTTAAAGCTGCTGAAGATATTTTCATGCCTGCAAGTGGTAGTGTACTACAAGTTAATGAAGAATTAACTGATAATCCTATTCTAGTAAATGAAAATGCATATGATGCTTGGATGATTTGTGTAGAGTTGTCAAATAAAGATGAATTAAAAAGTTTATTAAAAGCTAAAGAGTATGAAGACTTATGTAAAGATTTATGTAAAGAAGGTGAATAATATGTTTCCTTATATTCCTATTACAGAAAGAGAAAAAAATCAAATGCTTGATTTTATTTCCGTAAAATCAATAGAGGATTTATTTAAAGATATTCCGGATAATTTAAAATTAAATAGAGAATTAAACATTGATAAAGGTTTATCAGAATTAGAAGTTGAGAAAATCATGACTAACTTAGCTAATAAAAATAAATCTATAGAAGATTTAATTTGTTTTTTAGGTGCAGGTATGTATGATCATTATATTCCTTCTATATGTAAACACTTAACTGGAAGAACAGAATTTTATACAGCTTATACTCCATATCAACCTGAAATTAGCCAAGGAACTTTACAAGCAGTTTTTGAGTATCAAACTATGATTTGTAACTTAACAGGTATGGAAGTTTCAAACTCATCTATGTATGATGGAGCTACAGCAGCAGTAGAAGCTTCTGTAATGGCTATAGAAAATACGAAGCGAAATACCATAATAGTTTCAAAAACAGTACATCCGGATACAAGACAAGTTTTAAAAACTTATCTAAAATATAAAGGATACAATTTACTAGAAGTTGATGAAAGTAATGGAGTTACAGATATTGAAAAGGTAAAATCATTATTAAATAAAGATGTAGCAGCAGTTATTATACAAAGTCCGAACTTCCTTGGAATTATAGAAGAAGTAGAAGAACTAGAGAAGGATATCCATTTAAATAAATCTTTATTTATTATGAGTGTGGATCCATTATCTTTAGGTATTTTAAAAAGCCCTGGTGAATTAGGGGCAGATATAGCTATAGGGGATGGTCAAAGTCTTGGTGCTAATATTAACTTTGGAGGACCGGGTCTAGGATTTCTAAATACTACTAAAAAGCTTATGAGAAAAATGCCAGGTAGAATTGTTGGAGAAACTGATGATAGTCATGGTAACAAAGGATATGTATTAACCCTTCAAGCAAGAGAACAACATATAAGAAGAGAAAAAGCTACCTCTAATATATGTTCTGACCAAACATTGATAGCAATAGGTGCTGCTGTATATATGGCTACCATAGGAAAAGAAGGTATAAAAGAAATAGGAGCTCAATGCATCAAAAAGTCTCACTATGCTTTTAATCAATTAATAGAGAGTGGTAAATATAAGCCTTTATTCAATAAACCATTTTTTAAAGAGTTTGCAGTAAAATCTGATACTTGCATATGTGAAATAAATAACAAATTATTAGATAATAATATTTTAGGTGGATATATATTAGAAGAAGATTACCCTCAATATAAGAATTCTATGCTGCTTTGTGTAACAGAAAAAAGATCAAAGGATGAAATTGATAAATTAGTTAAAGTGATGGAGGAGATATAATGAAAAGTTATAATAAAGTTATCTTTGAACTATCATGTGAGGGTAAAGTAGGTTATAGGCTTCCACAAATAGATGTAAAGGATATAAATATAGAGTCTGTTATACCTAAAAATATGTTAAGAGAAGAGGATGCATATCTTCCACAAGTAAGTGAAGTTGATGTAGTTAGGCATTATACTGCTCTTTCTAATAAAAACTACTGTGTAGATAAGGGGTTTTATCCTCTAGGTTCTTGTACTATGAAATATAATCCTAAAATTAATGAAGATGTGGCTATGTTTTCTGGTTTTAGTAAAATTCATCCTAAAGAATCATCAGAAAATGTACAAGGTGCCTTAGAACTTATCTATGACCTTTCCTTAAAGTTATGTGAAATTACAGGTATGGATGATTTTACATTGCAACCAGCTGCTGGAGCTCATGGTGAATTCACAGGACTTTTATTAATAAAAGCATATCATGAAAATAGAAATGACTTTAAACGTAAAAAAATAATAGTTCCTGACTCAGCTCATGGTACAAATCCTGCAAGTGCAAAAGTAGCAGGTTTTGAAATAGTTGAAATTAAATCTGATAAGGATGGATTGATTTCAATAGAAGAACTTAAAAAAGTTTTAAATGATGAAATAGCGGGACTGATGCTTACAAATCCAAATACTTTAGGTTTGTTTGAGAAAAATATAGAGGATATAAGTAAGTTGGTTCATGAAGCAGGCGGACTTTTATACTATGATGGAGCAAACTTAAATGCTATTATGGGAAAAGCTCGTCCTGGTGATATGGGATTTGATGTGTGTCATTTAAATCTTCATAAAACATTTTCAACACCACATGGTGGTGGTGGTCCAGGAGCAGGTCCAGTAGGCGTATGTGGTAAACTTTCTAAATTTCTTCCGGCTCCAATTATAAAAAAGGAAGAAGAGAAGTTTGTATTTGATTATGATAGACCTGATTCTATTGGAAAAGTAAGGAGTTTTTATGGAAATTTTGGAGTATTAGTTAGAGCCTATACCTATATACTAACTATGGGAAGAGAAGGACTGAAAGCTGCTTCAGAGAATGCTGTATTAAATGCAAATTATATAAAAGAAGCCTTGAAAGATTATTATAAGGTAGCTATAGATCAGATATGTAAGCATGAAGTTATCTTTGCGGGTTTAAAAGATAACCCAAATCATATATCAACTTTAGATGTAGCTAAAAGATTGATTGACTATGGTGTACATCCACCAACAGTTTATTTTCCTCTAATAGTTGAAGATGCCCTTATGATAGAACCAACTGAAAGTGAAAGTTTAGAGTCAATCAATGAGTTTGTTGAAGTTATGAAGATAATAGCTATAGAAGCTAAGGAGAATCCAGAAGTTTTACATGAAGCTCCTCAAAATGCCTTAGTAAGAAGGTTAGATCAAGTTAAAGCAGCCAGAATACCAATCTTAAAGTGGAGTAAGTAACTTTTTAAGAATTAAAATTTATAGGCATTAATATAATAATGTCAAAGATTATATTAATGCCTTTTCATAGGATTTGTTAAAATTTTAACTAAAATAAGCTTGTATATAAAGTTAACATAGTAATTCATATAGAACATATTAAGACGAGGAGTGTAGTTATGAAAGATATAATTGTAATAGGTGGAGGACCTGGTGGTTATGTGGCTGCCATTAGAGCAGCGCAATTAGGAGCAAAAGTGTGTCTTATAGAAAAAGAAAGCTTAGGTGGGACATGTTTAAATTATGGGTGTATTCCAACTAAAACCATATATAGATCTGCAGAACTTTTTAATAACTTAAGGCATATTGAAGACTTTGGTATTAAAGCATGTAATCCTGAAATAGATGTAGATAAAATTCAAGAAAGAAAAGGAAGCATTATAAAAACTTTAGTAACTGGAATAGAATCTCTTTTAAAAGGAAATAATGTAGAACTTATAAGAGGTAAAGCTACATTAATTGATAAGAATACTGTAATAGTATGCAATGAAGAAGAAATAACTATTAAAGGCAAAAATATAATTATAGCTACTGGATCTCAAGCTGAAATCCCATCCATTGAAGGAGTATATAATAGTAAAAATATTATAACAAGCACTGAACTTTTAGATTTTAATCATATACCTAAATCCTTAGTAGTTATAGGTGGTGGAGTGATTGGAATGGAGTTTGCCAGTATTTTTAATGCTATGGGAAGTAAAGTTACAGTAATAGTTGCGAGAAATTCTATACTATACGATATAGATAAAGATATTTCAAAGAGATATTCAGCTATGGCAAAAAAGTCTGGAATAGAGATTCTTACTTCAACTAAAGTTATGAGTTTTAGAGAGGCTGAAGAAATAGTTATACAATGTCAGGGTAAGAAAGGTGACTTTGAAGTAAGAGGGGAGAAAGTACTTCTTGCAAAGGGAAGAAAACCTAATTTTGAAGGTATTGATGTAGATAGATTAGGAATAGACACATATAAAAAAGGCATAGTGGTTGACGAAAATTATGAAACTTCTTTAAAGGGTGTATATGCTGTTGGGGATGTTAATGGGATTTCACTTCTTGCTCATGCAGCTTCTCATCAAGGGGTAGAAACTGTGGAACATATATTATTAAATAAACCTTGTCATAAAGCAGTGATTCCTTCTTGTATTTTTACTTTCCCTGAAATAGCAGTAGTAGGAATTACAGAAGAAGAAGCTAAAGAAAAGGGAATAAACTATAAAAAAAATAAATTCTTGTTTGGTGCTAATGGAAAAGCTTTAGCTTTAGGTGAAGGTGAAGGTTTGGTAAAAGTTATAAGTGATGAAAATAATGTGATTTTAGGTGTGCACATTCTTGGACCCCATGGGTCAGATCTAATACTAGAAGGCACTATAATGGTTGAAAAGAAAATGACGGTATCAGAGCTGAAAGAAGTGGTTCATAGTCATCCAACGTTAGGTGAGGCACTACATGAAGCTGTCTTAGGATTAAATAAAGAAGCTATACACAGTATAAATAAGTAACTACTATTTTTAGAATATGCATTATATTATATTCAAAATAAAAAGGAGAAAAAATGAGATATATTGATAATAGTTGCACAGATCCTTATTTTAATTTAGCTCTAGAGGAATATTTATTAAGAAAAAAGAATGGTGAATATTTTGTACTTTGGAGAGATGAACCTTGTATAGTGGTTGGAAAAAATCAAAATACTTTATCAGAAATTAATGAGGAATATATTAAAAAGCATGATATAAAAGTTGTGAGGAGACAAAGTGGAGGTGGAGCTGTTTTTCATGATCTTGGGAATTTAAATTTTACATTTATAGTTGAGGATGATGGAAAAAAGTTTAATGATTTCCAGACATTCGTTATTCCAATCATCGGTGTATTAAATGAATTAGGAGTAAAGGCAGAATTTTCAGGGAGAAATGATCTTTTAATAGATGGTAAGAAGTTTTCTGGAAATGCTCAATGTAAATATAAAAATAGAGTAATGCATCATGGGACTTTATTATTTTCTTCTGACATAGTTAACTTAAGTGATGCCTTAATTTCTAAACCCATAAAATTTTCAGATAAAGCAGTTAAATCTGTATCTAGTAGAATTACAAATATTAGTGAACATCTACAGGAATCCTTTAGTGTTATAGATTTTAAAAATAAAATATTTGAGTATATCGGTAAAGAAGAAAAAGATAAGGTTATAACTACTTTAGATAATAAGGAAATTGAAGAGGTTAAAAATTTAGTCAAAACTAAATATGAAACTTGGCAGTGGAATTTTGGAAAGTCGCCCAAATATAATTTTTATAATGAGAAAAAGTTATCTATTGGTACTATAGAGTTAAGTATTGATGTTGAAAAGGGTATAATGCAGCACATAAAAATTTTTGGAGATTTCTTTGGAGAAGGAAATATTGAAAATATTGAAAAAGCTCTTATAGGTAAAAAGCATAATACTGAAGAAATTCACAGCGTAATAGATAATATTAATATGAAAAGATATTTTGGAAACATAAAAAAAGAAGATTTTATAGAATTATTTTTTTTATAAAATTGTTTAAATTAAGTGATAGATTTTAATTACAGTATATATAAAGTAAATATAAGGACACATAAAAACATATTTAAGGGAAGATAAACTATATAAAAGTATTTACTAATATTTGTTATTTAGGGTATAATTAAATTGATTTTATAAAGGGAGTGGTGGTCATGGGATTATTTAGTAGTGTAATAGGAAATGCGTCAGAGGTGGATATCAATAAAATCAAGGAAGACTATATGAAATTATTAGGTTCTAATGAACAAATGGAAAAAGCATACAAGCTAGTAAGAGATATGATTATATTTACAAACAAAAGATTAATTATTATTGATAAGCAAGGGGTTACTGGTAAAAAGGTAGAGTATCATTCAGTACCATATAGAGCAATTACTAATTTCAAAGTAGAAACATCAGGACATTTTGATTTAGATGCAGAACTTAAAATATTTGTTTCGGGAATGAGCATGCCTATAGAAAAGACCTTTAGCAGCAGTTGTAACATTTATGAAGTACAATCAATATTAGCAGAATATTGTAGTAGATAGTATAAACATAATAGTGCATGATAGTGAGTATTAGAAGCTAAGATTAAAGTTAAAGAAAAAATAGTTTGAATATGTAAAAGTGGATTCTTGGTGAATCCACTTTTTTTCACGGGCTCTATGCTGTTAAAATAAATATATAAATTGTATATTGTTAACTAAGAATTAATATTATCTATTTTTAAACTATATTCTTAAGTTCCATAAGATTAGTAATCTCATATGTAGGTTTTATAGCACCTTTGTTTATAATCTTATTAGAATTAAACCAGCAGGTATCTATACCAAAATTTATTCCACCTTGTATATCTGAAGTTAAGCTATCTCCTACCATTAATATTTTTGTTTTATCAGTATGATTTATATTTTTTAAAGTATGCTGAAATATTTTTGGATCAGGTTTAGATACTTCGATCTCATCAGATATTACTACATCCTCAAAATATTTTCCTATAACAGATTTTCTTATTCTATTATCTTGGACATCTTTAAGACCATTAGTAATTATAAAAAGTCTATAGTCCTTATATAGACTTTTTATAAGAGCTATACTATCATCGTATAAAAATGATGCGTAGGACAAATGTTTTATATATGATTTTGCAAATTTAACTTCATCAAATTTAATATTTAATTTACTTAATAATCTTTTAAATCTTTCAATATTCAAATTCCTCTGAAGGATAAGTCTATTTTCAAAATCTTTCCATATAAGTGTGTTTATATCCTTATATACTTTTAAATGATAATTTTCATCATACTCTATGCCGAACTCAATCATAGTATTTTTAAGAGCATATTTCTCGGACTTTTTGAAATCAAATAAGGTTTCATCTGCATCAAATATTATAACTTCGTAATTCATAATAAACCTCCATCTATACTTTACATCCTCTAATTCATAAGTTACCATATTCATATATATAGCTATAGGACATATGTCATGATAAGGAGAATTTATGAAAAAAATTTTGAACCAACAACTCTTAAACAAGTATTTTGTTAAGTATAACATAGAAGAACTATTTGATGAGTATATAGTAAACTATGCTCAACTCCATTTTTATGAAAAAGATGAAGTTATATTAGAAGCGGAGGATGAACTTGAATATTACTATTTACTTGTAGATGGGAAAATTAAAATATCCTATCTCTTTGAAAATGGTAAATCAATGCTATTAAAGTTTTATAAAGCCTTTAATACTATAGGAGATTTAGAGTTTTTAAAAAATAAGCCCATACAATGTAATGTTGAAGCTATAGAAAATACTTTTTTAATTGCCATACCATCAACTATACTTAGAGTAAATTATATTGATAATGTGAACTTTTTACATCATTTAGTAGGCTCTTTAAGTGAAAAGCTTCATGAAACCATTAATAATAGTTCATATAACTTTGTATATCCCCTTGTAAATAGGCTAGCTAGCTACCTAGTTGAGCATTTAGAAGATGATAAAAATTATATACTTTTAAACTCATCATTTAAAGAGATTGCTGAATTTTTAGGAACAACTTATAGGCATTTGGTGAGAACATTTAAAGAGCTTGAATCGAAATCAATTATAAAATGTGATAATAAAAAAATATATGTATTAGATGAGGATAGACTTAGTGAGTTATCTAAAAATGTGTATATGAAATCTCTTTAGATACAGAAGTAATATATGTAAATGTACAAGAACCATTCATAAGATAAAATAATTTTTAATATATATATAATGTAGATAAATAATTAAGGGGACTATTATGAGTTATACTACTGAAAGACAACCGCAAGGCATAGCAAAAAGTGTTGAAGATTTTTTAAGAGAGGGACTTGTTGCAGAAGTTGTAGCAATAAATGATTATAGTCATTTTATAGCAGTTACAGAAAACAAAGAACTTAAAGAGTTATTTCATCATATTATGGAAGATGAAAAAAGGCATTATGCAATGTTTTTAAATGCTCTAAGATGTGTTGATCTAGAACAGGCGGAATTACAGGAAGAAGCCAAAGAACATGTAGATATATCATCTAAAGAGAAGTATAAAGACTATACTAATAAATATGATAAGGATGTTAATCTACTTGTAACTATTAGAAAAGGAATAAAAGGAGAACTAGAGGCTATTTTACTTTATGAACAATTTGTGAGAAATATAAATAACGATACTTTAATTAAAATTATAAATGAAATAACTAGGGATGAAAAGGAACATGTGGAAGAATTAACGAGAGCTTTAATTATTTTAGATAAAGATGAATATGGAACATTATAAGAATGTATAAAATAATCTGTGTAAACCCAATAAGGAGAATATTATTATCCTTATACTAATGGGGGAGCACAGATTATTTTATTTTTAAGAAAGAAAATTTAATATAAGAGAGGTGGACTTTTTATTTTAATATAGATATTATTAACTTAATACACTGGGAAAAAATAATTCATAGCTATGATTAAACATTATTATATAAGATTTTATATAAGTAGTATCTGGTGGAGTAGCTGAAATTGTAAAGAAAGAAGAAGAAGGCTATGCTTATATAAAACCTTAAAAATTGATAAATATAAGAATCAATAATTAGCATAAAACAACATAACTTGGGAGTGATATTATGAATATAAAAATAGAAAAAGACTGTGCTAAGGTGGATTGGAGCTTAATACCAGAAATATTAAAGCTGGGAGGTATGGGATATTTTGATGAAGCTACCCATAAGAAAGCATTTGAAAATAGTTATATTACTGTGTTTATATATGATAACAATAGGCTTATTGGATTTGGAAGAGCATTATCAGATGGAGTTTATCAAGGTGCAATTTATGATGTAGCTATATTGCCGCAGTATCAAGGTAAAGGTATAGGAAAATTAATTGTAAGCACTATACTTGAGTCATTGCGAGGATGTAATGTAATTTTATATGCTGCTAAGGGAAAAGAAGGATTTTATAATAGCTTTAATTTTAGAAAGATGAAAACTGGTATGGCTTTATTTAATAATGCTGAAAAAATGAAAGAAAAGGGATTTATTGAATAGAAAACTTTATAAAAAATATTTTTATAAACCCTTTAATAATTTATAGATGAATATTATAATATTTAGAGAGACTAAATTATATGACTATTATAATTATTTAGATATTTTAAAAATTAATTACTTTATATCTAAGATTACAGAATAATAGAAATATAAAATTTATATTATTGGGAGGGCGAAAAATGATAACAGTAAACAAAGAAAAGGTTTTAAATACAGCAAAAGAAATATTGCTTATTGATAGCCCAAGTGGATTTTGTTATGAAGTTATGGATAAAATCCAATCAATTACAGAAGAGCTAGGTTATACTTTTGAAAAGACTGTTAAAGGCTGTGGAGTTATAACTGTTCCTGGAAAGAGTAATGACAAAGTAATAGGGTTATCTGCACATGTAGATACATTAGGAGCTATGGTAAGATCTATTTCTAGTGAAGGTACTTTAAAGTTTACTTTAATTGGAGGACCGATAGTTCCTACTTTAGATGCTGAATATTGTAAGGTTAGAACTAGAGATGGAAAAATATATAATGGAACATTTTTAAGCACTAGTCCTGCTATTCACGTGTATGAAGATGCAAAATCTAAAGCTCGTGATCCAAAGAATATGGAAGTAAGACTTGATGAAGTTGTAAAATCTAAAGAAGATGTAGAAAAACTAGGCATATGCCCTGGAGATTTTATATTTATAGATCCTAAAACTACTATAACAGAAAGTGGATTTTTAAAATCTAGATTTATAGATGATAAAGGTAGCGTTGCATGTTTAATGAATCTTCTTCATATATTAAGTAGTGAAAAGATAGTTCCTACCTATACTACTAAAGTATTTATATCTGTTTATGAAGAAGTTGGACATGGTTCAGCCTATATACCATCGGATATAACAGAAATGATAGCTGTAGATATGGGATGTATTGGAGAAGATTTATCTTGTACAGAATATGATGTTTCTATCTGTGCTAAGGATTCTAATGGGCCATATGATTTTAATATGACTACAGACCTAGTAAGTCTTGCTAAAAGCAATGAAATAAAATATGCTGTAGACATTTATCCAATGTATGGTTCAGATGTTGGAGCAGCACTTAGTGGTGGAAATAATATTAAAGGTGCACTAATAGGACCTGGAGTTCATGCTTCTCATGGAATGGAAAGAACTCACTATACAGCTTTAGAAGGAACAATAAAATTATTATATGCTTACTTAACAAGATAGTTATTAAGACTCAATTTATCATTAGATATGGTAGGTTGAGTCTTATTTAAGTGCGCCCAGCATGGG
>NZ_DLNT01000045.1:0-95193 GCF_002477055.1 Clostridium sp. UBA7503
TTGCGAAAGCCCCTTTTATTAATTGTCTATACATATTTTTTTAACTTTTTAACTAAGAATGCTGATAAAATAATTTTTAATATATCTCCAATTAAAAATGGTACTACACACATAAGCAACGCCTCTATTAGTCCACTTTCAGTTATATGCATAAACCATACTGTTCCTACAAAGTAGCACCCTAAGATACCTACTACCATAGCCACTGTATAAGAATATATACTGTTCCCTAACCTTTTAACTATAACTCCAATTATAATTGTAGTTATAATATATCCTACTATATATCCTCCTGTAGGACCAACTAGAATTCCAAGACCCCCTGTAAAGTTTGCATAAACAGGAACTCCGATAGCTCCAATTATTACATATACCAATTGACTAATTGCACTTATCTTAGTTTCTAATAAGCCTCCTGCAATAAAAACTGATATTATGGCAAGATTTATAGGAACAGGAGTAAACGGCAGTGGTATTGATATTTGTGAGAGAATAGCTGTTAATGCAGCAAAAATAGCGCATAATATAATGTTCTTAGTTGTAATTTTCAATGTTGTACCTCCCATATTAATACTTATTATATTTTATTTCAAATATTTATTCCTTCATATATTAACATATGTGTACATCCATTTCTATAGCTTTTGCGAAAATTGTAATCTTTTTATTAATGTTAGGTTTACAATTTCTTTTGTGGATTTTTTTAATTGTACCTATACTAAAAAATATTACACGAATCCTTATGAAATGTTCAACTTTGTTTGAAACATGCTCAGAGGTATCTCATACAAAACATTTCTTATATGTAATATATTTCCTAAGAAATATTTTGTAAATGATTATAATATTTCTTAGTAAGTTCATATAATTTTTCAAAGTTTTTATTTATCCATACAATAAGTTCCTTAGCCTGTTCTTTTGCATCCCCATATTGTTTTTCTGTTATTTTCTTATTATTTAAAGCTTCCTCTAATTCCTCTTCGTCTAGTAGAATTACTTCTCCTGTAGTTAACACTACTATATCCAAAAATAAATCATCATAAAAAGGTATTCCATCCTCAGTAAGTTCATATTTTTCTGAAATGTCAAAATACCATTGAATTATATTGTGTTTTTCATCAATCATAACTGTTAATACATAGTTTTTATTTTCTGGAAAATACTGAATCCAAGAATATTCTTTATCCACAATACAATAATCCACACCCTTAGTTTGTATAATTAATGGTTCTGTTATCTCTTTCATATGAATACTAGATATATATCCTTTTAACTCTTCATTATCTATGAATTCAATTTTAAACTCTTTCCTTAATACTCTACTCCAATCTGGCTTATTAGCAAATCTTCTCTTCATTATATCTTCTCCTTATAATGCTTATTAATATAATCTACTCTTGTAAATTAATCTCTATTTCCCTAATAGATCTATCATTTTCAACTACAATTTCTGCAGATATCTTGTCCACCTTAGAAAGAAATTTCTCTTTCACGTTTCCAATTCTTTCATACGCAATATTTAGCTCTTCCTCAGAACTAAATTTGCCAATAGTCATATGAGGTATAAATTCAACCTGATTTAACCACTGTGGCTTATACGCCTTAAGTATTCCATTATATAATCTACTGTGAATTTCTCTTATCGCTTCTTTGCCTTTCTTTACCTCTAAACATAAATATAAACTTAAATCACTGCTAATTTTTATTATTCCTTCTAGTTCCACATGAAAGGGCTTTACACCCTTTAATGCTTCATTCATCCAATTTCTCAATTGGTACTCTTTAATTTTACTTTCAAAAGGAAAGACTAACGTAATATGAGGGCTCACATTATTTACAAAAGGATCATAAGTTTCTCTTATTTCATTAATTATATTTATATTTTGAAACTCTGGAAATATCATTATACATCTTTTTATATCATTACCCATATCTACTCCTATCCAGATATATCTTATAAATATATAAAATTTATTCTAGCTTAATTATAAAGATTTATTGTAATTTTAATTTTATACATAACTATATCTATATTAATTTTCTATAATAATTACTGATTTTAAATTATCAATCAGTAGTTATTATATTATTTTACTTTTGGAAAAGATACTCTCTATGTAACACCCAAGTATTAGTCTCCCACCTAAAAATGCATACATTATCAAAATAACCCTGAAAATTGCATGGATACTTATTTACATAATTCCAAAGATCATAATATATGCTTTTTATTCTTCTTGAACTTATCGTAATATGAAATATTTTATCCTTACCATCTTTATTAGTAAATTCAATATAAGGAATCCTACTCATTTTACTAATTAATTCATCATGAAGAGCCTTTCCTTCTTGACTCATTATCATATTCATATATATCACTCTATCATCAAAGTGATTATAGCCGTTAATCTCTAAAGGCTCTCTTTTATGAGCTATACAATAATTTTCTATAGATTTCTCTAGTTCTTTAATATCTCCATCGTATTCAAATGGGGCTTTTATAGTAAAATGTGCAGGTAATTTTGAAGACTTAGCCTTAAACTTACTATAAACTTCTTTTCTAAGATTATTATTAAAATCTCCTGCTTCCCCCTTTATAACAGAAACAATAACGTATCTCATTTTATCACTTCCTAACTCCACTTTCTATTATTGAAAAATCCTTCTCTTCACAATCTATTTCAGCCTTTGCTCCATAAGGAATTGTAATCATAGGTGCTGTGTGTCCAAAATTCACATTAAATAGTATTGGTAAATCTTTTAGTTTCAATTCATCTCTTATGACCTTAATAAATGCTTCCTTATACTCATTATAATAAACATCATCATAAGGTTTTCCAAAAACTATTCCATTTATGTTTTGTAAAATTCCTTGAGCACCATAGTTTCGTAGCCAATATTCCAAATAAGTAGGTTCTGGTTTATCTTCAGATGTTTCCAAAAATAATATTCCATCTTTCCACTTATCACTACTTGGCCATACTTCAGTTCCTTTTAACATTTCTAATACCTCAATACAACCACCTATTAAATGTCCTTGGACCTTTCCACTTCCTTGCAATAATTCATATCCCATATTTTTATTTACTTTTCTTGAAATAAATTTATTCTCAACTTCCCAAGGTAGATATTCACTTGTCCAAATTTCTGATGGTCTAATATTACCAATAACATCATTAGTAAATAGTGCTCTATTTATATAAAACTTAGTATAGTCAAACATTTTTATATTTTCTGCAAATTCAGAAAGTACCGCAGGTCCATAAAAACTAGAAATTCCAGCCTTCATACATATAAAATGTGTAACTGTACTATCAGAATAACCAATAAAGATTTTGGGATTATTTCTTATTACTTCGTAATTAATATAAGGTAAAATTCTTATGCTTTCATTGCCCCCAATACAAGAAAAAATACCTTTAATCGAAGGATCTTTAAAAGCTTCCATCAAATCCTTTGCCCTTTCCTCTGGATTATTGTATACATATTCTGTACCCTTAAGAGTTGTCGTCATTTCCATAACTTTAAGCCCAAAATCTTCTTGGAGTCTTTTTTTCCCTACTTCATATCTCCAAAGAATATCTTCATCTCCTGCTCCGCCCCAAGATAGACTTATAGTTGCAACTTTATCTCCTTCCATTAACATAATGGGTTTTTTAAGTCCCATGGAGTTTAAATCATTTCTTTTATTGTTTTTATCATATGATTTTAACATATCTTCAAAGTTTTTCCCCATTTTTTAACTCCCTTCTACCTAATGCTTATAGGTTCATTTAATCTTGCTCTATCATCTAAAGTATATATTCTACTAACTTTATTAAATAAATAAGGCTGTATTAATGGATAAGTAATATTTTTAGGTTGATTATTGAATAAGCAAATTTCCTCAATTTCTAAGTTAGGAAGTTGACCTAACTCTTCAATATCGGCAAAGAAAAGTGCCCCATAGGATTCATCATATTCATCAGTGTCATTACTCTCCCTTGCAACAGAGTATATATTTACAGGATTAAGTTTAAATTTTATAGCCCCTGTTTCTTCTCTCAATTCTCTATTTGCAGTATCTTTTATACTTTCATTCTCTTCTCTATGTCCTCCTGGAATCTCCCAAGTATCTCTTTCTTTATGCTTTACAAATATCCATTGATTCATATATCTTGCCATTATTACTGCAAATTTTAATTTATAATCATCTATTTCATTAAATTTATAAAAATTAACTTTCATTATTTCACTCCTTATTAATATTAGATTACTCTATAAACAAAGTTCTTAGCTTCTCTGAAGCTTACTAACAGACTTCTTAGTATCAATTTATTTAATACTTAGAAGTCGTTGTATTTTAGGGGAAATCGTTATCCAGGGATGTACTAGCTCTTAACTCCAATTTTGAAGAAGAAAGAGTATTAGAGCTGATAGTCATCGGATTAACCTTTATTATATATTACAATAAACTTACAGTATTAACAAATGAATAATAACTTTTAATAAATGCTTTATATAAAATAAAAGCACTAAAGATATCTTTTATCTTAGTGCTTTTTAACTATGTTCTTAATTATATAATATATATTAACGGTGAAACTTTTAATGCTTGTACAATTATTTATAAAACTCTTGTGTAGCATAGTATCTATTTCCAGCTTTATATACCCCAACACCTATGCTTGTAAAGTTAGGAGATAATATGTTTTCTCTATGTCCTTGTGAATTCATCCAATTTGTCATAAATTGATTAGCAAGTTCATTTATGTCAGATACTCCACCTATATAAGCTATATTCTCTCCCCAAGATCTATAAGAAATACCGTCTCTAGCCATTTGCGCTGTTATAAGCTCACCCTCTATATTTTTATGGTCAAAGTAATTTTTATCTCCCATATCCTTTGATTTTATTCTTGCGTATTTCTCCATAAGACTACTGTAACTTAGGGTGCTCATACCCGCTCTAGCTCTCTCTTCATTTACTTTTGTAAATATAAGCTGTTCTATTTGCAATGAAAAATCACCTGTAACTGTTGTAGTCGATATAGTTGATTTAGATGGTGTATTCACTTTTTCCTGAGATGGTACTGATGACTTTTCAGTATTACTATAAGAATTACCTTCAGTTATTTCTTCTTGATTATTAACTGTAGTATTAGAACTTTCTTTTTCCTCTAAATTACTTCCTTCATCATTATTAACTACATTTTTATCATTTTGTGAATTATCAGCTTGTCCGCCACCCCGAGATAACCTAGTATCTTTACTAAGGTTTATTTCTTCATTACTGTTATTATCTTCTTCATCTACTTCATCATATACAGCAATTTCATTTCTATTGTCCTCTATTATGTCTTCTTTTTCATCTACACTTTCAATAGCTGAATTATTAATGTACTTAGAATTATTTTGTAAAGTTAATCCTACCAGTGCAGTGCCTGCTAATGCTCCACATATAATTAATGTAATAAGTTTCCTCTTCATTAGTATCACTCCTTTTAATTCCCTTATTATTTATTTATAACATAAAATATAGAATTTTTTATTAGTAGAACACTTCCTATGATTCTATAATAATTAATAATTTCATATTATTTACTTATAATAACCTCCCTGTCTTCCATAAATTTTTCTACTAACTATAATACAAATGCTATAATTGTTACACTTTTTCAGGTTAATAAATGAATATAATCTATATATAAATTTTAATTTATTTAAAAAGTTATTATTCTTCACCTATGAATAATCATTTAATTGCAATTATATTTAACTAAAAATTCATATAATTCATTTTATTTATACTATATAATTATTTTATAACCTTAAATTAATTATGAGGGGGAACTATAAATTTGGATATCATTGTAATTAGACATGGTCAATCAGAAGCAGACATATTAAATGTTCATGAAGGAAGAGCAGATTTCCCATTAACAGAACTTGGATATAAGCAAGGTTTAGCTATGTCAAATTTTTTATCAATAAATTATAATATTGATATAATTTATTCCAGTCCGTTAAAACGTTCTAGTGAGACTGCTAAAATATTATCTAATGCTACTAACATTCCTATTATATATGAAAATGGACTCATGGAATTTAATAATGGACTATTAGCGGGGTTATCTAGGGAAGAAGCAAATGAGCGTTATCCTGAACCTGCTATAAGATGGCCTCACACATCTATGTATGGAATGGAAAGTATGATAGAATTCAGAGCTAGATCTGAATCCATATTATCAAAGATAGTTAGTGAAAACTCCTCTGATTCTACTATAGCCATTGTTGCTCATGGTGGCATTATAAATATGCTTTTTAGAAGTTTTCTTGAGCTTCCTATAAATTCACAACTTTTTATATCTACAGGTGATACTGGAATACATCACTGGCAGATAACTAGCTGTTGTCATAGAATAATTTATACAAATAAATTATCTCATTTAGATACCTTAGATGGTAAATAATCTATTAACATAAGTTATGAAAGGAAATAAACGATGATATATAAAGAATTAAAAATAACTGACTTGGTTCCTGAACTATTAAATGATTTTGATAGACACGAGAAAATATACAGAGCTTGGAGACTAAGAGATGATGGAAGTGAGTACCTAAAAGATATCTATTATGAAGAGAATTGGGATAATAATGAGCTATTATGCATATGTAATGAATTAAAATCTACATTTGAGAAAGGGGGTTCAGTTTTTGCAGCCTTTGATGAAAGTAAATTAGTAGGATTTGCTTCCCTAGAAAATGAATTCTTTGGAAGTAAAAAACAGTATATTCAATTGTCCAATCTTCACATTACAAACAGCCACCGCCATAAAGGTATTGGGAAAACACTATTTAACATGTGTATTGATAAAGCTAGAGAATTAAAGGCTAATAAAATTTATATCTCTGCCTCATCTTGTGAAAATGCTCAAACCTTTTATAGGTGTATGGGATGTATATTAACTAAAGAAATAAATAAAAAGCTATATAGTCTTGAGCCCTTTGATTATCATATGGAATATGTCTTATAAAATATATTATATTTAATTCAGTATAAAATGCTTAAAAGGAAGGAGATTGATTAAACATGTAATCAATATCCTTCCTTTTATTCAATAGGGAAGTAAAGTCTAACTTTGGATATTCAGAAACTTATTCTATATAGGCTATCTTCTAAGCTTCAAGACCCCATATCTGCCTCATTTCTTCGCAGTTTTCAAGAAGTTCTTCAAGATTTCCCTGACCTTCAATTTTTCCATCCTTCATAACTAAAATTTTATCTGCATGCTTTAAGGCTACATGTCTATTAGAAACTACTAAGGCCGTTATATTTTTCCTTTCAAACATCCTATCCCAAAGCTTTATCTCTGTTTCTATGTCCAAGGCACTAGATATATCATCAAAGACATATAAATCAGCCCTTCTTGCAAACATTCTTGCCACAGCTACCCTTTGTCTTTGGCCTCCGGAAAGTTTTACTCCTTTAGAACCTATCATGGTATCTATTCCATCCTTAAAACTCTTAATATCCCTATCTAATACTGCTGAATATATAGCTTGCTCCAATATTTTTCCTTCATCCTTTAGTCCTAAAAGAACATTATTTTTAATAGTATCACTAAATAGGTTAGAATTCTGAGGCGTATAAGCTACTATTGGCGGTGTTAGCTTTTCACTATTATTTTTAACTTCTTCATTATTTAGATAGATTCTCCCACTATCTACAGGTAACATTCCTAAAATAGATTTTATAAGAGTTGTCTTCCCTGCTCCAATTCTTCCTGTAACTACTACGAAATCACCCTTATTTACTCTTAAGTTAATATTTTCTATACCACTAGTTTCATTATACTTATAGGTTAGCTCTTTAACCTCTAAACTCTTAACTTCTATATCTTCTTGTTTACATTTCTCCTCAATTAATTCACCTTTTAGATATAATGAATTATGAGCTAATAACTCTTTTTCCATGTTTTCATCTAAGAGTTTAAACATTCTCTTAAAGGCAATTCCTCCTTGCTGATACCTAGCAAAAATTTCTCCAAGGAAGCCTGCAAAATCAGCTACAAAGGGAAGATAATATAGAAATAGTGAAAAATCTCCTACCGAAAAGCTCCCTTCCAGCATATATTTACCTGTTAATAACAATATAAATCCAGTACCAATAGTTACAGCATTTTCATATATAGCATCCATTATATTTACAAAAATCTTATCGCGCACCATATATTTCATTCTTTTTTCATTTAGATTATTCAGATTATTAATTATATACTTCTCACTTCCAGATATTTTTATGGCTTGTATTCCAGTAAATATTTCGCCGATAGCCCCTGATACATCACCAGTTGCTTCCCTAGCAGTAGTCCTGTATTTTGAAATATACTTCATAGCTTTTTGTGATAATAAAATTACTATAACTAAAGGAGCAAAAATAAATAAAGTTACCTTTACATTTATGGTTAATAAAATAATTAGTGCTCCTAAAGCAAATAATCCATCCCCAATTATATCTAAAGTGAAGCTTATAACAGTCTCAATCTCTTCTATATCATCTCTAAAACAGTTCATAGACTCACCTAAAGAAGTCTTATTTTCAATTAATGGATTATTTATAATACACTCTAGTAGATTTCTTCTAAGTAATCCACTCATAGAAAATCTATGGTTAGCATCTACTCTTCCACCCATAGCTATAATAATTGATCTAGTTAATGCTACTACTAAAATTAATACCATAAGGCTTAGAATTTCACTATTCAACCCTCCACTTTTCTCTAAGACTTCAAAAAATCTCTTAGTAATTAAACCTGGTATCAATGGAAACATATGAATTGTTATCCATAAAAAGCAATTGAGTAAATAATACCACGGTCTATACATTATCATCTTAGCAATATACTCAAGCACTGGAATTTTCTCTTTTTTACTTTTTATCATGCCAGCACCTCCTCCATACCCTTTTGTAGTAAATTATAAAATTTTGAATTATTATCTTTATAAAGTTGATTTCTATTGCCGTACTCTACAATTGTTCCTTCTTCAAGAATCAAAATGCTATCTGCTCTCCCAACTGTTCCAAGTCTATGAGCTATAATTATACAAGTCCTATTTTGGAGTAGTTTATTTAGTGCATTATCTATAAGTCCTTCAGTGATTGGATCAAGTTTTGAAGTAGCTTCATCTAAAATAACTAATTTGGGATTTTTAAGAAACACTCTTACAAAAGCGAGAAGTTGAGCTTCTCCTGAAGATAAGCCGCTACCACCACTATCTAGAATAGTATTTAGTCCCCTGGGTAAATTATTAAACCATGGTATTAATCCAATATCTTCAATGATATTAAGTATAGTTTCATCTTTAATACTAGGATTAAAGAGTGTGAGATTTTCTCTAACTGTTGCATGAAAAATTTGTACTTCTTGAGTAACATAACTAATATTTTCCATCAAACTTTCTTTAGTAAAGGTCTTTAGATTTTCTCCATTAAATCTAATACTTCCATTGCATACATCGTATAACCTTACAATTAACCTAGCTAAGGTAGTTTTACCACTCCCTGTATGACCTAGTACTCCTAAAATAGTATTTTTTTCTATATCAATATTTATATCCTTAAGTACAGCCTCTCCATCTTCATAACTAAATGAAACTCCATCTATGGCTACATCAATAGAATCTTTACTATTTAAATAATTGTCACCATACTTTATTGTACTTTTAATTTGCAAAAGCTCTTTTATGCGCTTAATACTCGCTTCTGCTCTTTGAAGTTTTTGCATCTGTGATCTGATTTCTTCTAGTGGATTAGCCATTAGCTCAACATAGTAAAATATTAAATATACAGTACCAAAGGTTATTAATGAATTTCCGTAAAAATACGCTGAAAGTATTAATGCTGCAGCATTACCTAATGCAAAGACAATTATGTTAGCTATCCACATATAATAGTGACCTAAACTGGCTTTTATTTCCACGGGCAGCATTTTTCTGAATAATTTATATAAACTATTCATAGTGTATTTTTTACTGCCACAAGTATTTATATCTTCCACACTAGTAATCTGTTCTCCTAAAAAACCATACAACTGTGCACTATATTCCCTTGATTTTTCCCAATGCTTTGATGAATGTTTTTCTATATATTTCATTACAACCATATCCAAAATAGCAATCATGGTTAATGTTAATCCAATCCTCCAATCTTCTTTATAGAGCAATAAAATTATTCCTATTAAAAGTCCTAAATTTGATATAAATTGCAGTACAAAAGTAGAGAAGAAACTAAATAGAGCATTTATATCTCCATCAACCCTTTCAAGCATTTCTCCTGATTGATGTGTTTTATGGAAATCCATATCTAAGTTTATGCAGTGCTCTATTAAATCTCCTCTTAATGCATTAGTTGCTCTCCATCCAACTTTTTCACTAATATAAGTTGATATAATTTTAAATACTTGCCTTATAATTCCAAAACCTATAAATAATAGAGCTGCTATTACTAAATTTTCTCTGCCCAAATCTGCTGTTACAGCATCAATATAATATCTCAATATTTGTGGATTTGCTAATTGTATTACTAAGTTAGTAACTAATATAAGAAATAGTAGTATTACCATAATCTTTTGCTTTTTTAAGTACTTATATAATAATCCAAAGTAATCTTTTATTGGCAACTTCATTATCATCACCCCTTTCAATTAATTATGTTGAAACCATTTCTTCAATTAACTTATTTTATGACTAACATCTATAGTCTAATTCTTTACGTAATATTAGACTATGGATGTTAATCAATAGTTTTAAACCCAGTATCCCATTTCCATTTTATCTTACATATGCGATTTTATATTAATATCCTTACTTTACATCATAAATTAGGTGTTCACCCTTTTGAAAAATTATATGAAGATTTTTAAATCCTGCTTCTTTCAATAGCCTTTTTTGTGTAGTTAGCGAAAAAGGAATATCTATGTGATAAATCTTAATTTTCTTATTCTCATATTCTTTCAATAATTCTTCTCTTCGCTTAAGCCACTTCTTTTCATAATATTTACTTACCACATAGTCTCCTTCTATATAACTCCCCTCTTCCTTCAATGCTAATTTTATTTTCTTATAAAGTTCTAACTTTTCATCATATAAAAAGTGATGCATAGTCATTACTCCAAATATATAATCATATTTACTTACACCAAGCTCTTCCTCTAAATAGGATGCAACTATTATATTTATTTGGTTCAATCTATCCTTATATTTTTCTTTAAGAATTTTTAGCATTTCCTCAGATAAATCTATACAAGTTACTCTAGCATTAGGTACCTTATTGAATATTTCTTCTAACTCAAGGCCTGTACCGCATCCTAAATCTAGAATTTCAATAACTTCTTCAGTGTATTTTAGCGTAGAAGAAACTAACTTGTAGTATTCTTCAAAGGAATTTATGGCGTCTTCCATATGCTTTTCATATCCTTCGGCCCTTAAATTGAAAAAACTCCCCATTTCTTCTATTTCACAATTTTCACTCATCCTATTACCTACTCTCTAATTAAACTAACTTCATCTGTGTCAACTCAAGCCCCTTTAAAAATCCTAAGCTATCATAAACTTCCTCGGCTTCATTTCCTATATCAACATATAGCCTAACTACAGGATACTCTTTCTTTAGAATAGTAAGTGCCTTTTTTAGCATCTTAGTTCCAATCCCCCTACCTTCATAGCTTGGCTTAACAGCTATCTGAGATATTAAAGGCCATTCCTGCCAAAGTGATACATAACAAACTCCAACTAGCTCATTAGTATTTCCATCATATACAAGGGTAGAAGCTCTATTTAGCATGTCACTGTCTAAATAATCATCAAAGTATTCTTTTACCCAACCTGTATATTCATCTAGAGTATAACTACTATGAAGATTCACATTGTTTTCAAAAGCCTCATAAAGTAACTTTCCTATTTCTCCTTGATTTTCTCTTTTAGGTAAATTCGCATAAAAACCTTCTCCCCACATAATATTGAATTCTTCTGTCGGTCTTATCATCCACCTACCGCTTTCAATTTTCTTAAATCCTATTTTCTCATAATTTTCAACTAAAGATGGTTGTACTATATCCGCAAGTATATCCTTTGTAGTATCTGACCAAAAAACTAGAATTTCTTTAAGTCTTTCTAATAATAAATCTACGTTTGAATAGGGAGGTATAATGAATAATTCTGATATATTATTAGGTTCTATAAACACTCCACCTATTTTTTTATCATCTTTAATAATCCAAAAGCATTCATCTTCATCATCAACTACAGTTCTCATTACGTCATAACTTTTCTTAAAGAAGCCATTAGCAATGTTCATCTGTGAGTAAACTGTATAGTAATCAGTGAACCTTTTATTATCAGCCCTCTCTAGTCTATATCCATCCCTTAATTCATAACTTAATATTTCCTTTGACCACATTTGAAATTTCATATACTATATCCCCCTTAAGTATCTGATCAAATCATTTTAATAATGAAAATTATCTAATAATTTTATTTAATTAACCTCTTTACTATTGTTTATCTACTAACAAAGCTTTTACTCCATTTGCTAGATTATCTTGCCAATCATAATAAAGATGAGCACCTATAAAAGTTTCAGAAGTTACATTGTATCCCTTACTTTTTAATGTAGCTATCATTCTATTGTTTGCCTCCACATGGCCTTTTGAAAATCCTTCTAGGCTTCCCATATTTAAATAGAAGTTTATTGGTAATACCTCTGAATCCTTGTATTCCTCTATTAATTTACTATTTCCTTCAGAATCAAGTTGTATTTCTCCCTTATCATCAATAAACCATGCAAATGCTCCTGATTGCGATAGAACATTTCCAAATATATCAGATCCATTAAATGCTGCATAAGCTGCAAATTGTCCACCTAAACTTAATCCTGTAATAATTGTGTTTTTAGGATTTTTTGTCACCTTATAGTTTTTGGTAACCCATGGTAATATATCTTCTGTAATAAATTTCAAAAATTCATTATTACAAATTAGCTCTTTTGCTCTATTATCAGAGCCTTCAATAAATACAGCACAGGTAGAACTTATATGCCTATCACCTATGAGATTATCTAGTATTTTAGGAGTTTCTACTAAGTTTATATATTCCCATCCATCAGTAAACACCATTAGATTGTTATCATATCCATTTTCTTCATATCCATAAGGCGTGTATATCCAAACTCTTCTTTCTTTTTTATCTGACTTAAACTTAAATCTAGACATATGAATTTTTCCTATTTTATTATCAGTTCTTTCCTTTGTCCATATTTTTTCTTTAGCCTCAGGCATCTCAATTATATTTTCGGTAGGTACAAGGAGCGCTATATCTTCAGGATTCTCCTCATCTCTTGCAGCTGTATAAGTTTTAGGATTCAGGGGGTCTATAATTACATCTTCATCCCTCCATTCATACTCTTCATTAACATTTGCTATCAATGTATATAAGCAACGAGCTTTTTTAGATAAAATAGCACTTCTATACCATAAATCGCTATTACCTAATCTATATAAATTAGTTTTTTTATCGCCTTCTCCGAACATCCATCCTCCAAATATTTCACTGAAAACAAATATATTATCAATTTCTCTATCCTGTCTCCAAATTACAGTTACAATTGAATTTTCTTCATCTCCCTCTATGTCTTCAATAAGAGGCGCCCCTTCTCTTTCGATCTTTTTCCAAAATATATCTATAGCATTATCATTTCCAGAATTCATATCCTCTTCAAGTTTTAATATCATTGGACTTAATATTTTTTTATTCTTCATAATTAATTTAGCAATAAGGTCATCTAATTGATACCTCAATCACTTCCCCCCTTCAATTTAAGTATATTTTAATTTATTTTTTATCTAAACTTACTGAATTTAACTATTTACTACTAGCTAAATTTACATTTCTAATACGTCACTTCTTTATGTTTGTGTATAGAATTACTAAATCATCTAAATAACCAAATCCCACAAACCCTCATGAACAGAAGAACTATTTAACTAGTTGTATAGTTCTATATTTAAATAGTTGCATAGGTAAATTTCTGCATATGAAACTATTTAAAATTTAATCATTATAAGATTGAATATCCATTACTATAAATTTAAATTCTCCATCTTCCATATACTCATCACATTTTTTAAATCCTAGCTTGTTAAATAGTGCTAATGATGGCTTATTATTTTCTTCAATCTCCACATATATTCTATTTATATCCATGGTATTAAATATATAGTTTATGGCTATCTTAATAGAGTCATAAGCTATGCTTTTCCTCCAATATCTTTTATCACCTATGGTAACTCCCATTTCCCCCTGCTTTGCAACTGTATCTATACTAAATAAGTTGACAAAACCTATAAAATTTTCATCATTATCGGTTATTATAAAATATCTATACATTCGATCTTCTAATCTATCATTGAGCACATTTCTTTCAAAGTTATCACAATAGATTTTACATTCTTGAATTAATTCCCTACTATTACTTGGTATAGGTCTTGGATCATACCTATTAATTTCCTTGTCAATTCTGCAAGAAAATAAATTAATGATATCTCCTTTTTCTATATCTCTTATCCTAATTTTCTTATCCTCATAATAAGTCACTATTAAATCCCCCTTTTTCTACTTTATCTTTTTACTTTTTTAGAAATCCCCCTTATTGAGCAACAAAAAAGCTGCAAGAAAGAATCTCTCTCTTACAGCCAAATCTAACATTTTTATTTTACTTAGTTAATATACTAAATCTCTAATTTAGTATATATCATCTTCTTTACCCAGTATATATAGATAAAGTTTCATATTATTATACATCCTATAAAATCAAAGACGTAGTAAAGTGTTAAATATGTTACCATATTTACTCATACTTTAAGTACTTCTTTACATTTATAAAATATATATTAACAAATATTATTATAAACTTAGGACAACTTGTAAATCACTAAATAATTAAAGACATAAATAATTGTGGAATTCACTAAAAGTAATCCTATATAATACCCTTCTTAAGACTTAGGTCTTAAGCAAGTCTTATTACAATAATTAAGTAAAATTTAGAAATAGCTCAATAAGATCGATTTCATTTCAATTGTATTAAAAAGAAGTATCACAAAAAATCCCATAGATGTACTATAGATCTATAACGTAAACAAAACCTCTTTCAAATTAAATATTTTCTTTTCTCGAAAATTTAACTAACAATTGATTCTAATCAACATCTCATTGTCCCCTTCCTAAATTTAAAATTACAAGTATAATTTACCATAATAAATATATATAGTCAACACAAATATTCCTACTTCATATCTAATAAACCTAACTTTTTAAGTTTGTCTATATTTAAAGCTTTATTATAAGGTAATTCAATACTACCTTCATTGACTAATTTAATTATTCGCCCTTTATATGGTGACTCTAAATTAATCCCAGTTATCTCCCAGTTATTATCCATTTGCGGAGATATAATACCTTGATTTTTAATATATTTTACTATCATATCTCTAATTGTATTAGAAGATTTCCATATATAATTATTCTTTGCTAGCTTCCTACCTTTTAAATTTGCAAAATAGCAATAATCACTGGTTGCTAATTTTAATACTTGATTTTCTTTCACTAACTCACCTTTAAATATTAAATCTACAATTCGATGACCTATTGGTTTAGAAATATCTACTTTATAATTTAATCCAGCAAAAAATTCATGTTGATATCCTGGAATATCCATGGTAAAGCTTATAGAAATATCTCCTGGCTTCCACTGATTATAAGCGGAAGCAGCCCATTCCATATAATTCTTTAACTCTTTCCCAGTAACTTCTACTACATAAAGAAAAGTAGTAAACTTATATATATTGAAAATATGTCCATAAGTAATAACACCTTTTTTTATATTGCTATCATCCCTAATTAAAGAAGTTGATGTAATATCTGCACCAGAATTTATTAGCTGAACCTTATTTATCAATTCTATAAGTGGAGTATCTCTAAGCCGTCCTTCTGGTATAAAGTTTATCTCATCCTTTGGTTGAAAATCTTCTGTGGCTTCTCCTATTACTTCTGTGACAAAATCCATAGTTGTTTCATGTGCTTTCTTAATAACCGGTAATTCACTTAACTCTTCACTAGGATAATACTCCTTCATGGATACAACTTTCACTTGTCCATCTATAACATGATTATTATCGTCCAAGGTTAAATCAAAACGAATTACTTCCTGTCCACTATCTGTAGCCCCTCCAATGAGCGTTTTTCCTCTTTTTTCTTTTACTGTTATATGAAAATGCCCAACTACTAGTACATCTATCTCCGGACATAATCTCAATATTTTTTCAGCTGCATCTCTTTCATTCTTCTTATCATGTTCTGAAACCATGCTTGCATGAGCCATAACCATTATAATATCTACTTTACCCCTAATTTCACTTACATACCTATAGGCAGTTTCACCAAGGTCGTGAAAATTTAGATCCTTCACTACATTTCCTACCCATCTTGGTACATTAGGAGTAGTTAACCCTATAATTCCAACTCTCACTCCACCACAATTTATAATTGTATGTGTCTTTACAAAATCTTCACCACTTTCTCTATATTCTACATTTGCTGAAAGAAATGGAAAATTACTTTGCTTTTCAAGAGATTTTATTAAATCAAGTCCAAAATTAAATTCATGATTTCCCAATACCATAGCATCATATCCCATAAAATTCATAGCAGAAATCACAGGATGATTTTCATCCTTCTTACTATTATACATTTCATCTGTTAACGTATTTCCTTGAATTATATCTCCATTATCCACTACCAAAGTATTAAGATTTTCACTTTTTACTTGCTTTATATAAGAATAAATACGATTCATTCCACTATCATTAAAGCTTTCACCATTATCATAGTTATATCCTAAAATATTTCCGTGTATATCTGTAGTTGCTAAGATTGTAATTTTCTTATTCTTTATTGTAGTGATTCTATTCATTTATATTTAATCCTCCAGCTTAAAACATTAATTATTAATAATAATTTTCTCAATAATAACTTCTTAATTTATTCTTATTATAGCATTTGCTTCAGCAAAATATATACTTTAACATGGTGTCTATTTTTTCTCCATAAATAAAAAACGCATCTAAACATAGACACGTTTTCACTACTATAATTTTAAAATAGATTTTCCTATAGTTGTTTTTAGCTTAGTAGCTTCCATTATAATACCATATAAAACATTTACAATTACATATATTACTAAAAATCCTAATGCTTTGTCTCCAAATTTATATCCAAAAGGCATTAATATTAAATTAAATAAATAGAGTAATGCAAAACTTACTAATAAACTTATGCTCTGATCAATTATATTAGCACCTAGTTTTGCTAGAAATCCACCTTTCTTTTTAACATTTTCATTAGAACACTTTTCTATCTTTTCAGATTCATCTATATGCTCTAATAGTTCTTCATTTTCTAAAGTTGCTTCCATGTTTTCTTGTGTTTCAGCTATATTTTCTTCTGTTACATTTTCCTCTTCTATACTTCCATTATCACTTTTTATATTTTCTTCATCCTTTAACATCCAATATCCTCCTTAAATAATAATTATAAACTCTCTGATAAATATACTATACTTTAAATTATCTGTAAATTAATTCTATGTAAACTTAGTATGAATTTACATAGAAAATTTACTTTTTAATTCTATATTTAAAGCTATAGTGTAACTTTTCTATTTCACTATAGCTTAACTTTTATTGTTATATTAAAATTTAAATGTTATTTTTAGTATTCATTTCTCTAAATAAATTATATAAGTAATATAGATTTATAAAAACTATAATTGCATTAGCTATAGCTACAGGATATGCTCCAATAATCAACCCGTATATTACAAATAATATACATCCCATTAAATTAATAAATCTTAGCTTAAATATTTCCTTCATAAACATAGAAATTGTAATTAGTATAGATGCTAAATAACCTATCCACTCAATCAATGTACCATTGAACATAGAACTCCTCCTAAAGTTTATTATATTCATTAATGAATAACAATTATTCACTCTAAATACTAATAAAACCAATGTTTTTAAAAATATGTTTATTTATAGTTTCTCTATTATATATTTTTTTATTTATATATTAATTATTTTTTATTTTAGTTTTTAGATTTTTATCTCTTATATAACAATGTAATTTAATCCTTAGATTTAAAACAAAAAATATAAAAATTATCTCAAATCAAAGACTTAAGATAGTTTTTATATTATAAATTTTTATACTGTTATAGACTAATATAATGATACAATAATTTATAAAAAGGTTACAATAATTATCTGTTATACTTACTCTTATAAATTATTGATCATGTTTTCAACAATTTTATTAAATATGTTTTTTAACTCCTCTTGATGCTCTTCATCTTTTGATAAATTGCTTATACTACTTATCATAGGTAATTCACCTAAAAGATTTAAATCTAGCTTTTTCAAGAACTTTTCCGTATCTTCTCCATTAAATAATTTAATTTTTTTATCACAATCAGGACACTTAATATAACTCATATTTTCAATAACACCTAAAACTTTTATATTTAATTTTCTAGTCATGTTAACTGCCTTTGCAACTATCATAGATACAAAATCTTGAGGAACAGATACCATTACTATTCCATTTATAGGAATATCTTGCATTACAGTTAGTGCTACGTCTCCTGTTCCTGGTGGCATATCAACTACTAAATAGTCTAATTCTCCCCAAATCACATCTGTCCAAAACTGCTTAACCATTCCACCAATCATAGGACCTCTCCAAATTACAGGATCTTCTTCATTTTCTACTAGTAGATTTAACGACATAACCTTTATTCCTTCTTGAGATTCAATAGGATATATATTTTTACCATCCCCCATGGCTTTTTGTCCTGTAATCCCAAGAAGTCTTGGTATACTTGGCCCTGTGATATCTGCATCTAAAATCCCTACTTTATATCCTCTTTCCTTTAATTGTCTTGCTATCAAAGTAGCCATGGATGATTTACCAACGCCACCTTTTCCACTCATAACTCCAATAATTTTTTTAACATTATTTAAAGGATTGTTTTCTACTCCACAACTTCCTTTATCTTTACTGCATCCACCATTGGATGGACATGTATCACATGTTGACATAAAATCATCTCCTCATTATTATTGGTATTTACCAAATTTATATTACTGCTGTTTTTAATTGTTGTCAAATGCCAATAATCATATTTATTATGATTCTATATGAATAAATTATATTTTTGTCTAGCATATTATAAAATTAAAATGTAACATATAAAAATTACTGTAATAATCTACAAAAATTTACTATAAATTGAGTCTTGTAATATTGCATGTTACTTATCTCTTAATTACATAACTTAATTCTAAAGTAAATTCTTCTACTATTTATCAGACAACTCCCAGCTCTAATACTCCCATCTTTTTTAAAGTGGCCATAAAGAGCTACTAAGTCCCTGGATAACGATTTCCCNNAAATAAATTGATACTTAGAAGTCTGTTAGTAAGCTTCAGGGGTAGAAAAACTCTCCTGAAGCAAATAACTCTCTTTATATAATTAAAACATTTAATTTTATTCCCAAGTTTCACTACAGTAACTACATAATCTTTTATTGTCTAAACAATCCCTATTACCACATCGTGTACATTCTTCATATCCTTCATCATAATAACTAATTTCATTTTCAAAATTATATTCTTCTCCTAAATTGTCTTCTGGTAATTCATAATTATTCATCATATCTTCCTCCTAATTTTAATATTCCTTACTTCATAGAATTTAATAATATATTTTCCTGTTTTTAATATATTTATACTCAACAAACCATTTTATAAAATAATTCACTAATATGAAATGTGAAGAATTCCAGAAATTATTATATGGCTTATTTCCACTAGTTACTAATAACAAAAATCAACAATTTATTATGTAATAAATTGTTGATTTTTGTAGTTATAACGTTTTCTAATAGACTGATTTTATTTATTTTAATTTATAATAGGAGTTATATCCTAATATTTATTATGTTATCCTATATAAGGAATTGTTACGTATTTTCACGTAACTATAACTATCATAAAATTCATTCATAAACATGAATTGATTTTACAGTATATAAGGGGGATTACAATGAAAAAGACTAGATTTCTCAGTATTGGACTATCTTTAATACTATCCTTGTCCTTAATTGGATGCAGTTCAAAAAATAGTTCTACTAATACTGAATCCAAAACAAATGAAACTGCTCAACAACAAATAAAGGATGGAGGAACAATGATATTTTCAGCTAGAACTGATCCAAGTTGCCTAAATCCTTTTTTTCAACAAAACAGAGTTACTTATACAATAAACAATGCTTTATTTGATCCACTATATGTAGTTGATCAAGATGAAGTAAGATATTACTTAGCAGAAAGTATGGAAGCTTCTGAAGATAAACTTACATATACATTAAAATTAAAAGATAATTTATCATGGCATGATGGTACAAAAATAACAGCGGATGATGTTGTTTATAGTGTGAATATAGCTAAAGATGAAAGTCAGGGGATTGATGCTAGACAAACTTTTGTTATTGATAAAAAAGAAGTCCAAGCTAATAAAATTGATGACTTAACTGTTGAATTTAAACTTCCAAATACCTTTGCACCATTCTATATATCAATTGGAGATTTTAAAATAATTCCAAAACATATATTTGAAGATGAAAGCAATTTAGCAGAATCAGATAAAAATAATACTCCAGTAGGTTCTGGTCCTTTTAAATTTAAAGAATGGAAAAAGGGTGAGATGGTAACCCTAGAAAGATTTGATGATTATTATTTAGGAAAACCTCATTTAGATAGTGTGGTTTATAGAATAATTCCAGATGATAATACTTCAAAAATTGCTTTTGAAAATGGAGAGGTTTCTGCATCATATTTAGCTGAAGACAAATTTGAAACTTTCTCATCAGATAATAGGTTTAAAACTCATTCTTTTGATGAAGGAATGCTGAATTATATTATACTTAATGGAAAAAATGAAAACTTAAGTAAAAAAGAAGTTAGACAAGCTATATACTATGCCCTAAATAAAGAAGAAATTTTAAAAACATCCTATACTAATTTAGAAAACACTGAAAAAGCTTACTCTATTTTAACTCCAAACACAAAATTCTATACTGATGATGTAGAAAAATATGATCAAAATTTAGAAAAAGCCAAAGAGCTTATGGAAAAGTCTGGGGTAGGTAATATAAAATTGAATTTTCAATATACTCCAAAAGATAGCAAAATTGCCATGGTTGTTAAACAACAACTTTCTGCTATCGGCATAGAAGTAGATGCTCAACAAATAGATGACAATGTATACTTCTCAAAAATTCTTGGAGAACAAGAAAGAGATTACGATATACTTATAAATGGATATGTAATGGGAAATGATCCAGATGGATATTCTAGTGCTTATATGTCTAGTGGTAGCTTTAATGCTCAATGTTATAACAACAAAGAACTAGACAAGTTGTGGAAGGATGGAGCTTCTCAATCAGATGATGCAAAGAGAAAAGAATTATATGAAAAAATTCAAAAGACCATAGCTGATGATGCTGTAGTATACCCATTATATTATTCAAAGTCATTAATCGGAGTTGATGCTAAATTTGGTGGGATTGAAGATGCCAAATTAGTACCTATATATATGTTTGAAGATTTATCAAAAATATATATGATTCAACCATAAAAATATATTTCTATGGCTCATTTACCTTTTCCAGGTACTTGAGCCATTTTTACATAAGTTTTCTACATAGAAAGGATAGTATTATGAAAAATAAAATTACAAAGAGAATTTTACAAGCTATTCCTATGCTTTTATTTATATCCTTTGTATCTTTTTTACTTATGAATCTGGCTCCAGGAGATCCAGCTCAAGGATATATAACCCCTAAAATGTCAAAGGAGCAAGCAGATTTAATAAGAGTAAGTCTTGGACTGGATAAACCTATGCTAACTAGATATTTCTTATGGCTTAAAAATGTATTAAGTGGCAATTTGGGTTACTCCTTGGTTTCTAGACAAGCTGTAGCTAGTGAAATTTCTTCAAGATTTTTTGCTACCCTTGGACTTATGGGTTCTTCTCTACTTCTAGCTATTTTAATATCAATTCCCCTAGGATTATATACGGGTATGCATAGAAATAAACTCTTAGACAGATTTACAAATATATTAAACTATATTGCAATCTCTATACCTAGCTTTTGGTTTGCAATGATATTGCTTTCAATATTTTCTTTAAAATTAAAGTGGCTTCCTAGTGTTGGTATGAGAACTATAGGTGTAACTTCAACATTAGATGTTATAAAACATGGTATATTACCTACTATAGTACTCAGTTTTTCTAATATAGCTGTTCTTACAAGATATGTACGTTCTTGTACTATAACAGAACTAAAGCAAGATTATATTGTTACCGCAATTTCCAAAGGTGCAAGTAAGAATAGAATTCTATTTAAGCATATTATGAAAAATGCTCTTCTCCCAATGATAACAATTCTTGGAATGAGCTTACCATCTTTAGTTTCTGGTGCATTTATAACTGAAACTATCTTTGGATGGCCTGGTATGGGAAGACTTGGCATTAACTCAATAAGAGCCTTAGATTATCCAGTTATAATGGCTATGACTTTGGTTACCTCAATAATGGTTGTTATAGGAAATCTACTTGCTGATATTAGTTATGTACTAGTAGATCCTAGAATACGTAGGGGTGATAAAAATGTTTAGTGTTAGATTTAAAGAAAACTTTATAAGAGAGCTTAAAAAAAATAAATTAGGAATATTTGCTTTAGTATGCCTAATTTTAATAATTATTTTATCGATTTTTGCATTTTTGACTCCTTATGATCCCGATACTATTGATATGACCAATCAATTCATTTCTCCAAATTTTAAAAATATATTTGGAACAGATGAACTCGGAAGAGATTATTTTACTAGAGCTTTATATGGTGCACGAATCTCATTAATAGTAGGTGTACTCTCCATGATGGTATCTACATTCATCGGCACCCTAGTTGGTGCTATAAGCGGACTATTAGGAGGCAAAGTTGATGCTATCATAATGAGAATAATAGACATGTTAATGAGTATACCTCTATTCTTTTTACTACTAATAGTAAATTCCTATTTAAGACCAAGTATAGCCAATATAATAATCATTATAGGTATATTTGGATGGATGAGTATCGCTAGAATAGTCCGCTCAGAAACATTATCTATAAAAGAAAGGGATTATATTCTATGTTCTAAAGCGTTAGGTAGCAATAATATAAAAATAGTAAAAACACATATAATACCTAATGCTATTTCTACAGTAATTGTTGCAGCTAGCATAAATATAGCTGATGCTATACTTATGGAATCTTCTTTAAGTTTTTTAGGTCTAGGAGTACAACAACCAATGGCTTCTCTCGGAAGCATGCTTCAAACTGCTCAATCTAGAATTGGTGATAGGACTTACTTAGCAATTTTCCCAGGTCTTATGATACTATTAATTGTATTAAGCTTTAATGTTCTTGGTGACATCTTGAGAGTAGCATTAGATCCAGCTCAAGGGGAATAAATTTAAAATAACACGTAGAATATCTAGATATATAAAAGAAACCTAGGTTAAATTACTACTAACCTAGGCTTCTTTTGTTATATTATAAATAAATATTCCATAATAGTTTTTAATAAGTTCTTATTTCAAGTTTTTATTTCCCATAAATGTTAGTCCTATCATTCCTTGTCCAGTGTGAGTTCCAATTATAGGACCTATAGTACTAATAATAATATCTTTTACAAGTTCCTTTTCTCTAATAGTATTAGCAAGATATTCTGCTCTTTCTAAGCTATCTGCATGACCTATGATAATAGTCTGTTCTTTCAAATTCATACCATCTTCTAACATTTTATCTAGTAATTTCTCCAAGGATTTTTTGTCTCCTCTTACTTTAGACACATTCACTAACTTTCCTTCATAGTCAACACTTAATACAGGTTTTATCTTTAAGGTTGTCCCAATAATTGCTTCTACTGAAGAAATCCTTCCACCTCGTTTTAAATGATGCAAATCTTCAACTGTAAACCAGTGACAAGTACTATTTCTATGTTCTTCTATCCACTTCACTAATTCCTCAATAGCTAATCCTTCTTCTTTTTTCATTGCAGCATTATATACTAGAAGCCCTTCCCCAACTGAAGCTGAAAGAGAGTCAACTGATATAATTTTTCTTTCAGGGTATTCCTCTTTAAGTTCTTGTATAACTAGTTGAGAGTTATTATATGTTCCACTAAGTCCTGAAGAAAAGGCTATATATAAAATATCTTTTCCTTCCTTCAGCATCTTTTCAAAGCACTCTCTATAAGTAAAATAATTTATCTGCGTTGTAACAGACGTATCACCATTTTTTAGTCGTTCATAGAATTCATGGCTTGTCATTTCTCTCTCATCAGGATAGTGTGTATAAGTTCTATTTTCCATATCAAAGGCCATAGGTATAATTCCTATATTTATTTTCTCTATAATATCAAGAGGTAAATCTACCGTTGAATCTGTAATAATAACATAATCTTTCATATATTCTCCTCCTTTATAATTCATTTTGCTTTTCATTCTATATGTGTCTAAAATGTACCTAAAATATTATTCTAACATTTTTTAAGTCTAATGTATATGAACAGATTTCTTAATTTGTGCATATAGTAATTAATTTTGTCGTGTTTAAAGCTCCTAAAGCTTTTTATATTAAATTATACTCATAAGTAAGCTCTATATGTTCCTTTTCAACTTCAATTAAAGCTTCAAAGACTCTTTTTACATTTTCATCACATACTTCATTCTTATATCTTTCATAATAGTAAACAGCATGCTCTTCTCTTTCCTTTGCCAATTTCAAAAGTGCTTCGTCACTATCATACTTGTCATAGTTTATTTTAGTCAAAATAGGTATTTTAGTAAAAGTTCCTAATCCCATATGAACCTTTGAATGAAAAATTTCTATTTGCGATAAAGCCTGAAAAGCCTTAGAAAGTTCTTCGCTCTTTACTTTTTTAGCTGCTTCTTTATAAAACTCTCCATTAAATATTTCAAGCTTAACTGCATGGTCTAAAATTCTTAATGTATTTATATCTAAATTCTTACTATCTACTTTAATAACTTCATCATAACTACTTAAATAAATACTGCTCACTCCACAGAATGGACAATATACTATATTACTTATAGAATTTTTATTTATAAACGCAAATGAATTAAAATCATAATTCTTCTCATTAATGTTCATTCCACATATTTTACACTTCATATTAATTCCTCCTAAACTCAATATACATTTTACCATATATTTAAAATATTTAAAAATAAAAAACCTTTAGAACATGTTAAATTAATTTTAATATGTTAAAGGTTTTTATTTATAATTTTTAATTTTATCTACATAGAAAATATACCTTAAATTTTATTTATTATGTAGAGTGAATATTATTCTTCATCATAAGCATGATCTAACATGTCTAAGACATAGTTAGGGAGAGCAAAAGATCCTAAATGTAAATCTGTATTATAATATTTAGTCTTTAACCCTAAAGAGTTCCATGCGCCAGCATTTAAATCTTTTACTGGATCATACTTTTTAGATGCAAATCCAAATAGCCAATGTCCTGAAGAGTAAGTTGGAATATGCACTTGATATACTTTACCTATTGGGAAGGATTCTTTTATACGCTTATGAGCTCTTTTCATAGAACTAGCATACATTTCATAATACGGACTTTCATGTTGATTAACTAAAATTCCTTCTCCATTTAGAGCATCATAACAATCCTTATAGAATTCTTTTGTAAATAAGCCCTCACCAGGTCCTATTGGATCAGTAGAGTCTACTATTATTAAATCATAGTAATTTTTCTTACTTTTCACAAATTTAATACCATCTTCAAAGTATAAGTTTACTCTTTCATCCTTTAGTTTACTTGATGTTATAGGAAAATACTCTAAACATACATCAACTACTTTTTTATCTATTTCTACCATGTCTATTTCTTTTATTGTATTGTATCTAGTTAGCTCTCTAATTGTTCCACCATCTCCAGCTCCAATGACTAAAACTTTTTCAATCTTAGGATTGGTAGCCATAGGAACATGAACTATCATGTCATGATAAATGAATTCATCCTTTTCTGTTATCATAACTATTCCATCTAAAGTAAAAAATCTTCCAAATTCCTTTGTCTCAAATACATCTATTCTTTGAAAATCACTTTTTCCAGCATATATTTGCTTGTCAACCTTTATTGAAAACCTAACAGTCTCTGAGTGATTCTCAGTATACCATAATTCCATTTTTCATCCTCCTAGTTAATATAATATTATTCATTATAAATATTCTTACCACTAAATATTTCTATCATTTCTTTTCTAAGTGCATTACTTATATTAAGTCTTTCTCTTGGTAAGAATTCATGAGTATCTTTTTTAAATAGGTAGTTTTGTAAATCAATTTCCTTTATAAGCATTTTAGTGTGAAAAATATTTGTTTGATACATGTTTATATCCATAGCATCATACTTTTGCAAAGTCTTATCATCAATATAATCTTGGATTGATTTAATTGGTGTATCTATAAAACACTTTTTCCCATTAATGTCACGAGTGAATCCTCGAACACGGTAATCAATAGTAATTATATCAGAGTCAAAACTGCTAATTAGATAATCTAATGCATTTAGCGGAGAAATTTGTCCACAAGTAGATACGTCTATATCTACACGAAATGTTGCTATAGAATTATCTGGATGATATTCAGGATAAGTATGTACCGTTACATGACTCTTATCCAAATGCGCAACAACAGTCTCCTTAGTTTTTAAAATATATTTACCACTATTACATGATTCATCTATTACCCCATCTCCCAAAGGTTCCTCAGAAATTAATATGGTTACACTTGCACCTTGAGGATCATAGTCCTGCTTGGATATGTTTAACACATGAGCACCAATAATATCAGTAACATCACATAATATTTTAGTTAATCTTTCTGAATTGTATTGCTCATCTATATAATCTACATACTCTTTTTGCTCTCTTTCACCCTTTGCATAGCAAATGTCATAGATGTTAAAACTTAGTGTCTTAGTAAGATTATTAAAGCCATATAATTTGATTTTATTCTCCATTCTTTTATATACACCTTTCCTTTAGATGAAATTCACTGAGTAAATTTTATTAGGAGTTGTTGAATTTGTCAATAATAATTTAAAATATAATTATTATATTTTTTATATATAAAACCTTATCTATAATTTCAATATATATACTATAAATATATATTATGTAAAACATTTATCTATTACTTATTTCTTATAGACTTCTTCTGATTTTGATTATTTAAATTACAGCAATCCATTTTTCTTTTCCCATATAGTTCCTCATTTTGTTTTGCAATCTTATCTAAAAAGCTATTAAGTGATTTTTTTATTCTAGTAAACATACTATCCCTCCATAATAATTATTTATTAGATTATATCAGTAACTTATGTATTTTTAATGGAGTTTTTAATTTAAATATTTTTATAAAGTTTATGTTATATCTTAAATAATCTATTAAATATCACTCTAGAATTATACTATGTAACATTTTATTAAGTCATCACCATCTTCATTTTTATCAGTGCTTAATATTTTTTCAAGACCTTCTATGACAAAATACTCATTATCCTGTTGTCTTACTCTAACTTGAGTATTATTTAATAACATAGCTTCTTTTGAACATTTATTAATTTGATCTATTGAAACATTTTTAAGTAACTGGCTTTTTGGAATTTCTCTTATATCCATAAATATCTCTCCTTTTAACATACACAATATTGCACCAAACTAAATATATTTTGATTTCTAACATATAGTATAAACAAATTAAAATATTTTATTTGATATTGACCTAGATGGCTTAAATTTAATTATGCATTTATATAACACTAAATTTCTATTACATATTATCGAAAAAAATTATTCTTTTATTAAATAACTTTTGTATAAAAAGAGAAGAAATATAGGTTATTCCATATTCCTTCTCTTTTAATCTTTATTAAAATTTGAAAGTATTTATTATTTCTTTTAGTTTTTCAGACATGTGTTGTAACTCATTAGCATGACCCGTAAGTTCCTCTGAAATTCCTGTTACCTCTTCTGTTGAAGCAGTAACCTCTTCTGAAGACGCCGCAGTCTCTTGTGATATAGATGATATATTTTCTATCTGAGTTACTACATTATCCTTCTTTTTATTAATAACTACTATATATTCACTAATTTCAGTAACTTTACTTATTAAATCTTGCACTCCTGCCATTATATCATTAAATACAGCCTTTGCTTCATCTACTACACCATCTTGTTCTTCTACAATTTTTTCAGTATCCCTAATAGCCACAACAGCAATGTTAGTTTTAGTTTTTATATCATCTACTATCTTCTTAATTTCCATGGTGGAATCTTTTGATTGCTCTGCTAGCTTTCTAATCTCTTCTGCTACTACTGCAAATCCTCGACCAGCTTCGCCAGCTCTAGCTGCTTCAATAGATGCATTAAGAGAAAGCAAGTTAGTTTGTTCTGTAATCTGAGAAATAGTATCTGATACGGAATTTATTTTTCCTGTACTTTCATCCATATCTATAACTAACTCTGAAACCTTATTCGTGGAAATCCTTGTATCATTAGACTTTTCTATCAATGTATCTACCATTGTCAATCCTCTGTTGCTTAGGTGATTAGCATTTTCATATACCGCACCTATGGCTTCTGTAGCTTCATTTAATAATTTCAAGTTCTCTGATAATTCAATCATAGCTGTGGCTCCATCTTGAGCACTATTAGCTTGTTCAACGGCTCCACCAGACACATCTTCTATAGCTCTTGCTACTTCACTGATAGAAGCACTAGTTTCCTCTGCTATAGCAGATAAATTTGATGAAGTGTCTAAAACTATATTAGAAGACTTGTTAACGCTTTTAATTAAAGATGATATGTTTTCTATCATTCCATTGAAATTTTCACCTAAGTCTTTAAATTCATCTCTTGATTTTATATTAACATTAACCCTTAAATCTCCATCTTTAACTTTATTAAAAGCCGTCAATAATCTATTAATATTCTTTGAAATAGAATTACTAAATATTAAAGATACTGCTATAGCTATTATAGATATTACTCCTAAGGTTAGTATAATTATATTTAGAATATTTTGTGTATCATTTAAAAGTTCTTTATCATCCAAAGATGCTACTATTTTCCATCCTGTTAGTTGACTTGTAGTATAAACAGCAAATTTCTTTTCCCCATTAAAATCATACTCAGTAAATCCCTCTTTATTTGAGCTTATGTCGCTCCAAACAGAAAGCTTAGCAGCTTCATCAGTACCTATAATTTCTTTATTGGGATGTGCTACTAAATTACCACTTGCATCAGATACATACATGTACCCTTCATTTCCTACCTTAATCTCAGATAATCCATCAGAAAGGCTTTTTAAACTTACATTAACTCCTACAACCCCAACTACATTATTATTTTTTTCTATAGTTTTAGCTACAGTTACTACATTCTCACCAGTGGTTGCACTTTTATATGGCGTAGTTATCACTGTTTCACCTTTATTTTCCATAGCTAGCTTATACCATGGTCTAGATTTATAGTCATAATTAGCATCAGTGTTTGCTTCTGGATAAATATAAAACTTTCCCTTTTCCGTTCCTATAAAAGCAGTTAAAATATCTTCATCTGTATTTTTTACATCTGATATTAACAATTTAGCAAAATTAAAATAGTCTTCTTTATCATCTGATTCCTTAATATTTATATTATTAGACAGTAGCTCTACAGATTTAGACATTCCAATAAAATAATTATCTATTCCCCTATCTACCTCTAAAATTGTTTGTCTGCTTGTAGTTTCAAGCTTATCTCTTAAAATTGATTTTGATTGCGAATATATAGTTATTCCCATTCCAGCAACTGGTACTAAACAAATTAGTAAAAGTATAACTATAAGTTTGACTCTAATGCTCTGTAATTTAAATTTCTTAAGCTTTTTAAATTTCTTATGTTTCATATTTTTTCCTCCTGAGTGTATAATTTTTTTAATTTATATATTTTTGTAATTTATATACTTATTATTAATAATGATTAAATTACTTAAAAATCTATAATATTTAATCTATAAAAATATTTCTTTAAACCTTTCTTTAAATTTAATTACAAAATATATTATAAAACTTACTATTATATACTCGAGTATATCTTATATTTCTTTATAAATAATTTGATTATATATTTATTGAAAATAGGTATTTAAAATAATAAAAAAGAAGTAAAATTTCTCTCACTTCTTAAATTAATCAACATATTCTTGGTACTAATTCTCCTTGTAGCAGTCCCAATACCCTGATACCTTCAATATAAGTTTTTAAATATAATTTACTTTTGCCATCCTCTAACACATGACCAATAATAGCAGCTTCTTCTCCTAATGGATTTGACTTAATTGCATTTAAAACCTTATGAGCATCCTTATTACTTACTATACAAATTAGCTTTCCTTCATTAGCCATATAAAGAGGGTCAAATCCTAAAAGATCACAAAAACTTCTTACTTCATCTTTTATAGGTATATCCTTTTGCCATATTTCCATAGACTTTCCACTGGTGTTCACCAATTCCTTTAAGGTGTTAGCTAACCCCCCTCTAGTTGGATCTCGCATTATTCTAACTTCATTGCTAGAATCCATTATAGTTTTTGTTAGTTCATTAAGGGCAGCACAATCGCTTTTTATACCTAATTCTATATCTAAATTTTCTCTTTCATTTATAATAGATACTCCATGATCTCCAATAGTACCGCTTATAATTATTGCATCTCCTGCTCTAATCTCTTTTATGTTTACCTGATAATTATTTCTTTCTATATATCCTATTCCTGTTGTATTAATATAAATTCTATGGCCTTTTCCACTTTGTACGACCTTAGTATCTCCTGTTACTATTTTAACTCCTACTTTATTAGCAGTATCTGCCATAGATTTTACTATTTTCTCTAAATCTTGAATTTCTAACCCTTCTTCAAGAATAAAACCAGCAGATATATATAGGGGAGTTGCACCACTTACGCACAGATCATTTACAGTACCACAAATACTCAGTTTTCCTATATCTCCACCATTGAAAAATATGGGATCTACCACAAAACTATCTGTAGTTACCGCTATTTTTCCATTAATCATATCTAATATAGCTGAATCCCCTTGTTCCATTAATATATTATTATTAAAATACCTTAAAAATACCTCGTTAATTAATTTATATGTTTCTTCTCCTCCACTCCCATGGGCTAATGTTATAACTTCCATAGTTCCTCCTAGCATAAAATTTCAATATAATTTAAATTAAACTTTTACCATATTCTATATTAAACTTATAATCTAAAATTCTTTTGTATTGTATACAATGCCACAACTTCCTTCTTTTGATACCATGCATGGACCAATTGGAGTCCTCGGTGTACACACCGATCCAAAAGCCTTGCAATCCATAGGACTTTTTATTCCCCTTAATATATCTCCGCAAATACACTGTTTATTTCTATTTACGATTTTATTTTTTAAAGAAAATTTATTTCTAGCATCAAAGGAGCTATATTTCTCTCTTAGTTTATATCCTGTACCCTCGATCTCTCCAAAACCTTTCCAAAAACTAGATGAAGTTTCAAAGACCTGATTTAATATCTCTTGTGCTTTTCTATTTCCTTCTGGATAAACAAAACCTTTATATAAGTTTTCACATCCGTAATTACCTCTATCCTTTTTATCTATGATATAAAGTATCCCAGCTAATATATCTATAGCCTTGAAGCCACATATAGCCATAGGAGTTTTATACTCATTAGATAATCTTTCAAAAGGTCTGCAACCAATTATTGTTGCTACATGACCTGGACATATAAATCCATGAATTTTAACTTCTTCATCTAAAATTAGAGTAGCCATAACCTTAGGCATAGTCTTTAAAGAATTTAAAATAAAAAAGTTATTTACATTTTTCTCTAGTGCTTCTTTTATTGTAAGTGCTATTATAGGTGCTGTAGTTTCAAAGCCTATAGCTAAAAAAACTATAATCTTATCTCTATTATTTATTGCTATCTTCAAAGCGTCTAATGGAGAATATACAACTTCTACCTTTCTTCCCTTAGCCATCTGTTCTCTTAATGAGCTACAACTCCCTGGAATTTTAATCATGTCACCAAAGGTAGTTATTATTACATCTTTTTTCTCACTTAACTCTATGGCATGATCTATATAGCTTTCATCTGTTACACAAACTGGACATCCAGGTCCTGATAACAACTTAATATTAGGAGGTAAAAGCTTATCAATACCAGAATTATAAATACTTCGTGTATGAGTACCACAAACCTCCATTATATTTATATTTTCATTACATCTTTCCTTTATATTTTTTAACAATTTAGTTACCAAATTAATTTCCCTTGAATTTCCTTCATCTCTATAAAACATTCTAAAAGTCTCCCATTAACTCCTTAAATATATTTAAAGTCTCCATAGCTTCCTTTTCTTCTATTTTTTCAATGGCACAACCAACATGAACCAAAACATATTCTCCAACAACTAGATTTTCTATTAGACTAGTATTGATTCTTTTTCTTAAATTTCCAAATTCAACCAATGAATTGCCTTGATATATTTCTAATACCTTTCCCGGAATAGCTACACACATATTAATACTCCTTACATAACTCATTTCCAACAACAACCTGACCTATAGATAATCCCCCATCATTGCAAGGTATTAATCTATGGGTTATAACTTGAAATCCACTTTCCTTCAACGCCATTTCTATTCCTTCTAATAAAATAGAGTTTTGAAATACACCTCCACTTAAAGCTACCTTATTTATGCTATATTCTTCTCTCAACTTAATACAAATTTCATTTGAAAAATCTATTATAGTATTATGAAACTTTAAAGCTATACACCCTTTATCAAGGTTATCATCTAAATCCTTTATAATGTCTCTAATCATATTATTTATATTTATAATATAAGGAAGGCTATCACTAATTCCCCACTGATATCTATTCTCACACCTTTTTATATAATCGTAATTATTAGTATCAATAAAATCTTCTGCTAAGCTTTCAACATACATAGCTGCCTCTCCTTCATAGGACACATCTTTATTAAAATCTAAAAGGCTGGCAATTCCATCAAATAGTCTTCCCATACTAGAAGTTAGTGGACAGTTAAAATTCTTTCTTAGCATATTAATAATTATCCTTGATTCCATACCGTAAAAATATTTACAAGCAGCTTCTTCAATCTCCTCTTCCTTTAAAACTCCAAATAAAAGAGATAGTCCAATTCTCCATGGAAATTTTACTGCCCCATCCCCTCCAGGCAAAGGAATATATTTTAAGTGTGCTCCCCTAATAAAGTTCTTTTTGTCACATATTAAAAACTCTCCCCCCCAAAGGTTTCCATCTTCTCCATATCCCACTCCATCAAAGGCTATCCCTATAACTTTATCCTTTTCTTTATTTTCTACCATACAGCTCACTATATGACTATGATGATGATAAACACCTAGAGTTTTCATCTTGTTTTTATCTAAATAATTCTTACTCCAATAATTAGGATGCATATCATGAATAATTGTACTTGGTTCAACTCTAAAAATATTCTTCATGTGCTTTAATACTTTATTAAATCTTAAATAATTCTCTTCTCCCTCCATGTCTCCAATATAAGGACTTGTAAAAACGCAATCTCCACTTCCAAGGGAAAATGAATTTTTAAATTGAGATCCTAAGGCTAGGATATTTTCTACGAATAGATACTTATTATAGTAAGGGGCATAACCTCTACCAGCCCTTATAACCCTACCGTAGCCACCAATTACTTGAACTACGGAATCATCAACAGGAATATTAATTTCTCTATCATGAATAAAAAAATAATCTACTATTTCCATAAGGTTGTCTATAGCTTCTATATCCTCATGTATTATTGGCATAGTACTTAAATTTCCGCTAGTAAAAACTAAAGTATCTATATTGTTATCAAATATTAAATAATGAAGAGGAGAATATGGCAATACTACTCCTAGCCTTTTATTATTAAAAGAAATATTAGTTGGTAATTTATTGTTCTTTTTCTTTAAAAGTAAAATAGGTTTCTTATTTCCTGTTAAAATTTCTTTTTCTTCACTATTTACATAGCAATATTTTTCTACTACATTTATATCTTTCATCATAAGGGCTAATGCCTTATCTGGTCTATGTTTTCTAAGCCTTAGTCTTTCTATAGCTAATTCATCATTTCCATCACAAACAAGATTAAAACCACCTATGCCCTTAATTCCAATTATTTTTCCTTCCCTTAAATACTTTCTCACACTTTCAAATTCATCCTTAGATTTTATATGGTTCCCCTTATTATCTAAGATGATTACTCTTGGACCACAAGAGGAACAACAGGTAGGCTCTGCATGAAATCTTCTATCATCAAGATTTTCATATTCTTCCTTACATTTGTTACACATAATAAAATTATCCATAGAAGTATATTTTCTATCATAGGGAGTATCTTTTATTATCGAAAATCGTGGACCACAATTTGTACAATTTATAAAAGGATATAAATATCTTCTTGGATTAATACTATCCCTTAGCTCTTTTTCACACTCCTTACATGTAGCTATATCTGGAGAAATTAAAGTCCTCCCATTCTCCTCGGTACTTTCTACTATAAGAAACCCCTTATAATCCTTTAGGCTTTTTTTACTTTCAACTACTACTTCTTCAATACTACTTAACTCAGGTGCCCTTTCCCTAAGGTCAGTTAAAAAATTCTCTATACCTACTTCATCTCCTTGAATTTCCATAACCACTCCCTTACTTGTATTATTCACCCAACCTGATAGTTGATTTTCTAAAGCTATTCTATATACAAAAGGTCTAAATCCTACGCCTTGAACTGTACCTTTAACTGTAATTCCTTTTCTAATCACTTTATTCCCCTTCTATTCTGTAGAGTAAAATTTCATAACCTGAAGTTATTTCATTACTTATCTGATTACAAATAGGACACTTTCTATTTGTAATCTTTAAAGGAAATTCCTTATGACAATTATTACAATATGCCTTACTTAATAATTCTTCTATAATAAGTTTTGCACCCTCACAACAACTGCCTGAGCTCATTTCTTTATAAATAAGATCAATGGAGGAATTATCTATACAAGAAAATTCTCCTATTTGTAAAATTACTTTTGCTACCTTAGTTATATTATTTTTAATACACTGTTCCTCTACCATATCTATAACGTAACTAATTATTGAAATTTCATGCATTTATATCACCAATTATCCTTGTAATTTCCCTAAATACTTTTTTAGTAATTTTAGGTAAACTATCCATTAAAGTTTTAGATAACTCTAAGGAATAATTCACCTTTTCTACTTCAATACCAACTAAATATCCAGAAATTTCTCTATATTCCTCTCTTAAAACCCTCAAAAGATTTTCACTATGCATATCTCTGCAATGGCTAATAAATTTATCACATTCCTTTAAATTTAATACTGAAACTCTACCAGGCTCAATTCCAAAGTAGGTACTGTCTACCAGAATAACAGTATCTTCCTTATTAATTTCATTTAAACAATATATATAATCAATTCCAACTATTAATACCTTAACCTCTTTGTTATAGATTTCCAGTTGATCCCCTATTAACTCCATTACCTTTACTCCTATACCATCATCACCCAAAATAATATTTCCAATGGCAAAAATCTTTATCATAGTATATTTATTGTTATAGGCTCATATTTATCACTGGTTACATGTGCGGCACAGTTTAAACATGGATCAAAGCTTCTTACTATACGTCCTATTTCTACTGGATGGACCATATCCTTTATTTCCGTTCCTATCAACGCTTCTTCCACTGGCCCTTTTATTCCTCTATTGTCAGTAGGTGATAAATTCCAAGATGAAGGTGGTATTAAAGTATAGTGATGTACTAACTTATTTTTAATAGATAACCAATGTCCTAGGGATCCTCTCTCTGCTTCTATTAATCCAACGCCTCTTGATTCCTCAGGTATTTCCCACTGCTCTTGATAAGCCTTTTTTAGTTTTAATAAATCTATTAATCCCTCTATAGCTTCACAAAGTCTCTTTGCCTCTATAGATTTAGCAATTATTCTATCCATAGTAGATACTCCTCCACTATAGTCACCACTTAAAGTCATTCTAGCTAGTGCTCCAACCTCCATAGGATTCCCCTTATATCTAGGCGCATTAACCCAACTATATGCTTCTGGTTTATAAGGATTATAGGTGATTTTATTGTCTTCTCCTGGTATTATAGTTTGCAAATCTGATTCTACCCAAGTTCTAGAAATATCTTCTGCTATATTTCTAGACTGAAATTCTTCTCTATTTCCATTTATAATTACTCCAGTTGGTACCATTTTAATTGGATGTAAATAATTTTCATATAATCCATAACTCATAAAATTCTTATATCCACCACCAATTTTAAAATAATCTTCATAAGTGGCTGCTATAGTATATACATCCGGTATAAGCTTATCTACAATAAAACTTTTTATTACTTTTATACTATATTTAATGTTTTCTATTTGTGGTATATCAATATTGGTAGTTGTGCCACCTACAAAAATGCCATGACAATGAGGAACTTTTCCAGCTAATTCAGCTACAGCTCTATGTGCTTCTCTACTATACCTTACTGCCCCTAAGTAATCTTCATTTATTCTTTTTGTATCCTCTCTAGATAACCTATAATCAGCAGCTTTAGCACTTTCTGTTTTATACAACGGATTTATATGAGCTATATCTACATAATCTGGAAATACGAAGAAATATATATGCCTTAAATAATTCTGCAAAAATTCAAATCCGTTAGCAATATCTCTGACTACTTTTCCATTAAAATCAGGTGTAACTTTCATTGCATCTTCTAGACATAAAGTAGCGGCTACAGCATGATGAGTAGAACAAATTCCACATACCCTTGGAGCAAGTCTTATAATATCTAAGGGATATCTATCTTTAAACATCTCCTCAAATCCTCTAAACTGACTTCCACTACTTTTTGCATCTATAATCTTATTATTAACTACATTCACTTCTATATTTAAAAGTCCACTTACCCTAGTCAATGGATCAATTACTATCTTAGTCATAATTAAACTCCTCCATATTTTACAAAAGGCTCTGTTCCATCTGGAAATCTTGGTCCTGCACAGCCTATACAATTAGTATTATCCCCGATAGGCCAATTATCAGTGCCATTCCATCGACTTACAGGACAATATGCATGGGTTATTGGACCTCTGCACCCTATAGAAAACAAACATTCTGGATCTCCAAATTTCTTAGCAAATATTCCATTATCAAAAAACCTTCTTCTTGGACAATTGTCATGAATTGTCTCTCCATAATAAGCCTTAGGTCTTCCATCACTATCAACTTCTGGCATACCATAGTATGTAATGTAACCCAAAATTCCCATAGTCCAAACAGGATTTGCAGGACAACCTGGTATTCTAATAATGTCGTCTCTTTTTAAAAACTCTGATATGCTAACTCCATTAGATATATTAGGTCTTGCTGCAGTAGGTCCTCCATAACAAGCACATGTTCCCACAGAAATAATATATTTAGCATTTTTAGCTATGGTTTCTACCGCCTCCATTGCTGTTATTTTTCTTCCATTATAGGTAGCAACAGTAGTAAATAGACCATTATCTCTTAATGGTACTGCCCCACAAACTAAAAATATATATTCAGTATCCAAAATTTCAAATATTCTCTCATAGCTTTCCTGTCCCTCATCTCCATTTATACTGCCAAAGAAAATCATATTAACAAATTCCTTTAGCATATATAAAACATCTGGTTCATCTCCATTTAACAGAGAAATTACTTCTCCAAAACACCCTGATATCTCTAGCCATATAGCATTGATTCTCTCCTTTTTACCTTGTTGTACTTCTTCAATAGCTCTTTTTGCATAGGATATAGCCAATTCTTCTTTATTTGTTAGAAAATTACACATAATTATTCCTCTTTTAAATTACTACTATAATAATAGTTTTTTAGTATAAATTTTATGCAATAATTATTAAATTAATTTTATTTTCATATTGACATACTTAAGATTCTAATATAGTATTAAATTAAAAATATGCATTGTGCGCAATTTAATTGTTAGCCATTTTCATCACACTATATCCTCATTGTGAAAGGAGAAATATATATGAATATTTATGATTTTAAAGTTAAAACTATAGACGGAGAAGAAACTACTTTAGAAAAATACAAAGGTAAGGTTCTAGTGGTTGTAAATACAGCTAGTAAATGCGGATTTACACCTCAATATTCTGATTTAGAAAATATCTATAAAAAATATAAGGATATGGATCTAGAAATTTTAGGCTTTCCATGTAATCAATTTGCTGAACAAGAACCTGGTAATAGCAATGATGTAAAAGCATTTTGTCAGTTAAATTATGGTGTTACCTTCCCATTATTTGAAAAGGTAGATGTTAAGGGACAAACGGCTCATCCCTTATTTAAACTTTTAAGTAATTCTATGCCTTTCAATGGTTTTGATTTAAGTACCCCTAGCGGAAGACTACTAGATAACATCTTGAAAGAAAAATACCCTGAGTATATTATTGGCAATAGTATTAAGTGGAACTTTACTAAATTCTTAATAGATAGAGATGGAAATATAGTAGGTAGATTTGAATCTCCTGTAGATCCTATGGATATGATTCCAGAGATAGAAAAATTTTTATAGGACTGAGGTTTCTAATATGAGTTATGAACATTTAGATATTGATAATCAACTATGCTTTGCTTTATATGCTTCTTCAAAAGCTGTAATAAAAAGCTATAAGCCACTATTAGATGAACTTGGAATTACTTACACTCAATATATTACCCTTTTAGTCCTTTGGAAAGAAGATAATATAACTGTAAAAGAGTTAGGCAAGAAACTTTATTTGGATTCTGGAACCCTTACACCTGTATTAAAAAGACTTGAATCCATGGATATAATACAAAGAATACGAGCTTCTCAAGATGAAAGAAATGTATATGTGAAACTAACAGATAAAGGTATTTCAATGAAGGATGAAGCTTCAAAAATACCTGAAAAGATGTTCTGTAGTACTGGTCTTTCTTTAAATGAAGTATCAGATTTAAGAGAAAAACTTAAATTTTTATTAAATAATTTACAATAGAAAAAACAAGCTAGGTACAAGTATTTCAACTTAAACCTAGCTTACTTTTTTATTTCTATATTTTAATTAACAGGAATAATTTCTCTTAGTATGGACCTCTGCCTTTAATATTTCTTCTTTCTCTTTTAAAATTTCATTACCTAATATTCCTTTAGATATTTCTTCAAATCCAATCCTCTCCACCATATCACCAAATCTTTCTCCAGTTTTTCCGTTATCTCTATAGTATAAAATTGCTTTTTCTATTATATCCATAGCCTCATCATATAAATAAATCCCTTTCAATAGTTCACCACGTCTTGGAGTTTTACCCCATTTCCCACCTATAAATAGTTTTACACCATCTTTTTTGCATACCATTGAACCGAAATGACATTTGTCTATACAAAGCCCACAGTTTGTACACTTCTCCCTATCTATTTGAAGCCTTCCATCAATAACTTTTGCTGCTCCTTTTTTACAAGCTTCTTCTACTGAACACTTCTTACATCCTAAACATAAATCCTCATTACAGTCCGGTACTCTTTGACCCATTATGCCAAAATCATTTAAGTCTGGCTTTATACAGTTATTTGGACATCCACCTATACCTATTTTAAACTTATGGGGCAAAAGTACATTGTAATATCCTTTATAAAATCTTTCATGTATTTTCCTTGCTAATTCTTGTGTATCTAAAAGCCCAAATATACATACCGTTCCTTTACACGCTACTACAGGTCTAACTCTCGGACCCGTCCCCCCACCTTCTAGTCCAGCGTCACTAAGCTCTTCTTTTACCTTTTCAATATCTTCAAATCTTATCCATGGAATTTCTACTGTAAGTCTTGTAGTATAACTCATATATCCTCTTCCATATTTCTCAGCTATTTCAGAAAGGACTCTTGTTTCCTTTGAATTTAAGCATCCATCCTCAGTTATTACCCTACATGCAAAGTGTATTCCATCTCTTTGTGGAAGAAATCCTTGCCCCTTTAATTTTGATTTTTCTTCTGCTGATGCTATTATTGCCATTTTCTTCACTACCCTTCTTTATTTCATTATATTGACATTCTAATTGTTAATCTTTCTGCACTTGTAATATCCTTGTAATATTTTCATATTTATTATATCTCTGCAATTTTACAAAGTGAACTTAAGATTAGTTATAGTAAAATAAAGATTCTTTATACTTAGGATAACTTAAATATAAAATAGAGACTAAATTAGAAGATATTTTATTCTAATTCAGTCTCATCACATTGCTTTTTACAAAAATCAATAAAGTTCTTTATAAAATCCATATTTGAGTTTTTTAAATATATAAAGTTAAATTCTCTTTTCATTTTCATATTTTTGATTGATAATGCTTTAAATTTTTTACACATCAATGGTGAATTTAATGCTTCCTTTGATACCACCGTTGCTCCAAGTCCAGATTCTACTAAAGACATAATTGCTGTTATATCTCCAATTTCCATATAAGGATTAATATTCTTAGGTTCAAATCCTTGCTGCACCATATAATCTTCAAATATCTGTCTTGTCCCAGATCCCTTTTCTCTTAGTATAAGTTTTTCTGAAAGAATTTCATCCATTGTTATTTTCTTTTTCTTAGCCATTTCATGACTTTTTGAAATAACAAATACTAGTTCATCATCTTTAAATTTTTCATAAATAACCTTACTTTTATCAAAAGGGCCCTCTATAACACCCAATATAATCTCGCCACTAAAGAGTTTTTGGATTATATTCCCTGTATTTTCCACATGAAGTATTACATCTATGTTTTTGTTGCTCACCTTATAATTTCCTATGATAGGTGGAAGTACATATCCCCCTATAGTAAGAGTAGCACCTACATTATATCTCTTTATAATAGATGATTCATTTGAAAGATGGTTTTTTGCCAATTTACTTATTTTATCAATTTCTAAAGCATACTTATAAAGTATCCTTCCTGCCTCCGTAAGCTCCATATTCTTATTCTTTTTCTCTAATAACTTCACATTGTAATATTCCTCTAAAAGTTTTATATGATGAGAAATTGCAGGTTGAGTCATATTTAATATGCTAGCAGCCCGTGTAAAGTTCTTTGTATCAGCCACAGTAATAAATGTTTCAAGCTTTATATCGATCACAGCCTATATCCATTCCTTCCTAATTTACAATAAGATACCCTAATTATACTATTAAATCTAATATATAAACAGTTAATTTTACCAATAGTTTATATTCAATAGCTAATTTACAAAAGTAGATTTTATCTCTCTATTAATAGTAGAGTTTAATAATCTTATAAAGAAAAAAATATTTACAAATTAGTTCAATTATAAATATAAATTTCGCTCTAAATTTGTGGTAAAATATTCTTATGCCTTAGTAACATTTATTATTACCATAGGAGGAATAGCATGAGTTTAATAACTAGTAAAAGTTATAATGTACACTATTATGAAGTGGATGCCAAGAAAAGAGCTTTAATTTCCACTATTATGAATTATCTTATGGACATATGTTCTGTACAATCTGATAGCCGTGGTGTTGGTGTAGAATACCTAATAGCAAATAATAAAGGATGGATACTAACACAGTGGAATATAAAAATAAGTAGATACCCTTTGTATGATGAGAATTTAAGAGTATCTACGAGAGCAAATTCTTTCTATAAATATTACGCATATAGAACAAACTATATTGAAGATAGTTTAGGTAACTTAATAGTGGATGGACAGTCAATATGGCTCTTAGTTGATTCAACTAAAAGACGACCTGTAAAAGTAAGCGATGATATGTATGCTGCATACAATATATCCAGGGATGAAAATGAACGCTTTATTCATTCCTCATTGAAACCTTTAGATAGTTGGGACACTGAAAAGGTCTTTGATATAAGATATAGTGATATAGACACTAATCAACATGTTAACAATGTAAAATATGTAAGTTGGATAATTGAATCTATACCATTAGATATTGCTTTAAATTATGAAATGCGTGAGATTACAGTAGTATATAAAAAAGAAACCTATTACGGTCATAGAATAAAAGTTCATACCAAAATTGAAAAATCACAAACTGGATATATATGTACTCATGATATCATAAATGAAGATGGAGAGGACTTGACCTTAGCTATTACCTATTGGGAATAAAGTATAACCTTAAAGTGGTATCATATCTTTCAATATCTATGGAAATCTATGATATCACTTTTTTAAAAGAAATGATTATTACTTAGTAATTCCTTGTTATATTCCTCATGCTTTTCAATTAACTTCCCTAGGGATTTTCCCTTCATCATGTCTATTATCATAGGAGATAAAATTGAAAGCCCATCTCGATATCCCAGGTCAATGTGTTGATTTAATGTACTTTGTCTTATATTAACTGTACCTATACCACTTACTGCTTCTAAATGCATAGAAGGATATATTTCAATAATATTGCAGTCTTCAAATCCCGTTCTATCTAATTGATGCTTATAAGATAAATGTACAACTATTATAATATCACAATTATGGTTTTTAAGAGGAGCTATTGGTACATTATCTGCATTTTGATAATCATATTTAGGACTATTTATACCCCCATCTGAATATCTATACTCATTTATATTTATAGGCTTAAAAATAAATGGTACTGCACAGGACGCAAGTACAATGTCTATAAGTTTCTCATTGTCATAATCATTTAATCTAAAATACTCAGGTGTTTTCAGGTCTATATTATATGCACACGCATAGAGAGTTTTTCTTGACTCTTTAATTACTTTTAAATCAACATACTCCTCAATAAACTTACGTATGCCACTTTGAGAAAGCAAACCTATATCACTTACACTAAGCAGTTCATTAAATTTTTGTTCCTTACCTATATTCTTAGCTTTTTTTATTAACTGAGAAATCTTTAAATCTCTTGCCAGACTTTCATGATTAATAAATCTAGAATAAGTTAGACTTGACCAACTTTTGTCCATTATACTATTGTCATTCATAGATAATAAAAGTCCATTTATTGTACCAATTGACGTTCCTGATACAACGGAAACTCTTCTTATTATGTCTAACTCCCAAAGTGCCTTAAATACCCCTGCCTCATAGGCACCTTTTGCACCTCCACCGGCTAATACTAGTCCAATATTCAAATCAAATAATTTTTTTATTTCATCCATGCTTTCCCTCTTAACTTATAATTTATTCATTACTACACTATACTCTAATCATATAAAACCTAAAGTAAATTAAATAAAATATTATCCATACTAAGGCTTTATAAGTATCTATTTAAGATAACCTTTATAGTGTATATGTATATCTACCTTATTTTTATATATTTCCATTTTCCTGTTCTAAATCTCATGTAAACAAAAAACCATCTTACAAATTGATCCATGAATACAGCCATCCATGCTCCTGCTAATCCATACCCAAATATATTTACAAGTAAGTGAGCTAAAACAACTCTTATTAATAATACTCCAACAAAGGTAGCAACTAGTGGCCAGAAAGTGTCCCCTGCACCTCTTAAAGCTCCTGCTAATATTAGTTGTGATGATTGAAATGGTTGAACTAATGCTATTATTTTTAAAGCTATAGATGCATTTTGTATAATCCTTGGATCCTTTGAATATAAACCTACAATCTGCGGACCAAAAAAGAAGAAAATTATAGCCATAAAAGTGGATATCAAGGAACCAATCTTTCTGGTTTCCTTGGCATAACTCTCCGCCTTTGAAAGCTCTCTAGCTCCTATGCTTCTACCTACCAGGGATGAAGCTGTAATTCCAAAAGCTTGTCCTGGTTGAAAAGAAAGACTTAATATATTTAATGAGATTTGATGTGATGCATACACTACAGTTCCAAGTCCTGCAACTATTCTTACAAACATAAGTACTCCAACTCTTAAAACTAACTGTTCAAGCGATGCAGGTACACCTATCTTTACTAAATTATAAATAACATTTTTATCAACTTTAAATGATTTTTTAATATCTAATTTAATTATACTTTTACCTTTTATAATATACCTAAATAAAAATATACTTGCTATTACATTAGATATAGCAGTAGATATTCCAGCTCCCGTAACACCAAGTTTAGGAAGTCCAAAAAGACCATATATAAGAACTGCATTCCCAATAACATTAAAAAAATTAGCTCTTAAATTTATCTTCATAGGTGTTTTGGTTTCCCCAATACCTCTAAGTGCTGCAGATATTGACATATTAAAAGATTGAAATATAAATCCAATCATAATAATTTTAAAATAACTTCCACCTACTTGTAATGTATCATTGGCTGCCCCCATAAATTTCATAATTGGTCCTGTAAAAATTATTCCCAATACTGATATAGGTATAGCTAACATTATCAAACTCAATAATATTACATGCTTTAAAGTATTTTCTATTTTATCAGTTCTTTTTGATCCAAGGTATCTAGCAATTATTGCTGTTCCCCCAACATTTAAAGCTTGTACAAGAGACAATCCTATAAATAATGGCTGATTTGTCATACCTACAGCAGATACAGAAGCTGCAGCCAATGAATTATCGCCCATTCTTCCAAGCATCATCATATCTACCATTCCAAAAAGGGAACCCATAAGAAGTTCTAACAAAACAGGCCAAGCAATATTGATAACATCATTTCTTGTAGAATTTTTCGACCACATAAATATTCTAGTATTTTTTCCATCTCCATTTTCCTTTGAATCAAACATTATCATTCTCCTTTACAAGTTAATTTAAAGACAATACTTCTAATACTATATACACTGTTTTTATATAAATTAATGTTTTATAATTTTAAAAATTATTACTTCTTTTAAATAACTTTTTTATGAATTTTAATATTTTTTCCAAATAATCTTCATTTTCAATGTCCTTCATAGCCTTTCTTAATTCATGTAAAGCTTCATTATGTCTTTGAGATTTTAATTTAGGAAAGGCGCATATTAATCTCCGCTCCACATACTTAGTTTCCATTAAGAGAGACTTATACTTTTTACGAAGGGATATTTCTACTTTATCTATAGATATATTTTCTTTAAATTCAGATATATTTCCCTTAAATTGCTTTAGGTTATTTAATTTGCTATCTGTTATTATACGCAAGTTTTCTAATTTTCTTACTATACCTTCTTCATATAATTTATTCCATATTTCTTCTTTAATATGATGAATTTCTTCTAACTTACGATTAAGATTTATTATGGAATTTATAGATATGAATAAATCTACTAGAATAATTATTAAAATACAAATAGATAATAAGTGGACTATTGTTATTGGAATTCTAGTCATAATATTCTCTGTGAAAGGATGTATTATCTCAATTAGTACAACACATAGAAATCCAAACAAAAAAGAGTTTCTCAAACAAACTCTTCCTCTAATATTAAATTTATAATCAGAATAATCCCACCATCTCATTTTAAATAATTTTTCCATAATAAAACTAGTTATATACTCTATAATAGTTGTATAGAGTATACCAAAAATAAATACTATAACTACATTATTACTATATTGATTTAGCAATAATAAAACAAAAAGTGCTCCAAAACCATATATAGGACACAAAGGCCCATTTAAAAAACCTCTTTCTACAAAATAGCCATCAAGAACAGAGCAATATATTGTTTCTACTATCCATCCTAACAAACTGTAGATTATCCAATACATAAATAAAACAGAAAGTTTATCTACCATAGCATCTACTCCCCCAACATCTAAAGTCAAATATATAACTTTATTTACTTTAAATATTAATTTAACAAATTATCATAATAATTATTATACTCTGAATAATATTATATCATATAAGAATACTCTTGTTAATCTATTCCACTATATCATATTCACTAGTAATTATTATAAATAATTTATATATTTCTATAATTAACTAATTATTATATTATTTTAAAGTTTATTTCAAATTTATTTTTTATATTGCGAAAAAAATGAGAAATTCCTTGTATTTAGTTTACATTTAAAATAAAATCTATTTATTGAGTGATAATTAAGTATTTGTATAATATTATTAAGATATTTAAAATTTACTTTTTACACTTAATAATACTTATATTAAGGACGTGAAAATATGATAGATGAAATTTTGAAATACAATAAAGAATTTGTAGAAAATAAAGAATATGAAAGATATATTACAAGTAAATATCCAGATAAAAAAATAGCCATAGTTACATGTATGGATACTAGGCTAACGGAACTTCTTCCCGCTGCCCTTGGATTTAAAAATGGTGATGTAAAAATTATTAAAAATGCTGGTGGTTCAATATCTCATCCCTTTGGAAGTGTAGCTCGTAGCTTACTAGTAGCTATATATGATTTAGGGGTTGAAGAAATTTTTGTAATTGGTCATACAGACTGTGGAGCACAACATATGAATAGTAAAAAAATTATTGAAAAAATGAAACTTAGAAACATTACTGAAGATCAAATAAATTTGGCTAAATACTTCGGAGTTAACTTTGATTCATGGTTAAGTGGATTTGATAATGTTAATACTTCAGTAGCTGAGACAGTAGCTATCATTACAAAACATCCTCTAATACCAAAAGATATTAACGTCTATGGTTTTATTATGGATTCCACCACTGGAGAATTAACTCCAGTATAAACAGAGTTCTTTGCTTAAAGTAAAATAGCTAGTCAAACTTTAAGTTCATGACTAGCTATTTTACTAATTTATCTTTTATTATTACGCTTTATTAAGGCATATACTCCACTAAAAGCTCCAAAGAGTATTCCAGTAATAGGGAATATAATCCAGCAAATATGCCATCCGTTAAATCCTAACCCCCAAATCAAAAATATTGCTGTGACAATAGGCCATACAACTGAGGCAACATCTCCTATAACTGTATTATTTTCCTTACATTTTGATGAATATTCTTCAATTTGTAAAAGTACATTATAGCTATTATTTATATTCCCAACTCTTACAAATATAAACACTGCAATAGCTACCATTATTAATAATACAATTGCTCCATAATTAGATAATATATCATTATCATATCCTCCAATTGCTGATATACCAATTAACGCAACAGGTGACAGTACACAAAGTGTAACTCCAATTATATTTAATTTAGTAAAATTGGATGAGAATTCTTCTTTTTTAATTTTTACTCTTTGCTGTACATGTAATGGACATATGAAATCATCTTCTAAATACTTATACTTGTCAAGTTGAGTACCAGCATAGATAAATAACCCTACAGCAATAGCTATAAGAATAAACAATGGGATAACACTGAGTCCTTCTAAAGTTTCCATATTAATTTCTGTACCAAATACTCCACCTATTATAATATTATGAGTAAACATTAGTATTGCTGGTGCTAATATACATAACATAACACCAACAGCAATAAGCTTTCCGTATTTAACTTTATCCTTCATGTAATTTTCTGCTTCTTCCATAGTAATAGTCTGAATATTGTCTAATTGCTTTCTATTTTCAATTCCCAACTCCTTTATTAACTCATCAATGTTTCCAAACTCAGAAATTACAATTCCAATGGCTTCATTTTCAGTTTTTCCACTTTCTTTAAGTTCCCAATATTTTTCTTCCATATTAGAAAGCAACTCATCTTTTAATTTTATAATTTCTGCTGATTTTGGTAAACTTGAAAAAATATTTTCTAAATAATTTCTAATGGTCTCCATAGTTCTCCATCTCCTTTATAAATTTACTCATTACTTCTTTAATAACCTTCCATTCTTCACACTTTTCTTTATAGTAATCAAGTCCTTTTTGTGTGATTCTATAATAAGTTCTTCTCTTTCCAAAGGTCTCATCTCCATAAAAAGATTCTATATAACCGTTGTTTTCCAGCCTTGTAAAGGCAGAATATAATGTTGTTTCCTTTATAATATATTTTTCCTCTGATAGTTTTTTTATAGTTTTAGATATCTCATATCCATAGGACTCCCTATCTAGGAGCGTAAAAAGAATTATAGTATCATTATATCCTCTAATAACATCACTGCTTATCAAATGTTATCCTCCTTTCTCCACCTACTACTTACCTATTTCATATATAACTACATCTTTAGTGTATTTTATTTAATTACTATTACTATCGTACTTTACCTGTCGTAGTAATTATACTATATCACAATTACTATGACAGGTAAAGTAGTTTTTCCATTTTTTTAATCTTCATCTATATATTTATATAAAAATACAGCATATAAATATACATAAAAGCAAATTTATATGCTGTAACTTTATTCATTAATTTTATGCCTTACACTTTAAGTAATTCATATTATATTTAACTATAAATATACCAATGATTAAAGTAATAAACTCTGCAACTGGTATGGTAGACCATAATCCATTTATACCGAATAATTTCGGAAGAATACATAGATTAATTAATACTAATGCAAAACTCTTTATAATAGACATGGTATTTGATATCTTAGCATGACTAATTGCTTGAAAAAATGATATATTAACCATATTTATTCCAATGAATATAAATGCGGCAAAATATATTCTCATACCTCTAGCTGTAATTTCCATAAGCTTCATGTCTGAATTATTAAAAAAGCTAATTACTTCTTTTGTAAAGATATTTCCTACTAAGAAAAATACTATTCCAAAAGCAATTGCAATGTATATGGCTGCTTTTCTAGTTTTAATTACTCTATCATAATGTTCAGCTCCAAAATTAACACTTATTATTGGCTGAATAGCTTGGCTTATTCCAGATAATATTGCAACTCCAATTAAAGCAATATTACTAATAATACTATAAGCAGCTACTCCAATCTCACCTATCATATCTATTAAAATATAGTTGAATAAAATTATAACAATAGCTCCAGATACCTCAATGAATGAGCTTGATATTCCTACCTTAAATATATTTTTAATATATGGAATTCTAATCAAATTATAGTTGAATCTAAGATATCCAGATTTTTTAATAAATTTAGTAGCTATAATTATTAAAGTTACCATTGGTGCTATAGCAGTTGCTATGGCAGCGCCTCTCATACCCATGTCAAATACAAAAATAAATATATAGTCAAAAACCACATTAAACATGTTACCAGTAATTCCGGCAACCATAGAAAGCTTTGGAGCACCATCATTTCTTATAAATGCCTGTAAAACTCCTGATAATATAAAATTTATCCCTGATAATAATATTATTTTTAAATACTCATTTGAAAGTCCTAATATTTCTTCTGAAGCTCCAAATAATATAGCTACATTTTTTGAAAAAATATAACCAAATATAGAAATACTTAACCCAATTATAATTGCTACAAAAAGGGATGTGCTAAAGATTTGGTTTGCTTTTTCCTTCTTCTTTTTACCCATATTAATGGAGTATAAGGTAGCTCCTCCCATTCCTATTAAAAGGGATACTGCATTATATACGTTATATATAGGTATAGCTATTCCTAAAGCAGAAAGGCCCTCTTTTCCAACTCCTTGACTTATAAATATGGTATCACAAAGAATATTTACTGACGTTGCTAGCATAGCTAGTATGCTAGGAAACAAAAATTTTATCAATAATTTCTTTAATCTCATTTCCGTTAACTCTACAAAGTTCATAATATCACCTACTTAAAATAATTTATTTAATGTGTAATTAATCTAGCACTCTTATCTCTCACAAGTTAATATTCTAAACCTTATAGTAACTATAATGTCAATAATTTATTTTAAAGGAATCTGTATTTCTGTTAAATACTCTTCTTCCTTTGAAGAAAAAGCAGAATCAGTTATGGTAAGAACTATGCCATCTCCAACACTCTCTAGTCCATTTATATCCATAAAATTTATAAGCTTATTAAAGTAACCTTCTGCATAATCATAGAGCCCTCTATAAATTATCCTTGCATATCTTCCTTTATGCAAAGTTTTTATATTTTTATGGTTAAAAATGCCATGATCAAAAATTAAAGCAATATCTCTAAAGGTAGTATATCTTTTATTTAAAATATCTTCTTGTGATATAAAAGCTCCTATTCTTCCATCAAATAAACAAAGATTATCTCCCAATCTATTACTTAATTCTTTTATTCCATATTCTACACTATATATATCTATTCTATCATTTAGAGAAATATATATTATATCTCTATCCTCTAAATCAACTATTTCACATACTTCAAGTCTAGCTTCTTCTATACTTTCTTCCAAAAACTCAAGTTTTTTAGAGATACTTTTTTTATATCTTTCCAAAAGTTCAATTTCTTTATCTATGTCCTTCTCTTTCTTATTAAGGAGATGAATTAATATTTTAAGATTTCTATTTGAAAAATACTTTTTTATATCCTTAAGGGGCATTCCCAGCTTTTTTAAAAATAAAATAGAATCAAGCTGAGCAAACTGTTCAATATCATAATATCTATATCCATTCTCCTCATCTTTATGTCTAGGCTTAAGTAATCCAATAGAATCATAATACCTTAGTGTCTGAGTTGATATATTGTGAATCTTGGCCATTTCTCCTATAAGTATCTTTTTATCCATTTCATCCTCCATAAAATTATATTATTGGATATAAAATTTCTCTGTAAAAACATATAAATAGTTATATAGATAACTATTTATATATTTAACTAGTTAACTATTTGCTGTAACCATAGGGCTTTCAGAGAAAATTTATTTTATGCATTTTTTATTATATCATTTCATTGAAATTCTTTCCAAGTTTATTCTATTTCTTCATGTTTTACTTATAATACTTTCTCAATTACTTTAAAATATATTAATAGTTCCTGAATTTTTTCTTTTAATATATATAATCTATTTATTAATCCTAAATATATTGTATAATATTTCATATATTATATTTATTGAGGGAGTGATATTATGAATGAAATTTCATATAGTAAGAGCCAAAATAATTTTATAAATAAGACCTTATTATATATGGCTATCGGACTAATAATTACCTTTGCAGTAGGTTATTTTATTTCCACTAATATTTCTATGATGCTGTTAATCTATAGTAACCCAGCTTTCGTAATAGGTATTATTGTTGTGGAATTAACTTTAGTAGTTTTACTTAGCAGAAAGATTAATAAACTTTCTGTTCAAGCTGCTTTTGCCATGTTTATAACCTACTCTATAGTAAACGGATTTACTTTTGGGGCAATATTTACTATCTACAGTCTCGAGTCCATCATAAGTATTTTTGTAGTAACTTCTGCCATGTTTTTTTGTTGTAGCATGATAGGTATGACCTCCAAAAAGGACTTATCAATGGTAGGTAGAATTGCTATAATGGGGGTTGTTGGAATATTAGTTACTAGCCTATTCAATCTCTTTATAGGTTCTGATCAGTTATCTATGTTGGTTAACTATATTGGTATTGCAGTTTTCTGTGCATTAACAGCCTATGATATGCAAAAAGTTAAATTAATACATGAGCAAAATTATGGTTATGATGCCACTACCACAAATAAGTTTGCTATAATTGCCGCTTTAGAATTATATTTAGATTTCGTTAACTTATTTATATACTTAATACGTATTTTAGGTAAAAAGAAATAAATTTTAAGAGTCCAACTTACATTCTAAATGTAGGTTGGACTCTTTAATATTTCTTCTGCCATTGCTTTGTCTTCTATCATCATGTGTTGAAAAATCCAGTCTTGTACAGAATCCTTAATTTTCTTTAATTCTTCACAAGGCTTTTTCTTTAATACTGATAGATCAATATTCATAATCACTTTTTTTAATTCCTCATGGGATTTTATATGTTCTTCATAATTAGAGTAATTAGCTTCTTTCATTATTTTCTCTTCTTCATAAAAGCTATAAGAAATATATTCTCTAAGCTCACATATTATATCAAGAAGAATTTTAGAATCTACTGTAGCACATTTTGTTATCAATAATTGTTCTATATTACGAGCAATTCTAAAAAGTTCTTTATGCTGTTCATCAATTCTCCCAATATTGATATTTAAATCATCTTGCCAGTCAAATTTAAAGTCAAACATTTTATATACCTTCTTTTTATTTTATAGATATATATTATTTTATTATAAAAGAAGAACTTTAACAACGCAAATAATTTCTTATTTATGAAAAATATGTGATTGCAATTCGTAAAATTTAAAATAAAAATAATATAACACTGATAACTATATATAAATAAATAATAATATAAATTATTCCCATAATTAAAGTGAGAGGTAGGTCAATTACTAAATGTAATTGCATTTTTCTTCTCTTTAGGAAGATTTAAAAATTTATTATTCAAAAAACTCCCCCTTCATTGACCGTACCGGTTAATTTTATTCTTTAATTAATGTATAAGTATTTAATTCACCTTCAGGGGTACCATTAAAATAGCTAGTTCCATTAATATCATATCTAATTGCATAGGTTATACCACCTCCGCCGTCTCTTATTCCTTTTATTTGAACTTTCCCTACTGCTGGTACAATAATTTCTTTTGGTTTGTGTTTAATCATAAATGCTTCCCCTAATGGAGCATCATCTACAAGTACTTGTACATAGTCACCATCCTCACCAGCGTAATCCCAGACCCAAATTTTAGTATCATTTGCATTAGATTTATGTGTAATAGTATAATCCTGTGCTTGAGTATTTTCATCCTTTGATAAGAGAATAGTTCCTGCTGAAATAGCTGTAGATACTCTATTTTTGAGGGCATTTTTAGCTGATTCTGAAGTATCTATTTTTGATACTCCTTCAAAAACAAGAAAACATATTCCAAAAAAAATACATATCAATCCAAAAATCTTTAATGGCTTATCTTTTCTTTTTTGCTCAATTTTTTTATTAAATTCATCATTATTTTCTTCAATTACATTTATTTTTTTACATTCAATATCATCCTGAGCCTCACTATACTGATTATCAGGAATGTTTAATTGTTCTCTTGTATTCTCATTTGTATTTATAAAATTTTTCTTAATCTTATCATTACCCTTTTTTAAACTATTTTGTTTATTACTCATAAATTTACCTCTCATTAATGATTTTTGCTGGTTTTATCTTAAAATAAATGCACATTACTAATCTACAAATAACTACCTGTAATATCATCAAAATAAAAAATACAGTATGACGAGTATTATTTTGTGTTTGATAACCAAAATTTAATATTATAAGTCCAATACCAAGAATTATTAGATTAACATAGAATATTTTTACAAATGAATACAACCATGGTAATACTCTATACATCTTCCTTAGTGGTGGTATAAGAAGAGATACTCCAGTAAAAAGCCCACACATACCTATAAATAAACCTGCTGTATTTTGACCAGCAAACCCTGAACTTCTAACTGTACTAACATCCGTTATAAAAAATAGTGGCATAAGAATTAACATTAGCAAAACTAAGCACATAGGAAAAATAAAATAAATAGTAGCAATTATATATCCTAGTAAATTTTTTAATTTTTTCATCTCATTACAACCTTTCTATATCCGTATCAACTATAGTAGTTAAATCTTCTTTTGTTAAATCCATATCTGTACTTAATCGCATTGCTTGATTATTCACTGCTTTTTCATACAAGTTACGTACATAGCGTCCATTTCCAAACTGTGCTTCAAGTCTTACTATGTCAAATATATCTTTAAGCTTATCTTTAGCTAATGAATCAATTTCATATCCTTTACTCTTAAACAACATTCCAGATATCTCTATAAGCTCTTCTGTAGAGTAATCTTCAAATTTTATTATATTAGGGAATCTTGATTTTAATCCAGCATTTACATCAAGAAATTCATCCATGTCATCACTATATCCTGCTAATATGATAACTATTCTATCCCTATAATCATCCATTAGTTTTACTAATGTATCTATTGCTTCTTTTCCAAAATCATTAGTTCCACCCTGTGAAAGTGAATAAGCTTCGTCAATGAACAGTACACCATCTATAGCTTCCATAACTTTTTCCTTAGTTTTTATTGCTGTTTGTCCAACATATCCTGCAACAAGTCCAGACCTATCTGTTTCTATTAACTTATTTGTTTTAATGACACCTATATTATATAAAACATCTGCTACTGTTCTTGCAACCATTGTCTTTCCTGTTCCAGGGTTCCCCTTGAATATCATATGCAACGTCTGCGTATTATCTGCTACAAGCCCAAGTTTTTTGCGTTCTCTTTGTACTCTAAGTCTTGCATTTAAACTACGTATATACTCCTTAACTTCTTCAAGTCCTATAATTTTAGATAATTCACTTTCTAAATCAAAGTTAACTATTGATTTATCTTTAGGTTGTATATCGTCACTTATAATCATATTCATTTCATTTACAGGTATATCATTCATTGCAATTCTTGCTGATTGCTTTCTCATTATATCCTCAATATAATTTCTTACCATACGTCCATTGCCAGAATGTTCATTGGACTGTTTCTGCAATAGAATAACTTCCTCCTTAAGGACTTCACCAGCTCCTTCTCCTAGCCTAAAACCTGTATCTTTAATCATCTTTAAAGCTATTCCAAATAGCTCATCTGCTGAATAATCTGGAAAATTTATATTAAGTGGAAATCTAGATTGAAGCCCAGAGTTAGTTTTTAAAAAATATTCCATATCTTTCCTATATCCAGCTAGAATAATTATTATTTCCCCTCTATAATCCTCTATAAGTTTAACGAGAGTATCTATAGCTTCTTTTCCAAAGCCGCCATTATCATTTGCTAATGCATAGGCCTCATCTATAAATAAAATACCTCCTAAAGAAGATCTAAATACCTCTTCAGTTTTCTTAGCTGTTTGTCCTGCATATTCTGCCACTAATCCACTACGATCAGTTTCTATTAAATGTCCTGATTTTAACAAGCCCATCTCTTTAAACATATCTGCAATAAGTCTTGCTATTGTTGTCTTTCCAGTACCTGGATTCCCGCTAAAAATCATGTTCAAAGCTTGTGATGTATCTACAATCATTCCTGCTTTTCTACGTTTTTCTTGTGCGATTAATAATTTATATTGAGTTCTCACAAACTCTTTAACATTCTCAAGTCCAATAATCTTAGAAAGACTTTCCTCTAAATTAAACTTACCTACTTCTTCAAATTTAAAATCTTCGTAACATAATAAGTTCATTGGTGCATTAGAATCTACTATCAATCTCTTAGATTGATTAAGTATAGCCTTTTCTATTACATTTCTAGCAAGACGACCATTTCCGCTATCATTTTTGCCCTTAATTTGTTTTTTTTCAAATAGTTTTATGAGTTGCTCTTTACAATCCTCAGAAACCTTATATCCTTTAGATTTTGCTGTAATAAATGAAATTTCATACATTTCTTCTGGTTTATAGTCTTCAAAATTAATTATGTTTGGAAAGCGTGATTTTAAGCCTGAATTAGTTTTCAAAAAATCTTCCATTTCTTCTTTATATCCAGCCAAGATAACAACTAAATCATCCCTGTTGTCCTCAATTCCTTTAACTAATGTATCTATGGCTTCAAGTCCAAAGGTATCATGCTTATCTCTACAAAGAGCATATGCCTCATCAATAAATAGAACTCCTCCCAAAGAAGATTTTATAATATCATTGGTTAATTTTGCTGTCTGCCCAACATATTGACCTACAAGATCAGCTCTAGTAACTTCTCTTAATTGGCCTTGTGATAATATTCCAAGAGCTTTTAGATATTTAGCAACTATCCGTGCAATTGTAGTTTTACCTGTTCCAGGGTTGCCTGTAAATATCATGTGCATCGAAATATTAGAAGCCTTAAATCCAGCATTTTCTCGTAACTTTTGAATTTTTAAATTATCTTCAAGTTCCAAAATATACTGCTTTACAGATTCAATCCCTACTATACTTTCTAATTCTTTTTTAACATCATCAATACTCGATACATTCTTTTGAGGCAGAATATCAATTAACCTTATAAACTTATCATCAATTTGCATCATTAATTCACCATTAACTGATAAAAATACATTATTATCTTCAATATTATTTTTTAATTTAAATTCTGCTAATGGCTTATATATATTAGAATCAACAAAATCTCTCATACTACTTATTCCAGATACAACTTTGTAATTTGATATAATTAACTCAGATATAGCATCTTCACAGTTTATATTCATTGAAAGATTTTTACTACATTTTATCTTTAAATCTTCAATTAATATCAATGATATCTTTTTAAGTTCCTCATAATTAAAATTCTTAGTATAAAGTATATCTCCTATGCAATTCATAAATTTTGTCCCAAAAATATTCAACATATCATTTTCTGATTTCTCTGATACAAAAACAAAATATTTATTATTTGAACTTATCTCACTTATTGAATTTTGTAAAAGCATTCCGTTTGATTCAACAAGATTGTTATTTTGAAATACATATCTTGAACTAAGGGTATATTTACCAGTGATTGTTAATAATTCTATTACATCAATAATACTAGAATGACACTTATCACAATTATCAAACATTACAATATCAGATTCTCCATATAAACATTTATATAAGTCAGATAAAAATACTTCATAATCCGAAGTTGTAGCATACAAAGAGAGGTCTATTTTTAAAATATTATTGCTACTAATAATTCTCCTCTGTTTAAGAATATTTGCAATACAAGATATACTACTATGTTTTCCTGTGCTTTTATTTCCAAGAATAATAATAGCATTCTTAGGTTTTAAGTTGTCATATCCTGTTATAAATGGACGCTTAAATGCAGTACAGAGATTATCCAGATAATCTGTTTGTCCTACAACTAAGGTTCCAATTTCTTCTCTAATACTACTAAATACATCTACTATATCATCAATCTTCACCTTAGAAGTGTCCTTGTGTTGATATGTTGCTACATTTCCACTCTGTGATTCATCTAATTTATTAACTAGATTCTGTTTAGTAGTTTTGTTCATCTCTCTGAAATTATTTTTATAATAAGTATTACCCTCACTATTTACATGCTCCATATTTTGAATTTTCTTTTCCTTATTACTTTTATTTGGCATTGCTATAAATCCGTGTTCCTTTACAGTTTCAACTATCTGTAACTCTGGAAAAAGAAACCTGATTATATCTTTTCTGTTGAATTTCATTTCTTTATACCCCCATATTTACTTTTTATAGTCTTTAAATATCTAGTTTTAAAACTTTATGCTCTATCTTTTAAAATTTAATTGCATATGTTCACAAAGAGTATAGCTTTTCTCAATACTGAAAATATATTGTTGCAGCATACTGCTTTACTAATATACTTTCATAAAATTAACACACTATTTTAATCCTATATAATTATATGAACCACATTAATTATAGTTTCTAAAAATATCCTTTGTCAAATAAATATAAATTAGGTTATCCACCCTACACTTACAAAAAATATTATACTTAAAAGTGATATCCCTTCAAATTTATTATCTGTAAGAATATCACTCTTTTTATATATGAAATTTCTATATAGTATTACTTTGAAAAGTCTATATTATAAACTAATGAAATACATTTCCACCAAGTCTCCAAAGACTGATGCCATAGCCTTTTTCCTTTATAACTTGCATCCATGAGTTTAATGTAGTTTTATCGGCATACCACACCTCATGTTTAATCCCATCCTCATCAGTGTACTTGAACACTATGCATTGGCTTTTATTGTCTCTTTTCTCTTTTGCACTATATTCTTTTACTAAATCTTTAGCTTCTACTTCAGATAAGGAAGTTACATTTCCATCTAAAGCCCAATTAAATCCACCTGTAGCAATGGCAAATTTTTTACTTCCTGGTACTCTTTCCATCTTATCTATCAATTCTTTTATGAACTGAGGATTTGCTTTTTCTCCCGGTTCACTAAATCCTCCATGCAGGTTATAACACATCATAACATAGGTCGGACCCTCTATAAATTCTAGATCATCAAAAGGGGCATTAGGTTCTAATATGACTCTCAATTTTAACCCAATTCCATTACATTCATCATATAGCTCCTTAATAAACAATAGGTAATTATTCCATAATTCCACATCATCCTTAATTTGTTCATAGTCAATTTCTATTCCATTAAAACTATACTGAGATGCTAAACTTATTATATCCTTAACATTTTTACTTCTTAAGGTAGAATCTGTGAGTAATGTCTTTAAAAGTTCAATATCCTTTAGTGATGAAGTTCCATCGCTATTTTTTTTATCATTAACAATAGTAAGATATTTGCTATAATCCTCGTATTTAGTTTTATGGAAATAATTTACTAATTGCTGTGGCATTATCAGTTCATTATTGGAATCAAAATAAGCTGCAAAATATGAAACTTCCTTTAAGTGATTATCTAAAGACTTAACTTCTCCTTGTACATCTAAATCCCAATAAGTGATCCATGCTGATAAGTTATCTATATTTTCATCAAATATCTTTTTATCCTCAATTACAGCTGTCTCTCCAACCTGTACTTTATTGCTATTTTCCAAGGGATTTTTTTCTTTTGAACAACCATATAGAAACATACTCATTATTAAAGTCAAAGTAATAATAATCCAAGTATTCTTTGCTCTTTTACTCATTTAACACCTCTATAATCTATAAATATTTAATAAAATAGTCTATAATTTTATCAGTAAGATTTCTAATGGAATAAATTATACTATCAACTCCCTTTAGTGAGCTATCATACAATTCATTATCATTAACATCAGTTATCCTAAACTTTTTAAATACACCATCATATACATCATCTGCAATATTCCTTTGACTATATCCATATTCTCCCCATGCAGACTCTAAATAAATACTTCCCTGATTCTCATTAGTTACATCCAAGTCTTTAGCTATATTAGTACCATCAATGTCTACACTAATTTTATCATTAATTAATGTTATATCAACCTTTATGCTTCCTCCATCTCTTATATCAAATTTTTCCTCTTTATTTTTACTTAAGTCTAGTGAAAATATGACATTAGAGTTGCCTTTTGAATTTTCAATAATACTTATTACATTATTCATAAGTCTAACACATAAACTATCACTTTGATCATCATTAGCTCGCAAATAAATACCTTGAGAACCTATGATATTCCCATTTAATATTGTTGACACCTTAATATCCTTATAAGTATCACTATTTAATAGTTTAAGGATACCTTTTCCTTCTGATAAAGATGTTAATATAATAGCATCATCCTTAAACTCTGCTTTTCCTGATACCTCTTTAAATTTACTTGCCTTTTCTTTATCTCCAATTACAAATCTAATATCCTGCTTCGTATCATTCCAGATTCTCATTAACAAATGATTGGTTGACCAATAGGACTGTGGTTGAATTCTAGTTAAATCATAGATTGAACTATCTATTGTATTTAGCGAAAAACCTTCCCTATTAAAATTCATATTAAATAACTCTTTAATCCATTTACCATTTATTTCACTTACCTTGTCATTAGTACCAAACTGACCTGTATTAGAATGCATTAAAGCATATACCTTAGGCACTTGACTAATTTCATTAGTATACACTTTAGATAAAGCCCTATAGTCACTATCAATACGCTGTTTCATTTCTTCATAGGACTCTTTGGGAATATTATATTCATCTCTAATATAATCCATTAAATAGTGATTATAATCTCTCTCCATACTTGAAGCTGATTCTGCAAACTGAACTGAATTTAAATTGCCTAAGTAATTTGAATTTTTATCAAATACATTTATGTACTCAAGTCTATACCCATTTGTACCTAATTCCCAGTAAGAACTATCTACTAACTCTAATAGCTCATTAGAACTTAAAAATTTCGAGTCTTCCTTTTCAAATTTATCAGCATAAGTTAGCATAGTTGCCTTTAAATTGTATTTTTCTATGATTTTTTGAGAAAATATTGCTGTATCTCTTCTTCCATCTTCAAATAGCAAAAATATTGATTTAGGTGGTAATGTCTTACCTTTTGAATAATAATCCACTACATCCTTTTGAGAAATTGTTACATATCCGTTATCTTTTAATGCTTTAAGCTGTTCATCCAATCTTTTGGTACTTATTAAGGTATCATTTCCTGTTCTATCTATACCAAAATATGATACTGCAATGAATCCACTATCTTGATTATTACTTATCTTAGATGAATTGTAAGGCTCATATACAGAGAATGAAAATAAAGCTTTTATAATAACTATTAACAATATAATTAAAATAACTCCTTGTAATATACCTCTTGCTATCTTAATCCTATCTTTCTTTTTAGGAAAAAAAGTATTACTTTTCATTGTTTTTCTCTCCTCTTTTCTTAAGCTTACTAGAAGTAGCCCTCTGTTCCTTCTTCTTTTGAGCCTTTATATCACTTGGAGTCATTCGCGTGCCCCATGTGGACTTCCAAAAGGTTACCCATGCAATAGGCATCTGCCACAATAATACTGCCTCATAATAAATGCAAAATACCATACCAAAAACCCATGTAGTACTTTTTCTAAGAAACATTTGAGCAAAACTCATCATCAAAGCCATCATCAATATTCCTACTAAGAAGGTTGTTGGAAATATCTTATGGATAATTGGAACATAAATTAAGTTATATGTAACAACTATTGGTGCAACAATAGGCACTACTACACCCATGTAAAAGAATACTGCCATAAAAGGCTCCTTTTTCCACATAAATTTACCTGCAATTATTGATTCTCTTAGCCATGAACGCTTCCACCTCATTTGTTGCTTAAGAAATATTTTATATTTATTAGGTACAATGGTAGAACAGATAGCTGTATCTTGATAACTTGTTCGATGGCCTTTTAACACAAAATTAGTCATAGCACGATCATCTCCAAAGGTTGCCTTCTGACCTAAAAACCTTTGATTTAACCATGAATCCATATTATCTAGAATTATTTGTTTCTTATAACAAGCCAATGGTCCTGATAAACAGGTAACAGCATCAAAATAAGCCTCTGCTGCCTTCATAATTCTAAAGGCTATGTAATAACGCACTGATTGCATCTTTGTTAATACATTAGTGTATGTATTAGCCACATCAGTCCTTCCTGATACTCCTCCCATTTTAGGATCTTTAAAAGGTTGAACTAAATTTCTTATAGCAAAGGGGTCTAAAAAGCTATCTGAATCAACAAATACAACTAAGTCATGTTTAGCCTCCTTAACTCCTCTGCATAAAGCATCCCTTTTACCTAGATTATTTTCTTGCACAAAATATTTTAACCTATGTTTTGTTTCAAATCTCTCTGCTTCACTACTTAACCTCTCAACAGTTTCTTTAATTTTTTCTACAGACTTATCATTAGAACAATCATCTACTACTATAACTTCCAGTTTGTCTATAGGATAATCTTGATTTATGCAACTTAGAATTGTTCTTTCAATCCACTCTTCTTCATTAAAGCAAGGAATAATAATAGTTACTCCCGGTGTATAATCCACATCTATTGGCATAGGTTTATATAACATTCCAAATAAATATCTACTAAGCAAAAATACTGCTGCAATAATACTATAAAGGTATATCCATTTATTAAATTTAAAATATATAATACTTTCTGCACGCATTAATATAATAAATAATGTAATAAATAATAAAAGAAAACTAGAAGTAACAAGTACATATCTATCTTTTTTTCTACTTGAATACTCTGACAAAGTTTCTGTAAACTCTATTCCACAGATAATTTCTCCATCAGATGTTATAGAATCTCTAACTTTTTCACCTTTAATTTTCACTTTCATTTCGTAGCCCTCAGGCATCGATCCTGGTAATATTTTAAATTTTAATTTTATTTTCTCAGCATTGTTTATTATATTTAATTGTGTTTCATCTTCTAATTCTAACAAAAGCCCCGTGGTAGAAATGTCTATAGATTTTACTAATAACTTTTTATTCCCCTTGCTACTTTTACAAATAACTTCCACATCTGTTTTCATTACATATCTTATACCAGCATTCTTACTCATTATAAAACCACTAGGGTCTTCTTTATGGTCATCCAAAAGTTGATATCCTCTACGGTCAATATTATCTCTAATTTCTTCCTTATCAGGAACATTTGATAATAACCGTCTATCTTTACGGGGATTTAAAAGGACATCACAGATTTCATCTTTTTTTAATTTTTTCATATAGTATCTAACCTCATTTTTAAACTCCTCATATGTTATAAAAATTATTTTTCTAAATAATCGCTTAGCTTTGCAATTCTATACTTTGTTCCGTATACTCCATTCTCATTATTAGTTAAGAAAATATCTAAGGCTTCTGCTGTATAATAACTTTGATTGTTCATATGCATTACTATAATATTTCCTCTACCTTTAATTAAACTTTCTTCCAATGAATTAACAATTTGTTGGGAAGAATTACTTTCATAATCATGAGTTGAAATATTTCCATTAATAGAATATTTAAATCCACTTTCAAATACCTGTGCTAGCCCTTCCTTTTTAACAAGTAAAGTTGGTGGTCTAAAGTATGGTCTTAATGAATTTAAATCACCTATAACATTAGCCATAGCATCATAGGATTTAACTAAAGAAATATCCAATTTATTCTTGTTTACATCTAAAGTTTCATGATTATAGTTATGACTTCCAATATCGTGGCCATTGAATGCAATTGTTCTAAGTAAATTAGGATTAGCATTAGATACATTTCCATTAGTATCAATGTATTTTGATATTACAAAAAAGCTTCCTTTTACTTTATGTTTATTAAGTACATCTAAAATCTCATTAACCACAGGATCTCCTCCCCAATCATCGAAGGTAAAGAATATTACATCTTCTCCATTGGTATCAATAGTCCCTGTCTTATCCATTAAAACCTGTTCCTCTTCACTTAAATCACCTAAATCAACATACTTATTACCTATGTAATTAGATTTCATCATAGATAAAGCTTCTTCATAAGACCTCCTAATTAATGAGTTAATATTATTCCCCGCCATCCTATATCTCCCTAATTGTGAAGATGATTCCATAGTGTGTTGTAATTCACTTAAAGTCTCAACAGAGTAATTCAATGGCTTTTCAACTAAAATATAGGATTGTGTTGCTTCATTATATTTATTAGCATGTCCACTTTTTACATAGTTAGCGGTAATTAATTCAATAATATTTGCTACAGTATTCTTATCTTCAAATAAATCTGAATCTAGTCTAAAGTAAACAATCTCACCTTTTCTTAATGACATGTAGGTATTTACATTAAAATAATCTTTTACAACTGCTTCTGCATTCATGTTTTTATATTTATGATTAATAGGTGATTTAGAATAAGTAAACAATTCATAACCCTTAATACCATTAGTTTTATTAATAACAGATAAAGCTTCTTGAACCTCAGCATCAACATAACCATATCCAGGCATGTATGCTTTAGTATTTACACCAATCTTCCTTAATAAATTATCTACTTCATATATTTCTTTACAAATCTCTTCTGTAGATTTGTCTAATAAACTTGAACTAACTGTTATTCCCCCATTGCCAATTTCATGACCTTTCTTTAATATGTTAGCAATTCTATCTGGATATTTTTCTATCTCATCCTTAGTAACAAAGAAAGTTCCTTTAGCCTTTATTTTATCTAAAGATATTAAAACTGAATTTAATGCAGTTTCATTACCTAATCCTCTAAAGGTATAGGATAGTGCTTTTTTAGTAGTGTAAAACTCTGAAATATTAGAAGCAAGATTACCATTATTTTTTTCTATTAACTCCTTAAAATTTACTAAATCTGAATAATTTTTATCTTCACTATTTCCTTGTGAAGTATTTTTTTCTTCTTTATAACTTTCATCTATATATATATCATCTTTATTTGACATATTTTCAGATGAAGAAGTTTCATCATCACTTTTCATTCCTGCTAATTCATTCACTTGGACAACAGTTATTTTCTGTTCATCTATGGCCTTCAACAACCATTCTACAATTTTAACAACTGTTATTTCTTCTCTTTTATCCTTAGTAGATTCTTCTATCTCTGCTTCTTTATCTATAGCTGGCTTTTCCTCTTGTTCTTCTCCTTCATATTCAAAATCATCAAGAACACCATTAACCTTAATGGAAATAATTGTGCCCTTATCTAATTTGTTTACATAATTCTGAGCTTGCCCATAATCCTTGAAACTTTGATAACTAAGATAATGATCACTATGAACCACGTACTTATTACCTGAGGCGTATGCTGCCTCTAGGACTTCATCAGTGTATTTGGTAGATTTACACTTTAGTAAATTTGGTTTCTCCTTAATTATAGTTTCTATTATCTTATTACCACGGCAAAAATCAGTAATTAGTTCTTTCTGAGATAACTTTTCCATATGCCTAGCATCTGAAAGAGTTTCGCTTCCTACTAAATGACCTGCTTTTTTAATGTTTTTTACTGTGGTAGGATCTTCTCCAGCTTTAATACCTGGAATAAAAAAAATTGCTTTTACACCATACTCATTTAATAATTCCACTATTTCTCCCATAGTATTAGCATTACTGATACCTTCAAAGGATAAAGCTACTATATTAGATGAAGTTTTTGCATTAGTTATGATTTCAGCTTGTTTTTTACTACTTAATAAATTTAATGCATCCTTTATTTCTGCTGATGCATCATACTTATTTTTATTATTTTTAATGATATTTTCAGTATAATTATTCTTTATGTAGCTATTGTATGTAACGGCTCCTAATCCTATAGCCACGGTTATGATTATTATAATGATAATCCAATTTTTCTTCATATTATTTCTTCTCCATGTATTTAAGACTTTATTTTTATTTTAACCTTAAGAATAACTTATTTCAATAAACAATAATTATTGATTATTGAAATGATATACAATTATACCACAATATTTTATTTTGAATCAATATATTATTAATTAAGTTCTGTTGAAAATTACAGTAATATAATAAAAGCTATTGAATATTACATTGAATATTCAGCAGCTTTTTAACTTATTAAATTATTTATTTTGAATTCAGTAAATTATATATATTAATTAAAAGTTTTTACCCTATTGTGTAATTATTTAGATGGAGCAGGTGACTTTACCACAGTTAATTCTAAAATTTCATCATGTTTATTACCAACATTCATCTTAGTTTTAAATGGTATTTTTAATAAAGCGCCTTCTTTGTATTCATGAATTTCTTGATTATCTAGTCCAATTGATAACGTGCCTTTTAGTACAACCATATAAACATTAGAATTTGAAAAATGCTCTGGAAGTCCTTCTCCTTTATTAAAAATCATGTGTAAGTAATGAACATTTTCATCTGAAATAAGCATTTCAACTGTTCTACTATCACTGTTAGTCATTTGATAAATTTTTTCAACCACTATAAATCTCTCCTCTATATTTTTACTTTTTATAATATATTATTTATACTTAATTGCCTTTACAGGACATTTATATATAGCTAGTTTAATCTTTTCACTTTCTTGTGACTTTAATATACTTTTATTAACCTTTGCTTTTTTATTTTCTAATGTGAAATCTTCTGATGCTATACTTGTACATAATCCACAACCAATACAAAAGTCCTCTTCTATACTTAGTATTGCATCTTCCTTTTCTATGATATCTTCTTTAATTAATTCTTCTTTTTTAACAAATCTTGAAGTGATAATCGCTATTATAATAATATATATTGTAGTTAAGCTCCATCGAATCGCCATAAATTTAGGACCTAAAAACTTAGATTCATTTGCTAGCATTGGAATCTTAATTACTGCCCAAGCACTTAAGATTATTACTATATTTGATATACTGGCTCCTTTTTTTATAAGCATCTTACATACAGGAAAAGCTGCATAAATAGGACCTGCTGAAAAACTACCTAGTAAAAAGGAAAATATATACCCTTTAACCCCTGAACCTTCACCTAGCGCATTTTCTATAGTTTTTTTAGGAACCCATCCCTCAATGAGAGCTGTTAGTAGAAGTATTACTGGCATTATTATAAGCATTTCTTTCACATAATATAAGCTATTATTTAAAGCCCTAATTCCTTTATCCGGCATAAGAATCAATAAAAACAAATAAGCTAAAATAACAAAAGTTAGTAACATATTATTTTTTACTCTTTTAATAATTAAACTCATATTATCACCCCCATTAAAAGTGCTATAGTGATAGCAAATATAAAACTTAATGAGTTTCTAATCAATGCAAACTTAACACCAAATTCTCTTCTTTCAAGAGGAAACGTAACAAAACCAACCATGGTAAGAGTTGTTAAAAATGCCACTATAGGAACTATACTAGCTCCTGCATTTACTAGGGAACCTACCAGTGGAAAAGCAACAAAAGCTGGTATTAAAGTGATGCTTCCTACAAATGCAGAAATAATTGTAGACATAAAAATATTAGATTGTCCTAAATAATATTTAATTGTATCTGGTGGAATGAATGTAAGTATTAATCCTATAAGAAAAAGTATTCCTATAATTTCTCCTATCATGCTTTTCATTAGTCCCGTTGACATTTTAATGGAGCTAAAAGTTTTCTTTTTATCTTTATTTATTGACCAAATAAACCACGTCAATGTAATTACCCAAAGAATTATTGTGAAAATATCCATTTTATTTTCTCCCTTCAATATCTTTACTTGTATTATAATTTGTTTTAATATTATAATCAGTTACCAAGGTAACTAATTTTGAAAAGGGGAAATAATAATGTTAGATTTTATTTCTATTCTTGAAAATACAGAATTATTTAAAGATATTTATATAAGCACTATTAATCATTTATTTGTACAAGATTCCTTCAATATAAAAACTTATAAAAAAAATTCCGTAATTTATTTTCAAAATGAAAAATGTGTTACTTTTGATATAGTCTTGAAAGGAATTGTCTCTGTACAAAGCATTGATGAGAAAGGAAACTATATTTCAATAAGTGACTTTACTATTGGCAGTGAACTAGGAGGAAATCTGCTTTTTTCCCATAAAAACTTTTATCCAATGATGGTTCTAGCAAAAACGGAAGTAACACTTATACACTAAAAAAAAGATTTAGTTTTAAGTCTCTGCCAAAGTAATACTAGTTTTTTATCTAAATTTCTTCATTCTATCTCAGACAAAACTTTAATTTTAACAGATAAAATAAAGATACTTTCTCTTAAGTCTATAAGACAATGTATAATTGACTTTCTAATGTATGAAAGCTATATTCAAAAAAGTAATGTAATTAAGTTGAAAGTAACAAAAAAAGATTTAGCAGAAAAATTTGGAGTACAAAGATCTTCATTATCCCGTGAATTAAATAAAATGAGAAAAGATGGCTTAATAGAATACGATGCATATTCTATTACCATAATAAACCTTGAGAAATAGATAAGTGGTAGACCTTTAACTTTAAAAGTCTACCACTATTTTATTTCAGAATATCAATTGTATTTGCACTAGCAGCCTTATTAGCAGGAATTATACTAGATACTATACCTATAAATATGGAAATTCCTATAGCTACAGATGCAGTAAATAGGCTTGGTATTATTGCCATATGCATAAAATAAGATATAATATTAGCAATTATTATCCCTAATACATATCCTATCACTCCACCAGTGACAGTAATAACAACTCCCTCTACTAAAAACTCTCGCTTTATATCTTTTCTTCTAGCTCCTATTGATCTTTTTATTCCAATTTCTAAAGTTCTCTCAGAGACAGAAGTATAAACCATATTCATAACCCCTATTCCCGCAATAAATAATGATATTCCTGCAACTCCAGCAATAAATAAAGTTAATGTATTTAATACTGAGCCCATGATTTTTATTATTCCACTGGTATCCATTACCACATATTCACCTTCAGCTTTTTTAGAGCCTTCCTCATTAAGGGTATTTTCTATATCCTTAATAGTATCCTTAACATTTACTCCATTAATTAAGGTAATGCTCAATCCTTGAACTACATCACTAGAAGGAAAAAACTTATCATAGGTGTTCTTTGGAATTTGAATATCTGGTTTAAAGCTAAAGCTAAACTCCTCATCTTCATCTGATTCTATTATACCTACAATTTCAAATGTAATACCTCTTAAGGTTGCAATGCCACCTATTAGCTCTTCTTTTTCTCCAACCTTATCACCAATTACACTTTCTCTTAATACCATAGTTCTTGTAGAATTTTCATTATCTTTTCCACTTAAATTTCTTCCTATAATCTTTGGAGAATCAGTTTTTTCTACCTCTGAAGCCATTCCTTGAATAGTAGCTCCCCTTACTTGTAAATCTACAAATTCACCATATTCATTGCTAGAATATACATATTCTACTGATTCAACTCCTTGTAATCTTTCTACAGCTCTTTTATCATTATTATTAAAACTATTTCCTGTAGCATTAATATGTTCCGCATTTGATGGAGTAAACATGGCATTTAATACAACTTTACCTTCGTTTTCCCCTGTAAAGTCTTTTATAGTTTTATTCTTATACCCCTCACCTAATGCAACTATGGTAATTACTGCTGCTATTCCTATTATTATACCTAACATAGTTAAGAAAGATCTTTTTCTATTCCTTATAAGATTTCTTAAAGCAGAAAAAATTAGAACACTAAGCTTCATCTAAAATTCTCCTTCCTTAAGCTCACCATCGAAAATAGACATTATTCGATTAGCTTGTCTTGCTACATTTATATCATGTGTAATTAAAATTATAGTAATTCCTTCATCATTAAGTTCTTTAAACATACCCATTATTTCCTTAGATGTATGGCTATCTAAAGCACCTGTAGGTTCGTCTGCAATTATTATATCAGGATTATTAATTAATGCTCTAGCAATAGATACCCTCTGTTGTTGTCCCCCTGATAATTCAGTAGGATACTTATTTATTTTACTCTCAAGATTAACCTTTTTTAATAGTTCTACAACTCGTTTCTTTGTTTCCTTAACTCTGTGACCTCTATAAAGCATAGGTATTTCAATATTTTCCTTTATAGAAAGCCTTTTTATAAGGTTAAAATCTTGAAATACAAATCCTATCTTTTCATTTCTAAACTTACTTAAAGCATCATCTGAAAAAGAGCTTATATTTTTATCTAAAAACGAGTAACTTCCATCAAATTTTTTATCTAGCAATCCTAATATTTTCATTAGTGTTGACTTTCCTGATCCAGAGGGTCCCATTATTGCTAAAAACTCACCCTTATTTATCTCTAAATTAACATCCTTTAATGCCTGAAGAGTTTCATCCCCTGTAACATAAAACTTATTTATGTCTTTTAATTTAATCATAATTATTTGCTCCCTTCTAGTACCGTAGAAGGATTTTTAATCAACCTATCTCCTATCCCTATAGCTCCATCTAATAAATAATACTTATCATTTTCTAAAGTTGCTCTTATTTCTATATCTTCATAAGATTCGTCTTTTTCCTTAAGTATATGTATCTTAGAATCTTTTTCATATACATAATCTTTAGGTATTTCTATTCCTTTGTAATTGCACTTAACCTCTAAGCTAAACCCTATTCTGATACTCTTTTCTGGTTTTATGTAAAAATTGTATCCTGTCGTAGTTCTTCCTGGTTCTTCAATAGGTAGCTCGTCAATTTCAGTTATAGTACCTTTAATATATTCTCCACTACTAATAACCTTTAACATTACTTCATCATCTATTTTTAAATTCTTTACATCAAATTCAGAAACTTCTGCTTTAACTAAAGGCTCTTTAGATATTATTCTCATATAGGCTACAGTTGGGTCATCTATACCCTTGCTATTTACTTTCACAACTCCATCTATATCTGCAACTATATCTTTACCTATTTTTTTCTTTAAAATATCCCTTTCAGTTACTATTGACTTGTTTCCCTCTTCATAACTTGCTACTTCAGTTTCTATGCCATTAACTTGACTCCTTAACATTTCTATTTGTTGAGAAACTTCTAGTTGCTTACCTTCAAGGACATCTTTTGTTTTCAATAACTCATTATATTGACTTTGAGCTTCTTTTTCTTCTGATGTACTAAGCTTAGATATTTCACTCTGAACTTTATTTAGTTCACCACTTATAGCATTTAAATCTCCTTGTAGCTTATCAATGCTTGTGTTAACTTTATCCTTTTCTTTCTTCACTCTAGATACTTTGCCATTATTTGAAGTTATTTCCCTATCATACTGTGCTATTTGATCTTCAACTACAGTATTTAGATAAGAAAATAATACTTCGCCTTTCTTTACCTCTTGTCCATCTTTAACTTTGATACCTTTTAATTCTCCTTGTGACTTATCTACAATAATAATTTGCTCATCACTTATAATACTAATACCATTAAATTTTAATGTTTCTTCTCCTTTGATTTCATAACTATCTTTATGCGTAATTGATATTTCCTTTTTGGGTCCTTTTAGCTTTATAGCAATTATTACTGCTGAAAGTATTATAAATAATACTACTGCAATTACAATCAGTATATACTTTTTCTTCTTCGAAAGATTAAAATTCATCTTCAAATTCATCACTCCTTGTCCCATTTTATAATAAATAAAGAAGATAGATTCTATCTTCTTTATTATTATACACTAATTTTATACATTCATTGAATTTTCTACTTCTTCGTTATGTTTCATCTTTTTAAGTAGGCTAAACACTATTAGATATGCTATTACAATTCCTATTATTCCTGAAACTACAGTTAACCAACTAAAAATTGGAGTTGCAATTAATCCTATTAAAAAGCAAACAGGTTGATACACTGCTAAAGCATATACCGCAACCTTTTTCCACATGAAAATTCCAATAGTAATAACTAAAAGTATTATCCCAGATATAATTGAAAATACTACCAAGCCATTGCTAAGGGCAAGCTCTGGAAACATTTGAGCTGTGGTCTTATTGGTAAGTGGAGTAAAAAGTGACCCAATTCCCCCCAGAATGTAAAGTACTAACACTAATGTGGTCCAAAATCCCCTTGTCTTTTTTTCCATTTTATAATTCCTCCTTATATAATTATATTAAATAATTTCTAATATTATTTTAACAGAAATCTGTACTTTTTTGTATAAATTACTTAAAATTACTTTTTTATGCCTAAAAGTATGTGGAATTAAAAACTCTAGAATTAATCATGTTACTGCTATTCACTAAATACCTCCTAAATCTTCTACTTCTTTTTTATACGTATCGTATAATCCTTTTAAATTGAGAAATTCATTTAGAAAAACTCCTCCATGTTTTAATCCTTCATCAATATACTTCATACCTTCCTTTGCAAAAACAAAACAATATTTTATTATTTCTTCCTTAGTAACATTACACTTTATATATTGTGGTATTGCTTTCATATTTAAATGATTTTGAATTTGATTATAATAAAATTGAGCTATTACATAATTTTTTAGCTGGATCCTATCTTCAAATTGATTCCATTGAATTTCAGATGCATATACTTCTTCTTTAAAATTTTTAATTATATAATCGAATATAGTAACAGATGAATCTATTCTCCTTTGTAAGTTATGTGATAAATTATTTGAATGAATTCTATAATTTATTACTGCACCACCTACTTTTCCATAATTCCAATTATATTTTATTAACTGCAGACAATTCAATGTATCTGCAGAAAAATCATTGCTTTTATAAACTATCCAACTTATTTTATTATCCTTAAAAAAGTTCAATCTATGAAGACAATTCATAGGTATAACACCCGATGCAGATTTAAAAATACGTTCAATGACCTCATCTTTAGGATGAACTTGGTAATTCCATTGCTGAACTATTATATTATCTTCATCCACTATATTAAAGTCACTAAATACATAGTCCTTGTTGGGATTTTCTTCTAAATACTCTACAAATTTATAAACAGCCTCCCTTTCTACAAAGTCATCACAAGCAATCCATTGAAAATACTTCCCCTTTGCGTTACTAATAATTTCTTGAATTCCTTTTGATGCTCCACCTGAGTTCAGACTATGATAAATTCCGTGTATATTTTTATGTTTTTTCTCATAGTTTCTAATTATTTCATCAGAGCCGTCTGTTGAACAGTCATCTATAATTAAAATTTCTATATTAGGATAGGTTTGATTTATAAAAGAATCTACACATTTTGATAGGTATTTATTACCATTATAATTTGTTATTCCTATAGTAACTAATGGTTGCTCAATCATTGAAACTTTTTTTGTTTCAGCTAGAGTTATGAATAATGCCTTTAGTTTTTCTATTTGGTCCTGAAATTCAAAATCATTCTTAACAAAACAACTATACTCTTGAGAATCATATTTACTATCAATTAACATCTTAAGAGCATCATTTATTGTATTCCAAATCAAACACTGAGGATATATTTCTTTTGCACCAACAAAATTATGGATTATAGGTTTTATTCCTTTTGCCATGGCTTGCATAATACTTATGTTTTGTGACTCCAATACACTTGTACATAAAATATAATTTTTGTCTTCTAACCATTTATCTAGATTATCCTGCCACCCCTCATAAATCACATTATCTTCTAACCCGAATTCTTTTATCATTTGATTAAAATACAAAACATCCCTAGCATCTTGAAATTTACCAGCAATATATAATTTATATTGGTTGTTTTTATCGTATATAGCTTTAAAAGTATGAAGCAATAGCATAGGTCCTTTCTTATAGTTTATATAACCAACATATGCAATATTAAACCCAGGTTTTCTGTCTTTAAAAGTCCATTTAGAAATATCTATACCATTAGGAATTACCATTGTTTTCTCTTTATCTATATTGAAACTATCAATAGTAAAATTCCTTATATGTTCTGATACAAATATGATTTTATCAACATTTTTCCAGTAAACATTACATGGGTATTCAGTAAAGGATTCATAGCTGTGTATTCTACATATAATATTTTTTTCTTTAGCAATGTCAAGTTTACTTCCATAGGATATTAATTCATCACACCACTCAAACCAGCATATATCGGCACACTTCATCCCTTCATCAATTTGTTTTAAATTTGTTACCACTATTTTTTTAGTAACATAGTCATGGGATAATCCATTAATAATATCTTTTAAAAAACTATCTAGTCCCTGCTTTACGAAAAATACAATATTTTTTTTATTACTTTTCTCAGAATCAACTCTCATACTACTTACATTTTCATCCATACTATCTCTCCTTTATCGCTATTATTAAATATGCTAATATATACTTATTCTATTGGTAATCTATCTAATAAAATCTTATTTATCTTTACCATATTTTATGTTAATTAGTAATCATACAGTTTTATATTAATTTAAACAAAAGATTACTAACTATATTAGAAAATAATAATCTACTCCTTATATGAACCATAAAAACTTACAGTCTCTATATCTCCTGGATTTTCCTTTGGTACTATAGCCATATTATAGATTTTATCTACATAAAGAGGACTACTATTTGATAAATTGTTATATTCATCAGTTACATAATAATTATCTGTATGTCCAGTATCACTTCTTGTTACTCCAATATTTACTATGGCTACATACTTTGAATCCTCTGCAACAGTTCCCTTGACATTTACCTGCCTTATAGTACCTTCGCCTTTGTTACAACAATTGCATTCCTTACAACATTTACACTCGTCGTTTATAACCACTTTTAAAAATGGAACAAGATATCTATCCTTACATATTGACGAACCAAATTGTGTAAGAATACTATTACTTCTATCAAGTAATGCTATCCCTGTATTACTTAATTTATTTTGTAACCATAATACAACAAATTCGGTTAAATCTACCGTTATAGCTATATTTGAAGTTATTGGATGAAAATTTTTTCTAATATTACAATTTATTTTTGGCTGATTATTGAAAGTTGTATAAGTGCTGAAATAATCACATAGTGGGTATATAGAAAATGTTTTCCTACAATCATCATAAAAGTTATTTGTCTTAAACAATACAAGTTCTGCACTAGAAATTGATGCATTCATTGGTATATTAGAAATATCAAAAAATAAGTAACTAATATAACTGTGTATACCATCATTACCTACAGTTATAGTAGGCTTATTCATATTTCCGTTTATCAATTTACTGGTTACCGTAAGACTCTTAGTAGCATAAATTATTATATTTGACAAATTTGTCACCTCTTTTTTAAACCATTAGTTTAAAGCATGGAGCAATAAATTGCTCCATGCTATTTTAAATAGTCTAGATAGTGTATGACCATGCGGTTACTACACCAGTAGATTCGTCAACAGTATCACCTGTTATAAACTTTGGTACAATTGACAAAGTATAAGAAGTATTAACAGCTAATGATGTTCCATTTGCTGTATTATCATAAGCAATTACTCTATAAAATGATCTATCTCTTCCTGCTGAAACAGCATTTGTAACATTAAGTCTAATTGTTAAATAAGCAAGACTATTCCTAGCAACAGTGCCTGTAACTCCAACAGAACGAGGTGTACCAGTTTGAGGAGTATCAAAATCAATTGTTAAAGCCATAAAATTCATCCCCCAAATTTATTTTTAGGATTTTACTCCTGATATATTATATGACCTTATACACAAAATGTGATTTGCAAACTTAATATTCATGTAATTACTTTTATAAATGCATACATAGTAATTATAATTTCGCCATTGTACTCTATTTTGTTTTGCAAATAGTAATGTTTACTACAAGAACAGTTCATTAAATTTTCACATAGTATATATAGTAAAATTAATATACTATTTTATTTATTAAAACAATGAAGCTTTTATTTAAAAGAGGAGATTATATATTATGAGAAATGAAGTAAGCTTATGTATGATTGTAAAAAATGAAGAAAACTATTTGCCAAACTGCCTTAACAGTATTAAAGATATTGTGGATGAGATAATTGTTGTTGATACAGGGTCTACGGATAAAACTGTAGATATAGCCAAAAGCTTTGGGGCTAAAGTTTACTATTTTCCTTGGCACAATAACTTTAGTGAAGCTAGAAATGAATCCCTAAAATATGCTACCAAAGATTGGATACTTATATTAGATGCAGATGATAAATTATCCCCTAAAAATCAAGAAAATTTGAAAAATTTATTAAATAGACAGTTAGATGAAAATGCAATTTACTACTTTGAAACATTAAATTATTATGGAAATATTGTTGATGATAATTCAATAACTATAAATTTAAATCCTAGACTATTTAAAAATAACCATGGAACTCACTATGAGGGAGAAATTCATAATCAATTAGTATACTCAGAGAACAAATATAAAGCAATTTATCAATTAATGCAAATTAATCATTATGGATATATGACTAAGTCAATAGAATCTAAGAATAAAAGAAATAGAAATATACCTATTTTAAATGATCAAATAAAAAAACACCCCAATGATTCCTTTGCTCACTTTAACCTAGGTACTGAATACGCAGCATTAAATGATAATGAAACTGCGTTAGAACATTACTATAAATCCTATGAGAAATTTGACCCATACAATGGATACAGTTATTTACTAATATTTAGGATAGTTTTCTTAAACTATAAAATTAAAAATTATGATACCGCTTTTAAATTCATAGACATCGGCATTAAGCATTATCCAAAATTTACTGACTTATATTTTTTAAAATCTCTTATTTTTAAAGATATGAATATGCCTACACTTCAGATAGATGCTCTTAAAGAATGTATTGAGCTAGGTGAAGCACCATCTGAATTAAAATGTTTATATGGAATAGGAAGTTTTAAGGCATACTACGAGTTAGGCAATGCCTACTTCACACTAAAAGACTATGATGCTGCACACAATTATTATATTAAAACACTTAAATCAAAATCTGATTTCCTTAATCCCTTATACCTTATTGGAGATATATTAAAAATCAAAAATACCCCAACGGATAGTTTTAAAAGGATTATAGAAGACCTTATTTCTAGTTCTCCAAAATCTAATCATATTATTGCAGATTTGTTTTATAATGAAGGATTCTATGAAATAGCATTGGAATATGTAGAAAAATGCGAACTATCTGAAACTATTACTGAAGAGTTGGTATTACTTAAAGCAAAGTGTCTTGTAATGTCTGGTTCCTTTACTAAGTGCATTGACATGAATAATATAGTTCATGATAATTCTTTAAATTTATATTTTTCAATGTACAAAGTTATAAGTAGTGTATTAACTAATAATTGTAATAAAGCTTTATCCTTATTATCAAATTTTAAAGAAGATTCCTTATCAGGTTACAATAAAAAACTATTGGAAGTATATTCACAGTTTTTAAAATTATTTACAAAAGAATCCACCACTCTTTTATCAGAAGAGGAAGATGAAAGTGAGTATCTTGATATTATTCTAGAGATATGTGAAATATTGCTTATAAATAATAAATATGATGAACTTAAAATAGCTGTACACTTACTAAATTTAATAAATAATAAATTTGTACTTCTTAATCTAGGAAAACTATATTTTAAACATGGATATATTGAGCATGCAAAAAAAGAAATCATTAGGTCAATAAAAGAATTTGAAGTTTATGATAGTGATAGCCTAGATATATTGCAATATTGCATTAACAATAAAGAAGTCTCATAAATTTATATAATTAAAGACTCCCCAAAAGGAGTCTTTATCAACTCTCTATTATATTATACACTTTAATGCCTTATCTAAATCATTTATTATATCTTCAACATTTTCTAGACCAACAGCTATTCTTATTAATCCATCACTAATACCAGCCATTTCTCTTTCTTCTTTAGTATATGGCGAATGTGTCATTGATGCTGGATGTTGAATTAAAGTTTCAGCATCTCCAAGACTTACTGCTATCGTACAAAGCTCCGTACTGTTTATAACTTTCTTACCTTCTTCAATTCCACCTTTTACTTCAAAAGCTATTACAGCTCCGGGTAAGGACATTTGCTTTTTAGCTAATTTATATTGCGGAAAGCTTTCTAAACCTGGATAATATACTTTTTCAACCGCACTATGTCCTTCTAAAAATTTAGCTACTTTCATAGCATTTTCACAGTGTTTTTCCATTCTTATTTCTAGAGTTTTCATACCTCTAATAATTAAAAATGCATCAAAAGGACTTAAACTAGCTCCTGTCATATCCTTTACCCCAAATAATCTAACATTCTTTATAAATTCGCTACTTCCAACTACAAAACCGGATATTACATCTCCATGACCATTTAAGAACTTTGTTCCTGAATGAATTACTACATCAGCTCCAAATTCTAACGGTCTTTGAATATATGGCGTACAGAACGTATTATCAACCATTACTATACAATCCTTATTCTGGTGAGCTATCTTACTTATTGCTTCTATATCTGCAACTTCAAGGTTTGGATTTGCTGGTGTTTCCAAATAAACTACCTTAGTATTTTCTCTCATAGCCTGTCTAATTTCTTCAAGATTGGTAGTATCTACGAAAGTTACCTCAACCCCATATCTGCTTATTCCATGATTTAAATAAGCATAAGTACATCCATAAAGAGTTTTTGCTGCTACTACATGGTCTCCAGCTTTTAACAATGTCCAAAATGCTGAAGCAACAGCTCCAATACCAGATGCAGTAGAAATTGCTGCCTCTGCACCCTCTAGCATTGCTAACTTCTCTTCCAATTGAGTATTGGTTGGATTTCCAAGCCTTGAGTATATAAATCCACCTTCTTCAAGTGCAAATCTTCTACCACCTTGCTCAGCAGATTCGAAAGTAAAGGTTGCTGTTTGATGAATAGGCGTAGCTAAAGCACCAAATTGATCCTTAACATGTCCACCATGAATTGCTCTTGTAGCAAAGCCCATTGCTTTTAAATTGTTCCCCATTAATTTGACCTCCCTATATAAATTATTTTACAATAATATATAGCAATTTCAGTGCCAAATTAAAGGAAATTTAAGAGATAATTAAATTTAGGTGAATATAATTTTAGACAAAGCCTTAGCAACAAGGACATGGGGAAATTCATTTATTTTTATAATCTATAACTCTTAATATTTATACTAAGCTAATGTAAATATCTCTTTACTTATTAGGTTTTTTCGTAAAGTTTTATTTACATGCGTAAATTAATTTTTACATACTTTAATACAAAAACACCTACATTTTTATATTGTACTTATTAATTTTATTCATTATTGTAGTATGAGAAACTTTAAGTACACTTGCAGCTTTTCTATAACTCCTATAATTTTCTATAGTTTTTTTTATAATTTCTTTTTCATATTTCTCCATTATATCTTTTAATGGTAGCTGCAAATATCCATCGGATTTTTTATCTATAATCTCTTTAGACCCGTAGTTATAAATATCATTTTTAAAATCTATAAAAATGTCCTCTGTAGTTAATATTTCTCCTTTGCATAAATTCATTGCTCTTTCTATAACATTTTGTAGCTCTCTAACATTTCCAGGCCAATGATATTTCATTAACTCGCTAATAAATTCGACATCAGCGCCCTTTATATTTTTATTTAATTTATAATTAAGCTTATCTATAAAGAACTGAACAAAAAGTGGAATGTCCTCTAACCGTTCCCTTAATGTTGGGATATACATAGGAACTACATTTAATCTATAATATAGGTCTTCTCTAAAAGTTTTATCCTTAATCATATCTTCAAGATTGTTATTAGTTGCAGCTATGATTCTTACATCTACAGCCTCTTCCTTACTACTACCAATTTTTCTAATTTTACCCTCTTGTATCACTCTTAATAACTTTGCTTGAATAAACATAGGCATTTCTCCTATTTCATCTAAAAATAAAGTTCCTTCACTAGCTTCTTTAATAATCCCATCTTTTCCCCCTATCATTGCACCTGTAAAGCTTCCTGGCCCATATCCAAACAACTCACTCTCTAATAAGGTTTCTGGTAATGCTGCGCAGTTAATAGCAATAAAATTCTTATTACACCTAGGGCTTATGTCATGTATTGCCTTTGCAAAGACTTCCTTACCCGTACCACTTTCACCTCTTAATAACACAGTTGAGTTGCTCTTTCCAATAGTTAAAGTCATATTTTTAACTCGCTCTATTGCCTTGCTTGTACCAATAATGTTCTTGAATTCCCTATCTTCTATTGAATCTATTATAGCTTTTAACTTTTTTTCTTTCTGTTCATAATATAATAACTCCATTTCTTTAACGGAAATAATATCTTTAATATTACAAATCTCTTTCATTAGTTCCTTCTTTAACTCATCTTCCATGTCCTCAACCTTTACACATACCTTTTGAAAAAACACCTCCATAGAAATTAAGTTAATTTTCCTATTGTAAATTTTCTCTAATATCTCTACTGTAATTCCCAATCTATCTCTTGTAATTATCTCAAATCTAATCATACAAATCCCCCTTTTGTAAGAAAGTACTATGTTTAAAAGTGGCGTTACAAGACTTCTATTGTAACGCCACTTAAACTATCCCTTAAAATATAAAACTTTATTTTACTTAGATTAATTCTAAATTATTTATATCTAAATTATAAATAACATCTTTTCGTTCCACTATAACATTGATTTTTTTCTTTACTTCTTCATTTTCTATTATCTTTGAAATAAGCTCTTTAGTTGGATTTATAGCATATGGATTTCCTACAGATTTAAACATAGTTAAATCCCCAGAAGTATCTCCGTAAGCATAACTTTTACTTAAATCTATATCATATTTTTCTTTTAACTCCATTAAAGCATTTTCTTTACTTACAGAATCCCACATTGGTATAATTTCTCCAGTATATTTTCCGCAGTTATCAGCTTTATAAATTGTACCCCTAAAATCGTCCATTTCATATTTTCCTGCCATCTCTCTTACAAGCTCTATAGGAGATCCAGAAATAGCAATTACAACATGTCCTTGCTCCTTGTGCCATTTAATTTTATCCCTTGAAAATGTATATACCCTATCACCTTTCTGATTAATCACATTTCTAGCTATATGTTCTATGTGTTCTTTGCTTAACCCCTTAGTAGCTTCAATATAAACATCAATCATTTTAAGTAAGTAGGTATCATAATCCCCTTGTCTTATATCCCATTTGGAAAAAGCTGGCCTAACTTCATTATACCATTTATTTTCTTCAACTAGCTCATATTTTATTATTTTTTTAAAAACTTCTGTTATTAACCCTTCTCTATAGATAGTTCCATCTATATCAAAAAATGCTGCAATCTTTTCCAATATAAAGTCCTCCTTAAGTGACACCTCAACTCTACACTTTTGTTAGTAGAGTTACTTCTTCAAATAAAGATAAGAAGAAGTTTCCATTATAATATTCTATCTACAATAACATATTTATGATTTAAAGTCTAGTATTCCTAAAGTGATTAATTGACTAAACTTTACTAATATATCTCATATTCTTCACTTTTTTTAAATATAATTTTAAAAACTTCATACAAAATTTGATCAACGTTTTATTAGGCCTACTTTTGAAGTTCATCATCAAATAACCATTTAATCAAAGAAAATCTAACATGCTTTGGGATATTATTTTTATCTTTTATTTTATCTCCTTCTGAATCAGATAAATTCTCAATACATTCATGAGTCATTTGTTGTCTTAATTTTTCATTTTCCTTCTCTTTTTCAGCTAATTTCTTTTCAGTTAGTATTTTTTCATTATCACTTAATAATATCTTCTGCTCTAAAAAACTATTTCTCCTTCTTAACATGTCATTGTCATTTATATATGATTTTAATTTCTCTTTTTCACTATAGAACTTATACTTTAGATTTGAAATTTGACTTTTTTCATGTTTTATATCTTCGCTCAATGCTTTTAATTCTTCATATGCCTGGTTAAGTTTTAACTGTAATTCTACTTTTTCCTTTTTAATTATTTCAATTTTTTCAAAATAAATTTTTGATTTTTCTTTTTTAAAATTAAACCTCTTATTTTTATTCAATAAATTTTTATTTTTCTGTAATTCACTTTCTGCTGATGTTTCTAAAAGTTCGTGTAAAAATAACTGAATATCTCCATTCAAGTTCATTACATATATCTCATTTATAAAAAAATTATTTTCGTTATTTTCTAAGTATTCTTGATAAATCACTTTTTTAGGTAATATATTATTAAATAGTTTATATATCTTATAGTTGCTAAAACTTTGTCCATAATCTTTAGAAAAACATCCATAAAGTTTATTATCACAAATCCATAGAGCCCATAGCATTTCATTATATAACATCAATAAGCAAGAGTTTATATTTACATGCTCAAATAGTATAATATTTTTTTTAAATCCTATTTCTTTATAATGATAAATCACTCTATTAACATGATTATCCTGTTCAATAAATAGGTAATGGATTCTATTTCTTTCTACACAAAAAGCAAAATCTATATATGGTAAGAGTGATGTATGTATAATCTCCTCCTTTCCCCATCTATCTTCAATAATATAAAAATTTCTAGAAGCTAATTGATATCCTCCACCTAACATAGTATTTAATATTACTATACTAATAGTACTATCTTTGCAAATACTATATAGACACCTTGAATAATATTCCATACTAGAAATAATTTGTGGTTTAGTCCATGTTACTTTATTATTGTACACTTGATGAATTAACACTTCTGAATAAGTATATTTGTCTATTATGCTATACAGTAAATGAATATCTTTCAAACAGAAAAGTGCTTTAATTTGTACAGGCGTAATTGTATCATGTTTCATATTAAGAAGAGTATTATACTTCCATACTTTATTCTCTAATGTACATAGCATAAGATCTCCACAAATATCTTGACAAAAAACATGAACTTCCCCATTCCAGTCTTCCAAAACATAAAAATATTTAAAACTATCTTTGTAAACACTTATATTTTCTGACCATTCATGCTTCATAAGGATTTGATAATATATACCTTGTTCACTATCATAAGAAAACTTTAGTAATTTCCCATCTTGCTGCTTGACTAAAAAACAATCATAATTTTCATTAGTCATTTTTCCCCCCTCCTCCAAAACTTTCGCAGTCTTTGTAAAATGGAATAAATACTATTTCCTCTACAATCACCTTTGTTGAAATTAAGACACTAACATCAAACTTCAAACTTCTGTTTATGAATACTGGGGTGCTTATTAATTTAGCAAAAGAATTAATTACGAATTCCATTCCCTTTTGTTCTGCGTCTGCTGGTATATATAACGTAGCTTTCTGCGTCCCCTTAAGTTTTCCTTCAAATATATATTTTTGTTCCCGTTCATCTATAAATTCTATGTAGTAGGGAATATAAAAATCATATTGAAAAATTGAGTATTTTTTTTCATTATCTATAATTTTTCTATTTTTTGTTTCATTTATAACTTCACATTTTTTAAATATAACATCATCTACACTTATAACTGAGTAATTTTTTGAAGACATTTCAATTGTAACCTGTGAAAATATTATTTTTTCTTGATAAGTAGATAGGACTTTCTTGGCCAGTATAGCAGTAGCACTATCTCTCTTTACTTTATCCTCCGAACTTGTGAAAGCAAAAGGCTTTTCCTCTACTTCAAATTTGTTCTGAGTAACAATACCTATATCATAAGGAATACTATTATTTCGTGAAAAGGTAAAGTTATCTAAAATAGAATTATCAGAGATATTAATCCTATCAAATACACCTTTTCCATCGTTACTTTTACTAGTTACAAATAGAGTTTTTTTGTCAGGAGATAATCTAATTCTTTGTAAATCTGGAAGAGTAGTTTTTACTGTTGCTATACATTCTTTTTTTAATATATCTATAACTTCAATTCTATGTAACCCATTATTTGCTACATATAAAAGGAGTCCTGCCTGTACTAAATATGAGATAGACGATCCTTTTGGAAAGTCAATATATGAAACATCTCCATTTTCAAGATTCAATACAGAAACATTCCCCTTACAATTTCCTTTACTAATTCCTTTATTTGAAATATAGATATAATTTTCATCTTCTCCAATGATCATATATATAGGTGCTGTCCCAACATCTTTATATACTTTTATTAATTGGAAGTTTGATGTATCATAAACTTTTATTTCATTCTGAAAAATGTCCAATACAAATAATTTTTTCTTCTCTTTGTCAAGTTCCAAACTTTCCGCAGCAATAAATCCTTTTATACACCCAAGCTTTTCACCAGTTCTTAGACTATAAATACACACTTCTTCAGTATCACTAGCATAGATTTTCTGAGCTATTGAATCGACTTTAATATTACCATTATTAGCAATTTCCCATACTTTACTAGAATCATATAAATCCTCAACAAGTGTAACTTTATTATTTCTATCGCTAGCTATATATATATTATTTTTTTCATCAACAATAATATTTAAAGGCCTTGGACCAATTTCAATCTCTTTTATAATACTATAATTATCTCCGTCAATTATAGATACAGTTTCTGTTCCTAAATGTGATACATAATAGATATTTTTCTCTCTTTTATTAAACATAGACTCCTCTTCACCCCTCCTTTATTAATAAAATATATTGATGCAACTAGCAAACCTTCATATAAATATTATAGATCTTTTATATCCTTTATATTAATATCAAATTTCCTACTTCTTAACCTACTAAAAGTAATTTTAAATGCATATTATTTAAATATTAGTTCAAAGAGTGATCGGCACTAAAACTATATAAAAACCCCTTTGCTTCCATTTAATATTAGTTTCCGAGTTCACTCTTATTCTAAAAATATGCTTTACACCTGCTTATTATGCAATATAATCCTTAAAAAATTGACTAAGCAAATTTTATTCCACTAATTCATAAATTTCACTTTTTCCGTCTTTAACAATTTTATAGGTGCTAGTTGGATAAATATTATTTTTCTGTAATTCCTTCTGTATGACTTCCATATCTATTTCTTTAAATTTCACTGCTTGAGTACAGCTAATATTAATCTTATTAGGAGCAGTAACAAGTTTTACTACAATATTTTTTTTAATTAAGCGCTCATAAATATATAATGCTCTGTGATGAGAAGTAAAGATCATGATATAATCGTAATCTTCTATTTTCATATTATTCACCTCTATTTTGTGTTTACCTAATTTATACATGTCCTTACTTTATTGTATGCTTTATAACTTTAGAAGTGACTTTATACTCCACCTGGTCTTCGTCTTAGCAATCGCTCCATAATAGATTGATTCTTTTCTAATTCAAGTTCTTCACTCAACCTCATTCTTTCTTCATTTATCACCTCACTTTGCTGTTTAATTATTACATTTTCTTCTTGGCATTCTTTCAATTTACTTTCAACAGCTATTTTAATGTTTTTTTCTTCTATCAATTTTTGCCTTGTATATTCCAACTCCTTTTGAATATTTCTTGTAAGAACTTCCTCTTCCAAAAACCTTTTTTTTGTATCTTCTAGCTCTTTTTGAATGTTTTTTTGTAATTCTAAAAATATATTACAATTCTCATCAGATTTACGCTTTTGTTCTAATATTCTAGAAATTTGGTCTTCATATTCTTCTATAAATCTTTGATTTTTTTGTAATTTCATATTTAAAGCAGTAATTTTTTTTTCTAAATTCTTCTTTTCTAAATTTACGCGAGATAATTCAAATTTTAAACTTTCACTTGATTCCCCTTCCTGCGATACTATTTTTTTAGCTTTACTCCCCTCAGATTCTAATGAATCTTTTATATTTACTATAAATTCACTAGGATCAAACAAATACAGATCTAATCCCCTAGTTCCGTAAATTTTTCTTACTTTTGTATCACTATCTTTATCTATATAAATAAAACAATTATATCTTTCTACTGTAAGTTCATTCCCTCTATCAAAATAGACTTGGCCCACCCATTTTTGGCCATCAAAAACTGAATAAAAAATCTTACCTTGTTCTAGCCAACAAGAATATAATTTATTACTTTCAGTAAATAATATAGGTTCATTCAGTTCCTTTCTACTTTCATGAACTCTAAATTCTTTTAAACTTCCAATAATATCTATAGAAACATGATCAAGAAAATATATAGAGTCTTCTCTAGATTTATTTAGTATATGAATCTCTTGCTGAACCATTAGAACTTCAAAACCTATATCCTCTCCTTGGATACCATAAAGCCTTCTCGCAGACGACCACCTATTATTTTCAAAGTCACAATAGTTTAAAGAAACTTCATCACCTTCATCTGTAATAAAAAATGCATAAATATTTCTTTTTTTATTTACATGTATTGAATAGTATTCTTTTAAATTAGGTATCAATATAATGTCTTGTATTGTAGTAGTTTTAGTTTCTTTTCCGTTCCATATACAATGCATTAATACGCCATGATCACTACCATCATTACCTACAAGTAAATAAAAGATATGCATCTCATCTTCTACAATTTCAACTTTTAAATTTCGTATTTCAAATTCGTTACTTTCCACTTGGTAAAGTACCTTTCCCAACCATCGTTTATCTTTCATAGTGCAATATCTCAGCTCACCTTTAGTATTGCTGTATACCACATGTATTATCTCATCTCCACTAATATAAACATCAAACCCTAGCACTTCTACATCAATTAGAGTTTCTTTAGTCCATTTTCCTTCACTGTACATAATTCTATAGCATAATTCTTTATTATCGTTTAGTGAAAACTTCCATATGTTATCTTTACAGTCCCCATATATCCAAGGATATACACCATTCATACTTACTCCCCCTTTTATAAAATTATATTTAAATAAAAATTTATTATGCACTTCTATAGAACAAAAAATTTATTAACTTGTCTTTTTAATATCACCACTTTAATATTCTTACATATGATGTATTGTAAGTATTAAATAAATTTTTATTTATCATAATTTTTCAAGAGGAGGAGAATTTATGTCCATTAACTTCAAGAAATTTGTGCCACGTCCTGGTCTTGTAAATAAACAAGGGCGTTTACCTGATCCTTCAGAATTAGTTTGCATTGAAGTTCCTAAAATTTTTGATCAATGCTTAATTAAAAGATGTCTTGTATACGGTGAAGGCCCAGACACAAATACAACAGATAATCAATTGAGAAGTGACCCACTTATTGAGCCTAAGAGATATATTGGTAGTAGAGACTTCAATGTAGAACTACTTTCCGTAGATAAAATTCCTATTAAAGGAAAACCAGGATTCAAGAAAATAGTCCTAAATTATGTGATTTCTTTCTGTGCTGATTATATTGATTGTAATGGTGTAAACAAAAGTGAATTATATGAAATTAATAGGACAGATATAATTGGAAAGTTCTACTGTCCTGATTCCATAGCTCAAATTTCAGCTAGTTTTGTACCTGTTCAACAAGCTGAAGATTTAGATTCTAACATTATAAAACTTGAAATGGTTGCTGAAGCTCTAGATGGTGAGTTATTACAAGATCCAAACGGCGATGATGTTTTAGATATTACTTTAGGTTACTACATTGTTGTAAAATGTGAGCTTATTGTACAACTACTCATCCCTGCTTATGATTACTGTCCAGTTCCAAAAGAACCATGTGAAGAAGAACCTGAAGAAGATCCATGTGAGAGATTTGATAGAGCCCCAATTCCTAAGTTCTATCCTGATCAAAACTTAGATCCACTATTCCCAGACTGTGATGATAATGATTAAAACTATTATTATTAAAAGTACTATAACTGAAAAATAATTAAGGTTTATGTATCTATATGAATAATTTAACTTCGTTAAATTAGTAATCATGAAAGGTGATACAATTCTTAAGTATATTATTTTATAATAAATGCCTATCTCTCATCACCTTTCTTCCATAAAACTCATATAATATAATAAAAACACTTAACAAAATAATTTAATATTCTTATTATTAATACAATTAACATTTTTAAAATTTATGTAATTAAAGGGAGGATTCTATTTATGAATTCAATGTCAAAAGGTTATTATGATCCTTGCAAAAAAGATTCTAAAGAGGACAAACACTGTCCAACTATTATAAAATGTGGTACTCCTAGTTCTACTACACTACCTGCAGCTACTATAGCTGGTACAGCTTTCACTGTAAGCTCTCTTACTTTAGACACTTGCGGCTTATGTAACCCAACAACAAAGTTAGAATTTGCAAGTAATCTTGTTGCACCAGTTGCATTCACAGGAACTATAAACTTCCAAGTATTTAAACTTTGTAGAGGTCAATTTACACCTGTTCCTGTAGGACCTGCATGGACATTCAATTTAGTAGCATTACTTTCATCAGAAACATTCTCATTCTTTGTTTGTGATTGTGATTCTTGCTTTGATGATTGCTGTACCTATACTGTAGTTGCAACTGTTACTAGTGCAGTTACTGTTGGTACTCTTAATATTAACAATGCAACACTTGGAGCAATATCAACATGTGGTAGATGTAACTGTTGCTAAAAATTATGAGTATACGAAAATAATTTAGTTTAGCTAATTTAAAGTTAAGGGCAATCAATTATCGTCCTTAACTTTATAGATTTTAAAATGAAAATTTATAAATATATACTTTTTAAATTAATTAAACTCGAGGTTACTAACCTTGAGTTTTCTTTCACTAGCTTTTTATTCTTTATAAAAAATATAATTTATAGTTATTGCTCTGAGTACAATTTTTTTATACTCTAATATATTATGTAAAGTAAATTTGTTATAATTTAAGACAACAGGGGAAAAGAAAATAAATCTAAAATAATAAGGAGATGACGTTATGCCCTCTTTACAACTTTCACCTGTACATGACACTTATATCTCTATGCTAAAGCCAAACAATAATTTTGGTACGTCAAGTCTTTTATTTACAGGCGTGTTTGTTCAACCTGCAGATGTATTTAGAAGTTTATTAAAGTTTAATTTATCTGGAGTTATACCTGACGGAAATACTATTTTAAATGCTTCTTTAAATTTATTTGTATATAGAAAGGATTCTTCAGATGGAACATTATCTCCTCAAACTGTTAGCGTATTTACTAATTCAAATGATTTTTTACAGAATACTGTTACTTGGAATAATGCGCCATCCATAAATCCAACTCCCTATTCTATAGATATAACAGATGCAGATGTTAATACTTTTATTAGTATTGATATAACAAATATAGTAATTGATTGGTTTGAAAATATACTCCCCAACAATGGTATCACTTTAGTTGGAATAGAAAATATAATTCTCTCTACTATTGGATATCTATCTAGTGAATGGTCAGCACCAATTCAAAGACCATTTCTAAATATTGAATATACTGTAATACCCCAACCTGTAGATGCAAATATAAGCGAATATGCCTATATATATAATACAGGAAATCAGCTGATACCCTCCCAAGAAGCTATAAAATATAACTCAAATGGTTGGATATTGGGACACATTGGTCATATTGTAGGAGAATCTGAAATTTTCCTAGAAGTTGCTGGTGACTACGAAGTAATGTTCAGTATATCTGGAGCTGAGCCGAATGTATTTGGTATTTTTATTAATGGAGTTCTTGTTACTGATACTATATTTAAATCAGGTGATACAAATCAACAAAATACTGGATATGCAATCATTAGTATCAATTCACCTTCTATAATTACTATTGTAAACATGTTGTCCGACACACCTGTTATCCTCCAAACTATACCCTATATAACAAATGAAAGTGTAACTGCGGCTGTGTATATTCAAAAATTAAATCTAAGAACATCAGCTAATGTTACAAATACCGTTGAATTTTTGGAAGCATTAAACGATTCTACAATTAACACTATTAATATGTCTCCCGGACTATATAATATAAGTTTAGAATCTCCTTTTATCCGCACAACAGCCGTAAAATTACAATCAACATTACCAGGGGCACAGATTACTTTTGCTATATCTCAAGACATCACTTATCTTTCTTTTGGAGATAATATAGCATTGACAACAAATAGAATTTATAATATAACCCAACTATTGTTTTATACAGATTTACCCACCTCCATAGCATCTGCTTCACCCGGCGACACCATATTAATATTTCCTGGTAATTATAATCTTATCGCACAGTTAGTAATTAATAAATCATTAACACTTAAAGGATTTTCTGCTGATACAACAATGATTACATTTGCAGATCTTGGTGATACTTCTCATTTATCTATTCAATCAGATAATGTTACCCTTGAAGGACTCCATTTTGTAGCGCCTACACCAATTTCTGGGAATTCTAACTCGCTATTTAATATTCCTTTTAAAGCTTTTCCCGATGATATTTATAGCAATATCACTATAAGTAGTTGTATTATGGAAGGAGGTCGCCGCAACGCCTTTATTAAAGCAAATAACCTCTCTATTTTATCTACAACATTTATTCATACTGGTAATCGAAATTCCTTGCATATTGAATCTGTACAAGGTAGAACACTTATTGCTGAAAACACTTTTAATGGATCAACTGACAGCTTAGCTACAATGACATTTGAAGGTATCCCATTGTCAAGTGGTTCAATTATTATTAGAAATAATATTTCAAATTCTTTTACTCAATTTACACTATTTAATACTGAATTTCAAAATGCATCAATCTTAATAGATGAGAATATAATAACTCATATATCCAAAGCTTTATCTGGTAGTTCAATTATTTTTCTTCCAATAGACTTTGCACAGGTTGATTTTATTCATATCGAAAACAATAAAATTGTTAATTTAAATACTAATCGTCTAGCTGTATTTCTTGACTATAGATTCGGAGGAACAAATATTCCAAGAGATGAACAAATTAAATTATTCAATAATATTTTTGATGTTGCACTTCCTTGGGGATCTGTAGACGATACAGTAGACACTCTATATCCAGTAGGATTTAGTACGGGTGCACCTCCTAGTTTAACTCTAACTGTATTTGAATTGGTACTGAATACAGTTATTTACTAAAATATCTAAGCAAAATTCAGTATCATATCTATATATTTTCAATAAACCCTCATTAACTCCAACTCACTATTTTTTAAATATAAAATTTCATTAGTCTATAATAATGTTGCTCTATTTCAATAATAAGGATGAGCTTTCATTTTATATATTTTTCTTTCTATATAGTATATNNATATACTATATAGAAAGAAAATGACCTACATCCAGATGATGTAGGTCATTACATTTATACTAAAATTCAATTATACTTTAACCCGATGCCTATTTTTTATTAGATACTATTTGCTTTGCTACTTCATTTGCTGAAATCATTCCACTCTGTAAAGCACCTTGTTGCGATGCATGTTTTTGTGATATATGCTCTCCTGCAAAGAATACTCTATTTCCCATTTCTGGAACAGTTACAGCATATGAAAACAGTGTTTTATCCTCTGGTTTTGATAGTGCCGCTGCTCCCCATATATACTGTACATCAGACCAGATTAATGACTTATAATCAATAAAACTCTCATCAATATAATGAGGAGGAAGTTCATGCATTTTTTCAAGGTATTTTATAACATCATTAACTTGCAACTCAGGGTTTTCATTGCCTAACCTAACAGCTTCTTGACCCCAACTATAACTAGCAAGCAATACCCCTGGCTCTTCAGCCTTTACATCATTCTTTAAAGTCCAATTCCCGTATTTATTAGGTACGGGTTTTGCGTGGTCTGATGGATAGTAAACTGAAGTTAGTGGTAGATCAGTGAAAGATCGTCCTCCTACTATTCTTTTTGACGTATTTCCCATCTCCCAAAATCTTTTCTTAATATATAAATATACCTTCTGCGCTGTTTCATAATTCATTTCATTTATTGCCTGCATCTTTGTCACTGTGAAAAGAGGATTAATCTCAACTCTTCTCAAGCTTGTGAATGGAATAGCACATATAACATAATCATATTCCTCTAGATTCTCCTTGCTTGTTCCACATTCTTTATATTTAAGAAGGATTTTATTATTTAAAGATGAACTATATATACCATCAATTGGAGAACCCATTTTTATATCTACACAACCTAATTTATCTTTGTCAATACCTTTGTACACTTCTTCTAAGTTTCCACAAATTGCTTTGTATAATGAAAAAGGTAAGTTAATCATACCATTATTAATACTATAAGTGAACTCAGAATCAACAGTATAATATTGCTGTAAAATTTCTGTAAGACTTAATCTAAAAAACTGATGACTACCTTCCAGATAACCTAACATTGATATTGCATCTTCACTAAACTCTTCATTTTCATATGCTCTTCTATAACTTAGTTTATCTATGTCCTCTATACTTTTTAAGTATTCAGGTTTAGTTTCAACTAACTCCTTTCTTTCTTCAGATGTAAGAGTATCTAAATATTTTTGATAAAATTTTCTATTAAGTTGTGAACGAACTTTGTTTCTGTCGCTGTCTGTCAAAAGAAATTCATGAAATATATTCCTTGATATATATTTCCCTTTAGGATTATTCACAGCTCTTTTGCCTCTTACATAAAGCAGAGTATTAGTATTATTATTTACGAAGGGGCTTGTGTTAAGCTTAAAAAGATTTATATAATGCCAAGTTGTCTCATGGGATACTGGTATACTCATTGGTCCTAATTCACCATAGTATCTTTTATTTCTGTCAAAATAGTAGGTATATACCCTACCACCTATTCTCTCACTTGCTTCAAATAAAGTAATATTACATCCTATCTTCCTAAGTTCAAAGGCTGCAGATAGCCCTGCCTCTCCCCCACCAATTACTGCTACTTTAATATTTTTCGCATACCCTGGTGGACAAATATTTGTTATATCTTTAGGCGGACTCATTAAATCAATTATATTATCTAGATCATCTAATCTATTCTGCATCTTTAGTATATATTCAAGCATTTTATATCTTTCACAATCACTAGGATTGTCTATTTGATAAAGAGAGTTTGAATTATTACAAGCATTCATAACTTTCACATCCTAATGTTTTTTATTACATATATAATTATATATGTACTGTATCCTCCATTTCACATTATTTTAATTTATAAATCATTATAATTGCTTCCACTAATTTTTCTATATCCTCGAAAGTATTAAAATAACCTGGACTCACCCTTACCGTACCAGCATACTCCGTACCGATTACATCATGTATTAAAGGTGCACAGTGGTAGCCTGTCCGTACAGCAATTCCTCTTTCATTTAGTTGTTCGCCAACAATTGAAGCATCAATTCCATCTACATTTAATGAAATTACTGCACTTTTTTGTTTTTTAGAATCACTTCCATAAATTTTTACATAAGAAAGTTTTTTTATCTGTTCTAATAAATACCATAATAATTCTTCTTCATACTTTCGTATATTATCTAATCCAATTTTCTTAATAAATTTTACACCTTCACATAAACCTGCAATTCCTGGTGTATTTAGTGTTCCACTTTCAAACTGATCTGGAACAAAGTCTGGTTGGACCATAAAGTGTGAGTTACTTCCTGTTCCACCCTCTTTAAAATTCCTTAGCTTAATACCATCTCTTATAAATAATCCCCCTGTTCCTTGAGGTCCAAATAACCCTTTATGTCCTGGGAAAGCTAATAGATCAATATGATCATTTTCCACATCAATTGGAATTACTCCAGCACTTTGAGATGCATCTACCATAAATATAATCCCATTATCCTTTGAAATCCTTCCAATGCTTTTAATATCCTGAATACTACCTAATACATTAGAAGTGTGATTGGTAATAATCATTTTAGTGTTTTTCTTAATCTCTTTTTTAATGTCATTAAAATTAATATATCCTGATTTATCTACACCTACCAAAGTAACTTCAACTCCATCTTCAAATAATGAATGAAGTGGCCTTAAAACAGAATTGTGTTCAATTACTGTACTAATAACATGATCTCCTCTTTTTAAAGCTCCTTTTATTGATATATTTAAGGCTTCTGTAGCATTACTAGTAAAAATCAAATTCAAAGGACTTGGTATATTAAATAATTCACATATTTCTTCTCTTGTTTCCATGATTTTCAAAGCTGATTTCACGGACATATCATGAGAACCCCTCCCTGGATTAGCACAATAATTTTTCATGCAATTTAATACTTGGTCATAAACTTCTGATGGTTTTGGAAAGGATGTAGCTGCATTATCTAAATAAATCATATAATCCTCCTTTTATAGGCACAACACAAATAAATATATGACTTATCATTAAAATAAGAAATATCTATAATTAAATCTAAAGTCATAAAACTATTGCTCATTATACATTATATTCAAAATATTGAAGTTTCGTGATTGCTCATAAAAATATAAAAGATAATTGTTTTAGAATAATAGTCTATAAATTATAGATACAGAAAAATCTCGGAATGGAAATTTCACACTCCGAGACTTTGTTAACATTAATATTAGTAATTTATTTATTTATATGAAAACTATCTAAGCTCTTGGATATATAACTATTCTTTAACAACAGTTATTTCTGCCACATGTTGATATTGCTCCAAGTGTTGCGTTATTAATATTAAGAGTACCCACAGTAACTGCACTAGTAACAGTTGCTACTACAGTATAGGTACAGCAATCATCAAAACAAGAATCACAATCACAAACAAAGAATGAGAATGTTCTAGATGAAAGTAATGCTACTAAATCAAATGTCCATGAAGGTCCAACTGGAACTGGAGTAACTTGACCTTTACAAAGTTTAAACACTTGGAAGTTTAGAGTTCCTGTAAATGCAACTGGAGCAACAAGATTACTTGCGAATTCTAGTTTTGTTATTGGATTGCATAAGCAAGAATTATCTAAAGTAACAGAACTAACAGTAAAAGTTGTACCTGCTATAGTCGCTACTGGAATTGTAGTTGCACTAGGAGTACCACATTTTATAATAGTTGCACAGTTTTTTTCCTTTTTAAATTCCTTTTTACAAGGCTCATGCTTACAAGGGTCTTTTTTACAAGGATCAGGTTTACAAGGATCATAACAATTTTTTGACATTGAATTCATATATAGAATCCTCCTTTTACTTAAATATATTTTAATTAAATCAATTATATGGTCAACTTAGGTATCATTTTATTTTAAGTGTTTTTATTGTAATATAGAGTTTTTATAAAAAGGTGATGATAGATAAGGTTTTATTAAAAATATAGCAATATGGATAAAAATATAATCACCTTTATAGCTACTGATTTTTGTAAGTTACATTACTCATTTACTTGTAAAAACCTTAAGTATTTTTTCTTATAATAAAGTCTATAATTTTACTAATCACAATCTCCATCATTATCATCACAGTCTGGGAATAATGGATCTAAGTTTTGATCTGGATAGAACTTAGGAACTGGAGCTCTTTCAAATCTCTCACATGGGTCTTCTTCAGGCTCTTCTTCGCATAACTCTTTAGGAACTGGACAGTAGTCATAAGCAGGTATAAGTAATTGTACAATAAGCTCACATTTTACAACAATGTAGTAACCTAAAGTAATATCTAAAACGTCATCTCCGTTTGGATCTTGTAATAACTCACCGTCTAGAGCTTCAGCAACCATCTCAAGTTTAATAATATTGGAATCTAAATCTTCAGCTTGTTGAACTGGAATAAAACTAGCTGAAATTTGAGCTATTGAATCAGGGCAGTAGAACTTTCCAATTACATCAGTTCTATTAATTTCATATAGTTCACTTTTGGTAATACCATTACAATCAATGTAATCAGCATAGAAAGAAATCATATAATTAAGAATTATTTTTTTGAACCCACATTTACCTTTAACTGGAATCTTATCTACAGAAATCAGTGTTACATTGAAATCTCTACTTCCAATGTATCTCTTGGGATCAATAAGTGGGTCGCTTCTTAATTCACAATCTGTTGTATT
>NZ_DLNT01000045.1:95255-279927 GCF_002477055.1 Clostridium sp. UBA7503
TTCTGAAGGATCAGGTAAACGTCCTTGCTTATTTACAAGGCCTGGGCGTGGTATAAATTTCTTAAAGTTAATGGACATAGATTCTCCTCCTTTTTGAAAAAATATAATAATGTTGATCTATTTAATACTTTCAATACATCATATGCTGTAAGATAATATTGGTGATAAATAAAAAAATTAAAAATGCAAAAAAAAAATTGCTACCACATAAATTTTGTGGTTACAATTTTTTACATATTATATATTTATTTTTAAGTTGATATTAAATAATCTATCCTTTACCAATTAATTTTTTTACGAAATCAGTTTTAGGATTTTCTATTATTTCAGCTGGCGGTCCAATTTGTATTATTTTCCCCTTATCCATAACAAGCACTCTAGTTCCAAGTTTTAATGCTTCTTTGATATCATGAGTAATAAATACAATGGTTACTTTAAGCTCTTTATAAATATGTAAGATTTCTTCTTGCAATAACTTTCTAGTTATTTCATCAACTGCACCAAAGGGTTCATCCATAAGTAATATCTCTGGTGAAGCAGCTAGAGCTCTTGCAATACCAATTCTTTGGCGCTGTCCCCATGAAAGTTCACTTGGATAACGATCTAACATATCTTCACTTAATCCAACAACTTTTATTAGCTTTTCAACTTTGGACTCTATCTTTCTTTTATCATCTTTCTTTATTATATTAGGTACATAAGAAATATTTTTCCTTATGTTAATATTTGAAAATAATCCAACTCCTTGGATAACATAGCCAACTCTTCGTCTAAGTTCAATTTGATTCACCCTCGATATATCCTGTCCATTTACATGGATCTTTCCATTCTCTGGTGTAAGTAAACCATTTATTAGTTTTAATACTGTAGTTTTACCACAATCTGAACTACCTATTATCATTAAAAATTCTCCTTAAATACAAAAATTGTGTAATTCCTTTTTTCTAAAAAAACATTATTTTTAATATTAATATATATCTCCTATAATATAGTATTTATAAATCAGTATTTACTTTAATATATTCAAGAAATTAAATATTATTATTTAAATCCAGTTAAAACAGAATATCTCTATGGTAAAATATAATTAGAAAACTAAGGAGAATAAAAATGGAAATAAATAATGTGATTAAAGAAAAACTTTCTATATTAGTAGAACCTAAATACCAAAAATTTTCTAGTGGATTACTTCCTGGTGTTCACAACATCCTAGGTGTTCGTTTACCTGAACTTCGAAAAATTGCTAAAAATCTTGCAAAATGCGACTGGCAGTACTATTTACAAAATGCATCTGATGACACCTTTGAAGAGATTATGCTTCAGGGAATGACCATTGGTTATGTAAAATCTGAGCTTTCTGATATATTGCCATACATTACAACCTTTGTTAATAAAATTGATAATTGGTCAGTATGTGATAGCTTTTGTAGTGGATTAAAGCTTCCTAAACAATACCCAGAGGAAATGTGGAAATATTTGATGTCATATCTTTCAGATACCGATGAGTATCATGTACGTTTTGGGATAGTCATGCTTCTTTTTTATTATATAGATGATAATCATATCGATGAAATATTAAAGCTATTGAATTACATTAAACATCCAGGGTATTACGTTAAAATGTCAGTGGCTTGGACCATATCTATCTGTTATATTAAATTTCCAGAAAAAACAATAAAATTTCTTAAAAATAATACTTTAGATGATATGACCTATAACAAAACTTTACAAAAAATTACCGAATCATTACAAATAGATAAGGATACTAAATGTCTAATTAAAAATATGAAACGAAAATAAACAGAGTTCTAAAGCTTTATAGGGAGTTTTTACTNNAGCTGGTAGTCATCGGATAGATCAAAAAGTGACCTTTGACAGTTCATAAACTGCTACAGGTCACTTTTAAACAATTTCTTCATATTCAGAGTTTATATGATGGGTACCTCAAATTCAGAACATTACAAGTTTATCTATTATTTTGTAACTTCCTTCTATATTCATCAATATGTTGCTCACCTTTTTCATTTTTCCTCTTTCTCATCTCTCTCGCCACGATACTTTTATTAAGATTATTTGCCCTTGCAGCCTCTGAAAAAGAGCACCCCTCTTCTACCATGTCTAATGCTCTTTTAAGTTCTATATCTGTATATTTTCTATTCATTTATAACCTCCACATTATTTTTCTTCTTAAAAATGGACATAAAAATACCGTAGACACTCAACCCTTTGTACTTGGCTACTATCTACGGCTACAAAACACGACCTTCCTGTCGCGTNNGCGTTGCTTATCCTTTATAGGCAGTATTATGAAAGGTTAACTACTCTCGCAAAAATGCGACACAAATAATAGACTATGTCTAAAGTTACATTTAAGATCATTTTAAGTTTTATACTAAAATCACCTTTTTACTTATATTCATTAAAAACATCTCCTTTCATAAAATATTATTAGTAAATAACTGCTTACCTTGATAATTATACTTCTTTATGAATATTTTGTAAATTGCAAGATAACAACTAAGGATATAATCAAAGTAACGCCCTTACTCTATACTAAAGTTTTTGCATATACAAAGTATTTGGAAAGAATCCAAGTTTCTTATAAAATCCTATGGTACTTTCATTCTCTTGTGAAACGGTTACCCCAATTACTCTGCAATTATTTTCTTTAAACCATTCCATATGCTTAATTACAAGTTTCTTACCAATTCCTTTTCCTCTATTATGCTCATCAACGTGAAGTGATTCAATTTCTCCTTGTCCGCCAATTATTGTTGATATACAATATCCAATACACCCATCATGACTTTTAGCAACAGTAATTTTTATTGTCTTGTTCTCAAAAACTTTAATTCTATCCTCAAAGCTAATATACCTATAGGATTCCATAAAGTATTTTGAAGTACTTTCATGATACTGTCTGTTTTTTTCCCATAAGTTCTTGATAACTTCAATCTCATTATAAGAAACATCAAAAATTTCATTCATATTAACTACCTTCCTCCAATAGTCCTTAATAATACTCTAATTGTTATTCTATATCTATTTAAAAATTATAATTTCCCAACTAACTTTTGAACTTCCTCTTCTGTAAGCATTCGATACTGCCCTTTTTCAAGGGTTTCATCTAAGGTTATTCCCCCAATAGATATCCTCTTTAAATATACCACATAACAACCTACTGCCTTTAACATACGCTTAACTTGATGCTTACGCCCCTCAGAAATTATAAGATACCCACAGACAACAGATTGATGATGATACTTTGATTGTATTTTGAAGAAATTCCCAATGTCAGTTTCTTGTTCTAACTCTTCATAGTTCCCACATTTCACCACCTCAATTTTAGCAGGCTTTGTTAATGTTTCACCTTTTCCAATGGAAATTCCATTCTCTAATCTATTCCTATCTTCATCATCTAATGAACCCAATGCCCAAAAGAAATATTTCTTTTCAACATGCTTTTCTGGGCACATTAATTGATGGTCAAAATCACCATCGTTGGTAAAAAGCAATAATCCTTCTGTGTCTTTATCTAATCTTCCCACATGAAATATTCCATTTATATTATCCTCATGAAAAAAATCAAATACTGTTTTATTATCAGCATCTTTTCTTGCAGTAATACATCCTGCAGGTTTATAAAACATATAATACACCTTTTCTCTATAATCAACTACTTTATCAAGATACTCAATAATATCAGTATTCTCCTTAATTTCCATTGCAGGTTCTCTTATCACTTCCCCATTTACTTTAACTTTTCCTTCCTTAATATAATCCCTACTCTTTTTGCGTGTATCAATGAATGATACTGCTAAAAATTTATCTAATCTCATGTTTATCCTCTTCTTTTCATGTGCAAAATACTTTTAATTTTCTTTTCATAAGTAATTAGTAACTCTTTTAATATATAACAGTTTAGTCTATGAGTAAAGATGTTAATTTCTTAATAAGATAATATTCCGATACATATAATCTGAACATAAAAATGTACTAAGGTAATATTAAATCATGTCCTAATACACTATTTCTAAATAAACATGCCTTCTCAAAATAATTTTACACCATTTAATAGAAACTAATTTATTACATTCAATTACAATATAAATTAATGAATATTTATCTATTCTTAAAAACAGACCCAAAACCTCTCTTCGTAGATTTTAGGTCTGTTTAATATTATCAAGTAATAAAAAATTTTTGTATTTATATTCATTTAGTAATATTACACTTTTAGATTTATACTATTAAATAGTTATAATGCTGCAATTTTTATCTGTTGTTGTTGTAGTACTTTTAGTGTTAAATTCACTACTACTTTTTCTGTAAATTGAGTGAATATTTGTTCTGTAGGAACTATGCAACTTATAGTTGGATTTATATGAATATCAACTTCAGCAATGTCTGCTCTTACTAATTCAGTAAAAGGCTTTTCATTAAAGAATTCTGTAGAGAAAAAACTCTGACCACAAGGATTACGTCCGATTACTGGATCTGAACAAGCATTGCAACCTTGAAGTTTATCTGTAAAAAATTCTAATTCACTCTGAATGCTATTTTCAATAAAAATCGGTTCTCTAATAAAATTAATTCTTGTTGTAAAATTAAAAGGAACTTCAACTGTGCAATATCTTATATCTCCACAAACATTTGGAGTTTCAATTATACTACAAGTTTTGGTTGCATACTCAATATTTTTTCTTATAAAACCTTCTATAAATAGTATTCCAGTATCAGGTCCACACTCTTGAAAAAATGGAATAATACGAGATTGAGTTAAAAATACATTTTTTTTAATTCGTTTAATTTCCATAGCTGGTTGGTCTAATGCGATAGTAGCCTCAACAGGAATTGTTATGTTTATCTCTGCTAATACAACTGGAATCTTAACAAATACAGGTCCAGATTTAATAACAACAGGTGTTACAGGAATTTGTTTAGTTAATGATTGTACTTTAGACGTAATAGTTGCACAAGGATTTGCTATACATTCATAATGACTTGTATTTTTTTCGCTATCATTCATTATAAGATTTCCTCCCTATCTATCTAATTGTTAGTGTAAAGTTTTTACACTAAATCCTTTTTAAATTATATATATCAATGCCTCCTTTTTTTCTGTTATAATTGAATCACAAAGCCAATTAAAAATCCAAAGGAAAGAACATTGTTGTGGATTCAAATATAACTTATTTATTTACTTATAGCCAATATTTAATTTCAATTATTTTTCAATTGCTTACTTTTATAGCTAAACATATTGCCTTAAAGCAGTTAGCCTTTAATGATTCTGTCGTCAAGAATATCAGAAATTTAATCCCCATGTAATGGGATTCAGTCTTACTTATTATATGAATCTAAAGCTTTCTACCAGACAAACAGCCAAGCCATTGAATGGATTCATGATATAAAGATATCTCATCCTACGGATGAAACTTATATTAAGTGTTGTCATTCTTGTTATAAATATTTTTTCCCTTAAAAACAGACCCAAAACCTCTTTTAGTAAGCTTTAGGTCTGCAATATATCATTTAAACAAAATTAATTTTTCAATTTAATTCCTGCATATTGCTTGTGTTGATTCTGTTGCTATAATTTCTACCTGTTGTTCTTGTAATACTTTTAGTGTTAAATTTACTACTACTTTTTCTGTAAGTTGAGTAAATATTTGCTCTGTAGGAACTGTGCAACTTAAATTTGGATTTGTGTGAATATCAACTTCAGCAATATCNNGCTCTTACTAATTCAGTAAAAGGTTTTTCATTAAAGAATTCTGTATAGAAGAAACTCTGATCGCAAGGATTACGTCCAATTACTGGATCTGAACAAGCATCACAACTTTGAAGTTTATCTGTAAAGAATTCTAATTCACTTGGAATGCTATTTTCAATAAAAATCGGTGGTCTAAGGAAAGCAATTCTTGTTGTGAAATTGAAAGGTACTTCAACTGTACAATGTCTTATATCTCCACAAACATTCGGAGTTCCAGCTGTCCTACAAGTTTTAGTTGCATATTCAATATTTTTTCTTATAAACCCCGCTATAAATAGTATTCCAGTATTAAATTGATCATCTTGAGAAAATGGAATAATACGGGATTGAGTTAAATATACATTCTTTCTAATTCTTTTAATTTCTATAGCTGGTTGATCTAATGTGATAGTAGCTTCAACCGGAATGGTTATATTTACTTCTGCTAACACAACTGGAATCTTAACAAATGCAGGTCCAGGTGCAATAACAATAGGAGTTACAGGAAGTTGTTCAGTTAGTGATTCTACTTGAGTAGTAACTGTTGCACAAGAATCTGTTGTACATCTATTATCATTTGCATATATTTTATTGTCATTCATAATAACATTTCCTCCATTTTTTTCTAATTAAAATATAATTAGTGAAGTCCTATACTACATAATATACGAATTTATACTTTTTGTTCATATACGAATAAAAAAATTCTCCTAGCTAGTAAATGCCATCATAAACCTGTTGAATAAATTTTAGAGTATCTAAAGATAGAGTAATAAATAACCAATATCTTCTATACAATATTTTTTGATAATTAAACGTTCAGTTTCAATATATATGTTCAAATATATATTTAATTAATCTCATTAAATTCATAGTTAATTAGCGACTCTCTACGCTTATATTTTGTTGCTATCCAATTAGGTAAAAACTCCGTTATATCAGGCTATAAGGTAAAATCATATATTTCATCCAAATCCTCTAATTGAAATTATCTTAATATAATATTCTCTTATTCTTATAGTAAAGACTTTCTTGAAGTTATATTCTCACCATTCTTAATTTTACTTTTAGATATAATAATTATACTTACTTTCTTGTTATTTAACTTTTCCTAAATATTCTTCTTTTGTAAGTAAATAATATGGTTCTCCATTATAGAAATCAAACTCTTCAGGTAATCCACTAACTAAATGTTGAAATTTAAATCCAAGCTTTTGTATAACTTTATTCGAAGCTATATTTTCTGGCTTTGCTAAAGCAATAATTCTTTGAAGTCTAATTGTATTAAAGCAATAATTAATTAATGCAGTCATAGCTTCAGTAGCGTAACCATTTCCCCAGTAATCTTGCCCAATCAAATAATATATCTCCTTTTCCGGATAGAAGCAATCAAGAATTCCAACTCCACACCAACCAATAAATTTGCCTGTATCTTTCAAAAATATTGCAAAAGAATATTTAAAGTCATCCTTAAAGCCAATTTTATAAGAATCAATCAGCCATTTAAACAACTCTTTATATTCTTCAAAAGACATAACCTCCATATCGAGATATTTAAATAACTCTTTATTCTGCATTAATTGAAAAGATTCTAATAAATCATTCTCAATATATGGCCTAATTACCAATCTATTTGTTTCAATTCTCATTCTTTTAATCATATTTAAAACCCCCTCTTACTATTTTTTGTTCTTCTCCTAATTTAAAAATTTATTAGCATAAGCTCACCCCTTACAAAAAATAAAAAGACTGTAATGAAATTAAATTTCATTTACAACCTTATTAGAATTATTGTTATTATTTTATGCAATATAGACAGATGAAAGCTCATTTATTGCATAAAAAAACCATACGTTAAGTATGGCATTTAATAACAAACAACTATAAAAATATGCAAATTAAAAGAATATAATTAAATTACTATATTTCTTATAATAATATAAATCTATAAAAGGTATAAACGCAAAACTATTCCTTAACATTGTTTATCTCAAAAATGTAACCTTAATACACCTATCCATAATACAAATTTATAGGCATAATAATTAGAACTGTAGTAAATATAAACAGTAATAATAAATTGCATTCCAAATAAACTTGTATAACCAACAAGCAAAAAACATTTTTAAGATTAGTATTAAATTATATTATCTTTCAACGTTTAGAATTAGTTTTTTCATCCAATTATTCTCCTATAAATAGGTTATGTATATTTTACATTATTATACTTATTTTGTCAATAAACTTGTGTATTTAAGCTATACTAATCACATTAAATATACATGGCTATTATTTTGTACTTTTTAAATTGTTATGCTTTATGGCTCATTTTTATTTCCCTCAAACTTTCCGCCCTTTATTTCTTTAAATATATTGTTATTTTCATAATTTTGAGGTTTTGTCTTATTGCTAATCATTGCTTTTAATTCGGATATTTCACTCATTAGCTTTATAAAATCCTCTTGGTTTAGAGGCCTTTTGTTATTTTTCAATTCATATCCAAGCTGACCACTTACTTCTATTGTTGCATATTGAACATCTTCTATTGAGGATATACCTGACTGCCTCAACCGAGTTTCAAGCCTATCAATTGACATTCTAAGCTTTTTCAAATTTTTAATATTAGGTTTACTATTTTCAATAACAATTACTGCTTTACCTGAAAATATAGTCTCTATAAAATCTATTTTTATTTCCAAGTACTCAGTAATTATCATTAATATTGTTAATATACCGGCTGCTAGAAAGGTTACAAGAAGACCCTTTCCAGATACAGGCTGAATGAGTAAAGATCCTAATCCTATCATTACAATGGTTTGGGAAATCGTCATTTGGGAAATGGATTTTCTTCCGCCCATCCTTAAAATAAATGTACCTACAATAAATATTAGTATTGATTGCCATATCCAATTTAAGTCCACATGCTCTCCTCCTTAAGCAAATATTAAACATTTTATATTATTTGCTAATAAGAATTTTTAATACATTGTAGTAGGATTTATATTTCAAACTACATTTCCTTTTAGGTTTCTTTATACTTCCAACTATCTGATTTTTGTTATATATTAATTTATCTAATCCCATACCTACTCAATTCTCAATCTCTAAATATTACTCTTTGAGGGAATAATCCGAATAATTCTATCATCACCTATATTAGAATTACCTCTTCCATCTCTATTAATTGTTGTTAGGTAAATCCCTCCATCTTTCCCCTGAATAATCTCACGTAAGCGCCCATATCTATTCTTCAACCATAAATCTAGACTATTTACTTTCGTTCCTTTTCGATTCAGTGAAATAGTAAGTAGTTGTTCTCCACGTAAAGTAGCAACTAGTAATTTCCCTTGCCACGGTTCTTGGTCTACAAAGGCTATACCAGAAGGTGCCCATGTCTCTTCTCCACTGTGTATTAATGGCTTTTGCACTATAATTTCCTTAGAGTCTTCATTTCCTTGAACTAGAGGCCATCCATAGTTAGCTTCTCGCTGTATAATATTTATTTCATCATGAGCAGTCTGCCTATGCTCAGATGCATACAATATATTTCTTAAACTCCAAGCTAAGCCCTGAGGATTTCTATGCCCTAAGCTATAAACAGGTGAATTTACATTTGGATTATCTTCAGGAATACTACCATCTAATTCTATTCGTAGTATTTTTCCTGCTGTACTTGTGATATTTTGTGCCAATGCAGAATTACCTGCATCCCCCGTTGTTATATATAATTTACCTTCATTGCTTATATCTATGGCCCAAGGTACATATAAATTTTCAGCAATAACTTCAACTTCATAGGGAAGTTCCCTTGAAATACCTCCTTTTGCTTTCACTCTAGATACGTTATCTCCACTCAATATCATATTAGGTAAAACATTATAAATCTTTCTTTTCATGCTCTATCCTCCAAACTTAAATAAATCATATATCAATGCACGGTTCATTTATATTATTAAGTATTTGTGTTAATGTTCCATTTTTACATAAATAAAAAGAACTCTATTTCTAGAGTTCTTCCTTTAATCATTTCAATATGATAAATTTTAAAATTACATTGCTCTTGATGGAAATATAGCATCTATTACACCAATTACTAAAGCTGCTAATATTGCGCCTAGAAGAGATACCCTCATATTTGGCACTAAAAATTGTGCTACATATATTATTACAGCTGCAATAATAAAACCTTTTATTCCTTTTCCAAAAGGTGATGCATCAACTCCCATGAATGCTTCTACGAAATAGTCTAATGCAGTTATTACAACTGCTGCAATTAGATATGACCATAATCCATAAATGCTAAATCCTGGAGTTAAAAATGATGTTATACCTAAAATAATTGCAACTAATATCAATCTTCCCGCCCATTTTAAAATACTATTTCCACTTGAACCTTCTTTTCTTACCTCATTATTATCTGGCATAAGAATTCCTCCTTTAATAGAAACTTTAATTTCTTAAAGGTATTATGCCCATAAATTCCAAAAATATAATCTCCTATATACATATGAAATTATTATACTTTTTATATTATCTATTTTCTTCAACTACTTTCTTATAGGCTTTTGTTTCTACAAAGATTTCGTCTTTTAGTGGATTAAGTTTATTTTTATAAATCTTATTAAACTGATAAATTACTAATGCTACATTTGCTATTAAAGATAATAAACTTAAAATAAAAAACGCTTTTGGATTATGTGTAGTAGCTACCGGTGCTATACGATCTGCAAAGGAAGGTACTGTCATAACAAACATAATCCATAGGGCAAGTGTCTGTGCACGATGCTGTAGCCATGCTCCTTTTTTGATAAAGAAAGCAGGTATGGTGCAAGAAAGTAACAGTGCCAAACCACAATAAAATGAATGATCTGCTATACAATTATATGTATATGCAAAATTCCACAAATCATAAGCTATAATCCAAGGCCATATCATATCAGGCCATATCATATCCTTTGTTTTATCTTTAGAAATAAAAATACCAACCCATCCGCAAATGGCAATAATGTTTAATAATCCAGCTATACCATTCATGATATTCCATGATCCTGACATTACCCAAAGATTGTCTACATATGCTCCGTTCCATGCACCATATGTAAAGCATTGAAAATCACGAATAGCTGCTTCGAGAATATTAATTGCCAAAATAAGTGGTGGAAAGTACAATACCCACTTCTTTTTAGCAAGTGATGGAATATAGCGAATAGCCATAAATCCAAGGCACCCTGCCAGTGCTGAGTAAGTTTTTACCCAGTTAAACCAAGTACCTGTTCCATATTCATTTCCTGGAGCTGCAGTTGTTGGCCAAACAAAAATAGTTAACCCTATAGGAACAATTAAAAAAAGTATAATTCCACCCCATTTTGTTGAACGACCAAGCTCATTAAAAGCCATTAAGGCAAAAAGGATAAAAAGCCAAATAGCCCAGCCTGTAAAATTCGTTGACTCATAAAAAAAGCCCATAATATTTCCCCCTAAAAATAACATTTGACATAATTCTATTATGTCTGTTCATAACAAGCAAAGATATGTATATTTAAAGTTTAAATATCTTTATCTGTTATCTTAGTAATTATATTACATATTGACTCTTTGGTCAAATATTTATAAAGCCCCTAAACCCCCATGAACAGCACAACTATTTAAATAGTTATATAGATATAGTTTTATATACTCCTATTTCTCTATAAATCTAGGTTTATATTTCCCTATGATAATATAAATGCTCAACATTATTACTCATAACTATTTTCCATTTTCCTTCTATATACTCAATTTTGTGCATTCCAGTAGTAGATGCTTTAGATAGTTTAGGTGACTTATTTGTCCACTTTATATTATTTAATATATAGTATAAAATATTTATTACTCCACCATGAGTAAGAATCATTACGTTGTCTTCTTCCATTTCCGTTGAAATATTGTTGCAAAGTTCTAGAAAAGCACTTTGTATTCTATTGTAAAACTCACTAGGGCTTTCCCCATTTGGATATCTCTCACTCATCTCTAGTGTATTAAAAAAGAGTCCAGGATATTTTACTAATGCATCCTTATTATCCATTCCCGCTAGAACTCCATTATTTATTTCTCTCCAATTACTACAATGCTTCACTGGTATATTTAATTTACTTCCAATCTTCCTAGCCGTTTCAACAGCTCGCCTTAAATCACTGCTTATTATTTTATTAATACTGTACTTTTCTTTATTATCACTTAGATAATTTGCTAATAATTTGGATTGCTCTATGCCCTCCTCTATTAAACCTAAATCACTCCATCCACCTCTATAATTTTCATTGTCTATTCCATGTCTAACTATATATATTCCCAATTACACTCACTCCTTTCTAGTAGTACAATATAGGATATTTACCCTATATTGCTATTACATTAATCTACTTTAGATCCTAATCATTACAATTGAATACCTCTATAATAAACATATAGTTATAATTTGTAAACTATTTTATCTATTGTAATATAATCCTTATCCAGGCATGCACCAACTGTTAACTCTCTCTTTAAATTAGATGTAAATATTAGAACTGGTATCAACCGCATAAAAATATATAAAAAAGTACCTATAAGCTAAACACTTTTTATGTATCTAGCTTATAGGCACTTTTATTCCATTAGTATTTTTTATTTTATAATGAACTTTAAATAATATTAAATTTTATCCTTTGATTTTGTTTCTACTTTTTTTGCTGCCATTAAGAAAATCACCATTGCTACAATTGCACCTACAACTCCTATTGGATATGAAATACTTTGAGAAAGCTTAAAGCCTTCTGGTGCAATTAAAATATAAGATGTACATACAGCTGTCATAAATGTAGCTGGTATAGTAGCAATCCAGTGTTTTTTACCTTTAGTAACTAAGTACATACCTGCTGTCCATAATACTATGGTAGCTAAGGTTTGGTTAGACCACCCAAAATATCTCCATATTATTCCAAAATCCATCTTAGTTAATATAAAGCCTACTACAAATAAAGGAATACTAATTATAAATCTATTTTTAATAGGCCCTTGATCAAGTTTAAATGTATCAGCTATAGTTAATCTTGCACTTCTAAATGCTGTATCACCAGAAGTTATAGGACATGCTACAACTCCAAGTATAGCTAATAAACCACCAACTCTTCCAAGTAAGCTTCCGCAAATTTCATTTACTACCCAAGCTGCTGTATGACCTTCAATTGCCATAGTAGCATTTAACTCTGCTACTCCACCAAAGAAACTCATTGCTGCTGCTGCCCAAATTAAAGCAACTACACCTTCTGCTACCATTGAACCATAGAATATTTTTCTACCTTGTTTTTCACTAGTTATACATCTTGCCATTAAAGGTGATTGTGTTGCATGGAACCCTGAAATAGCTCCACAAGCAATAGTTATAAATAACATTGGGAATATTGGGTTTTTATCTGGGTTTGAATGCATATTAATCAAATTAGCTGGAATTACTTCTGGTATGTCAAATCCACCAAAAATTAATGCAGCACCAACTCCAATGGCCATAACCAATAAACAAATTCCAAAAATAGGATATATTTTCCCAATAAGCTTATCTATAGGAACCATTGTTGCAATTAAGTAATAAGCAAATATAATATATATTAACACTGTAATGTTTAATCCTGTTAAGCCCTTTAAAATACTTGCTGGTCCAGTTACAAAAACAACTCCCACAAGAACTAAAAGTATTACAGAGAATACTCTCATAAAGTTTTTAAAACCTTTACCAAGATATTGACCTACAACTTCAGGAATGCTTGTCCCATCATGTCTTACAGAAAGCATACCAGAAAAATAGTCGTGAACCGCACCTGCAAAAATACATCCAAATACAATCCACAAAAATGCTGATGGACCCCACATTGCACCTGCAATTGCACCAAAAATAGGACCTAGACCTGCTATGTTAAGAAATTGAATTAAGAAAATTTTGTATGCAGGCATTTTAACAAAGTCTACACCATCCTCTAGCCTTACAGCAGGAGTTTTAATTTTGTCATCTGCTCCAAAAGCCTTTTCCACAATTGCACCATAAATAAAATAACCTATAATAAGAGCAATAATCGCTAAAATAAATGATACCATTTGGACCCCTCCTAATTAATTATTTGTTAACAAAATTATAATATGTTTTTTAGGAGTTTATACAATTTCATACATGAAAAAACAAAAAGAGCACATCAAGTGCTTTTATATGCCCATTATTTGCTTAAACTCACCTATATTATTTCTACTTACGGGTATATCAACCTTCTCGCCTTGTAATTTTAACATAAATGTGTTGTTAAACCACGGAACTATCTCCGTAATTTTATCAGTATTAATAATATATGACCTATGACTTCTATAAAAGAGTTCTTTGGGAAGTTTTTTATAAAATTCTGAAATGCTACAGTTTACGTTATATTCTACTCCATTGATATAAATTAAAGTTTCTCGTTCCCTTGCTTCACAATAGGAAATATCCATTATATTTTTTACAATCATCTTATTATCTTTCCAAAGAGTTATTTTATTATTTACACACTTTTTATCTGAAAGTTTGTCAATTTTCTTTAATGTACTAACTATTCGTTCTTCTGAATAAGGCTTTAGTATATAGTCATAAGCCTGAATTTCAAATGCATCTACAGCATAATCCTTATGTGCAGTAATAAAAATTACAAGAGATTGTTTTGGAAAGTGATTAATAATTTTACATAATGCAATGCCATCTAGTTTTGGCATATTAATATCAAGAAAAATAATATCTGGTGTATTTTTTTCAATATATTGTAATGCCTTAATAGAATCATCAAATTCATTAATGATTTTAATATTGCTGAAATTGTTTATAAAATATTTTAATTCTTCTCTTGAAGGAGATTCATCATCAACAATAATACAGTTCACACAATCACTCCCTTATCTTACTCACATTAAAACTGATTCTAGTACCACCTTCCAATGTTTCTATCTTTAATCCTTCACCATAAATGTATTTTAATCTATTATGAACATTCGATATGCCTATTTTATTTTCCTTCATTTTACCTTCATAGACTTTTTCTATAATATCTTTTGAAATTCCAATTCCATCATCTTCAATTGTTATCATGATGTTGTCCTTTGAAATCTTTTTTATTTCAATAGTAACTGTTCCTTCGCCTTTACCTTTTAAGATACCATGTTTTATAGAATTTTCAACTATTGGCTGAATGATAAGACTTGGAATCTTAATCTCTAAATCATCTTCAATATTATAAACTACATGAAGTTTTTCTCCAAATCTTGCTTTTTCTATTTCTACATACGCTTTAACCTGCTCTAGTTCTTTATAAATATCTACATGGTTTTCTCCTATGTCTAAATTATACCTTAGGTAAGTAGATAAATTTATAATTAATTCCCGTGCTTTATTAGGATTAAATCTAATAAATGATATTATAGTATTTAAAGCATTAAATAAAAAATGAGGGTTTATCTGAGATTGCAACGCCTTTATTTCAGCCTTATTTGCCATATTTTTCAGTTCTCCAAGCTTACTTATTTCTAGCTGGGTAGAAATAATTTGGGATAAGCCTACAGCTAAATTTATATTTCTAAAGGAAATGGCATTATCAGTGCAATAATATATTTTTAATGTACCTATTACTTCATCTCCTTCTTTTAAAGGAGCAATAATTGCAGATTTTAAACTACAATTTAAATTAGGACACTCTATCTGATTTGCATTTGTTAAAGAAAGTAAATTTCCTTCTTTAATAACTTTTTTGGTAGCTTCTGTTATAATTTTCTGACCCTTTATATGGTGATCAGCTCCTACTCCTACGTGTGCTAATATATTTTCTTTATTTGTTATAGATACTGCATCTGCATTAATTGATTCCCTTATTATTCCGCATATCTGTTCTAAAGAATTTTCATCCATTTCTCTAAAATAAGGTAGTGTCTTATTTGCTATTTCTAAAGCTATTTGAGCTTGTTTTGCTGCAATTTCTTCCTTTTCCTTAAGTATTTTTTGAGTTATTACTATTAATATTGCAATTCCAATAGCATTAGCAAAGCTCATAGGAAAATATATACTCTTTACAATGGTTAAGGCACTTATAAATGGATGTGCAATTGTAAGTATTAAAATCATTTCTAAAATCTCAATAAAAAGACCACCAAACAACCCATAAATCCACTTGTTATTTTCATTTGATTTACTATATATTACCCCTGAAACTATTCCCGAAATTATAGTAGTTATTGTACATGGTATTGATGTAATACCGCCGATGTCAACTAGTAATCTGTGAGCTCCAGCTATAATACCTGCCATTATCCCTACAAAAGGTCCGCATAGTATCCCCCCAGTCATTACACCAATAATTCTAGTATTAGCAATGGCTCCATTAACCTCTGTTCCTGTGTAGGTTCCCAAAATTCCAAAAGCTCCAAAAATTATTGAAAGCACAATTAGATCTTTCCTTTTAAATTTATCCTTTTGTACTATTTTCTTAAAGCTCCCTAGTCTTGAAACAAAGAAAGCAATAAGGATTATATACCCTAAATTATTCGTAAGATTTCTTAGCAATTCAACCATTAAAATTAACTCCATTTCACTAAATGCATATTTTAAACACACATATCAAATATTTTACCAATTGTTTTTTATATTTAAATAAGTTTCTATAAATATTATATATAAAATTCTAAAATATATAAACAAAGTTATTAATACTTGTGGTGTTAAATAAGAATGAGCACCCCTAGGAGTGCTCATTCTTAACTTATTAAATTGTAATATAATTAATCTATTATAATAATTCAAAATTTCCTTTTAAATCATTATATATCTTCTTATAAATCTCATAATATCTTTTATATACTAGGGAATTTTCTTCTTTTGGAAATTCTACACTATTTTCAGAAATTGCTATGCTACAAGCCTCATCTATATCCTTATATACGCCGGTTCCAACTCCTGCAATCAATGCTACCCCTAAGGCTGGTCCTTCTGATGATTTGTTTGTAGATACTTTACAGTTAAACATATCTGCTAATATTTGACGCCATAGTTCACTTTTTCCGCCTCCACCTGACACCATCACATTAGTAGGATTCATTCCTGTGTCTTTAATGATTTCCATGCAATCTAAAAGTGAATAGGATACTCCTTCAATTACAGCTCTTAGCATCTCATTTTTTGTATGAGCAGCTGAAAGTCCAAAGAATACACCCTTTGCCTTAGGATTTAAATGTGGTGTACGCTCTCCCATGAGATATGGAAGATATATTACTCCCCTTGAACCTGCAGGCACTTTTTCTGCTTCTTTAGTCATAAGTACATATGGATCAATTCCCATACCTTTTGCTACTTCAATTTCATTAGTACAAAAATTATCTCTAAACCATTTTAAAGAAAGTCCTGCGCCTTGGGTTACTCCCATCATATGCCATGCACCTGGCACTGCATGACAAAAGGTGTGTACCCTTCCTTTCTCATCAATTATAGGTTCATCTAAATGTGCAAATACTACTCCTGAAGTACCTATAGTGGAAGATATTTGTCCACTTTTTATAATGCCATTTCCTATTGCACCAGCTGCCTGATCTCCTGCTCCACCAACCACTGGTGTATTCTCTTTAAGACCAGTAACCTCCGCAGCTTTTTTATGAACTTTTCCACTGACTACAATTGATTCATGTACATCTCCTAAATACTCTATAGGAATATCTAAAGCATTAAGGACTTCCTTAGACCAGCACCTATTTTTAATATCTAAAAGCTGCATTCCTGAAGCATCAGATACCTCCGTAGCAAACTCACCTGTAAGCATATATCTTATATAATCCTTAGGTAATAATATTTTCCTGCATTTTTCATATATTTCAGGTTCATTATTTCTAACCCAAAGTATTTTTGATGCTGTAAATCCTGTAAGCGCTGGATTTGCTGTAATATCTATTAATCTCTTTTCTCCAACTTTTTCAGTAATCTCAACACATTCCTTGGCTGTACGTTGATCACACCAAATAATAGATTTTCTTAATACATTTCCATCTCCATCTAACATAACTAAACCATGCATTTGTCCAGATAAGCCAATACCACTAATGGATTCCGGATTTATATTACTATCTTTTATAACCTGATTAATTGTTATACATACCGCCTTCCACCAATCTTGTGGGTCTTGCTCTGCCCAACCAATCTCTGGCTGATATAATGGATATTCCGCTGTAGAAGAGGAAATCGGATTTCCGCCCCTATCAAATAGCACTGTTTTAGTACCTGAGGTTCCAATATCTATGCCTAATAAGTACTTCATCTTCTAGCCACTCCAATCAAAATTATTAAAGCTTAATAACTGCCTTTACTACATCATTCTTATTTTCTATAACATAGTCAAAAGCTTCCTTTGTGTCACTAAAATCAAATTCATGGGTAACTATTCCATTAACATCAATTTTCCCATCAGAAATTGCTCCTATAGCTGCTGGATATATGTTTCTATATCTAAATACACTTTTTATTTCAACCTCTTTAGTCATTATTTGCATGAAATCGAACTCAATTGTATCCTTTGGTGCAAGTCCTACTAATACAATAGCTCCACCTCTTTTTACTAAGTAAGGTGTCTGCTTTATTGTATGCTCAGATCCTGCTGTTTCAATAACCACATTAGCACCAGCATTGTTTGTAATCTCATTTATTACAGCTAGTGCATCTTGATTTTTAGCATTTATAACTTTAGTTGCACCTAATTTTAGGGCATAGTCTAATCTCTTATCTATAACATCTACAACAATAACATTTGTAGCACCATATGCCTTACAAGCTAATAAAGTTACTAGACCTATACATCCTGCACCTAAAACTACAACTGTATCCCCTAATTTTACATTTCCTTGTGATACAGCATGTAATCCTACTGCTAAAGGTTCAACTAAAGCACCCTCCTTAGTTGATACATTGTCTGGTAGTTTAAAACACATATTTTCTGGATATGTTATATAATTCATTAAAGAACCATGATATGGTGGTGTTGCTAGGAACTCAACCTCTGGGCATAGATTATATTTACCACTTTTACAAAATTCACATTGACCACAAGTTTGGCCTGGCTCTAAAGCAACTCTATCTCCAACTTTTAAATTCTTAACTCCAGGGCCTACTTGAACTATTTCTCCAGCACATTCATGACCTAAAATAAAATCTCCATCTACTATGAAGTTCCCTATTCTACCATGCTCATAATAATGTACATCTGAACCACAAATTCCTACATATTCTAATTTTATAAGTACTTCTTTATCCTTTGGAGCTGAAACCTCAATATCTCTTGTTTCCATATTATGAATTCCACACATATATACTGCCTTGTTTATCATCTTTATTCCTCCTAAATTAATTTCAATTATAGACCTTGCACAAAACTGCACAAGGTCTATTTTTTTATTAGTCTATATTACCTGCTTTTTTATGAATTTCTATAAACTCATCAGCATTATCCTTTGTTATTAATGGGCAATCTACCATTATAGTATCACGCTCTACTTTACCAGTCATAACATCATATGTTAACTTAACAGCTTTTTCTGCAAGCTCGTAAGCACTTTGAAGAGTAGTTGATGTCATTTCACCATTTTTTATAGCTAAACAAGCTTCTGCTGTTCCATCAACACCATATGATAATATATTTGTCTTTCCTGCTGCTTTAGCCGCTTCAAGAGCTCCTACACACATGTTATCATTCATAGATATTATTGCATCAATTTCCCCATGAGTTTGAATCCAGTCTTCCATTAATCTCATCGCTTCATCTTTATTCCAATTTGCAATTTGCTCATCTAAGATTTTAACGTCTGGTCTCTTTGCAAAGAATTCTTTTTCCCATCCTTCACGTCTCTTATCAGAGTGCATATTACCTGCTGGTCCCATAAGAACTACAACTTTTCCATTTTGAGGAACTTGCTCTAAAGCAAGTTTTGCATTTTTAGCAGCTTGATCAACTGGGTCTGCATCTACTGCCGCTGCTCTATCATTATCATTAATACGGTTGTTTACTGTAATAACCTTAACCCCTTTATCCATAGCTGCTATAGCTGGTGCTACTTGTGCTTCAGAATCAAATGGTTGAAGAAGAATTGCATCATATTTCTTTGTAACCGCATTCTCAATATGAGATGCTATAACTTCATTCTTGCTATCTCCATCAAATATATCTACCTGTACATCCTTATAGTTTGCAGCTACTTCATCCTTTACTGCATTTGCAAGCCAAGCCGCAAAAGAATCTCCTTGTGCTCTTGCAATATATGCAACTTTATAAGTCTTTTCACCTTCTGCAGCTGGTTCCTCCTTTGAAGTATTAGTACATCCCACAGTAAGTGATAATGCTAATAAGGATGACATAGCTAAAGATAATATTTTCTTTGTTTTCATATCAATTCTCTCCCCCTAATAATATTATTTTTATTATATTTTGATTTTTACTTAACTTGATTTAGTCTAAACAGAACTTCCTTCGGTTTCTACTAGGGTTTTGTCTTTAGTTTTATCAGTAATACTACCTAGTTTTTTACTTTCTCTTTTATTCTTAGACTTTATATCGTAAATTACTGCAAATGCAATAATTACTCCCTTTACTACTTGTTGCATATAAGATTGTATTCCTACTAGGTTCATTATATTGTTTAAGAATCCCATAATGAATGCTCCTGCAAGGGTTCCACCTGCAGTTCCTATTCCCCCGGTAAAGCTTGTTCCACCAATTATTGCAGCGGTCATTCCTTCAAATTCTGCTCCTATACCAGCATTAGGAAGCCCAGCATTAACACGAGACATAAATAACACACCTGCAATTCCAACAAATATACCATTTATAAGATAAGCCTTCATCTTAGTTTTATTTACATCTATTCCTGAAGCTCTTGAAGCCTCTTCACTACCACCTGCAGCATAAACACATCTACCTAGCTTTGTATGTTTTAGGATGTACCAAGTTAAAAGAGTAATTCCAGTCATGAATATTACAGGAATAGGAATAAATCCTATAGAATTTTGTCCTAGTACAATAAAGTCTCCTATTTGATAAATATTTTGACCATTTGTAAATAATAAGGCTGCTCCTCTTGCTACAGTTTGCATAGCTAATGTGGCAATAAATGGAGGTGCTTTAAACTTAGTTACCATTATCCCATTGATAAAGTTACATATAACACCTACAAGTACTCCAACTAGCACTGCTATTTCCAAAGAACCTGTAGCCTTAAATGCTGCAACAGAAAGCAGACCTGATAAAGCCAGAACTGAACCTGCTGATAAATCTATAAGTCCACATATAATTAAAATTGTTTCACCAAAAGCAATAATAGTGGTTATTGATATTTGTCTTGATATATTTGTTAAGTTTTCTCCTGATAAAAATACAGGACTGATTAAAGAACATGCCATAAACATAGCAAGTAATATAACGTAAATACTATATTTACTTGAGGTTTTTGACCATTTATGTCTAATATCTATCATCTTCATCCTTCTATTCCCCCCTTGTAGCTAACTTCATAATAGCTTCTTGTGTAGCCTTTTCTCTATCTATTTCTCCAGTAATTTTTCCAGATGCCATAACATAGATTCTATCGCACATACCTATGAGCTCTGGTAATTCGGAACTTATTATTATTACTGCTCTATTTTCTTTTGCAAGTTCTGTAATAAGTTTATATATTTCGTACTTTGCACCTACATCAATTCCCCTTGTTGGCTCATCAAGTATAAGAACATCTGGATTTCTAAGCATCCACTTTGCAAATATTACCTTCTGCTGATTTCCTCCGCTTAGAGAATCAATAGAGGTTTCTAGATTAGGGCATTTTACCTTCATTCTTTCACATATGTTTGATACACTATTAATCTCTTTTTTACTATGTAGATGACCCTTATAAAAGAATTTCTCTAAATTAGATATGGATACATTTTCAGTTATACTTCTAATTCCTACTATTCCATATCTCTTACGATCTTCTGATAGCATAACTATTCCATTATTAATACTATCTTTTACATTTTTTATTTTAACATCTTTACCTTTGACTTTAATCTCACCTGATAGGTATGGGTCTAGTCCAAATATTGTTCTAGCCACTTCACTTCTACCTGCTCCCATAAGACCTGCAAAACCTATAATTTCTCCTCTTTTCACATGGAAATTAATATCCTCAAAGTGCTTTCCATCAGTTAATTCTTTAATCTCTAACATGGTTTCTCCGATTTTAATATCTTCCTTAGGATATGCATTGGTAATTTTACGACCTACCATAAGAGAAATAACCTTGTCTATATCTAATTCACTAGCTAGCTTAGTATCAATAACAACACCATCTCTTATAACTGTTATTTCATCAGCTATTTTAAAAATTTCTTCCATCTTATGAGATATATATATTATACTTACACCCTTACTTTTTAATTCAGCAATCTTATCAAATAAAATTCCTACCTCTTTTCTAGTAATTGCAGATGTAGGCTCATCCATGATAATAACCTGTGAATTATAAGACATAGCCTTTAGAATCTCTAGCATTTGTATATCTGATACTGTAAGATCCTTAAATTGTGTTGTTGGCGAATAGGGTAAATTTTCTTGTTTTAAAAGTTCTTCTGTATCTTTTCTAATCTTCTTCCAATTAATTTTCCCTAATTTATTTACAGGCTCTCTTCCTAAAAATATACTTTCTTCAATAGTAATCTCAGGTATATAATTTAGTTCTTGAAATATCATAGATATACCATGCTTACGAGCTTCAATAGGATTCTGTATCTTAACTTCTTTTCCATCTATATGAATACTTCCACCATCAGGCTGATATATACCATTTATTATCTTCATAAGTGTAGACTTACCAGCTCCATTTTCTCCACAAAGCACATGAACTGTTCCCTTTTTAACAGAAAAACTTACATTAGCTAAAGCAGTTACTCCTGGGAAAAATTTCTGTATACCTTTTAATTCTAGCTTTGGTATATTGCTCTCCACCTTTATCCCTCCTTGTAAACTTTTAATTTCACTCTATGGCTTAATTATAATAAAAAAATTATTAACCTATAATGGAAAATAACCTTAGTTTTGTGTAAATTATTCTCGCCTAATTTTTCACAAAGTTCTTTGTGTAATATATTAATATTTTTATGTAATATATTAATATATTTGTATAGCATAATTGTATATATTTCTACATTTTTTTCACTAATCTTAATTTTATAAAAAAAAATACTACTTAACATAGTTAAATAGTATTAATGTGCTATACTTTATTTATTTTTGTATGGTATCTTTATATTGACCTACAGTTAATCCTGTTACTTTTTTAAAAGTCTTATAAAAATACTGTTGATCTGTAAATCCTACCCTTTGATAGATAATTTTCATACTGTCTTCACCTTTAATAATCATTTCCTTCGCCTTATCTATACGCAGATTGATAATATAAGAAGAAATATTTATTCCTGTCTCCTTTTTAAATAAAAATGATAGGTATTGTTTAGATAGATTAATATGAGTAGCGATATCTTCTAGGGTAACTTTACTAGAATAATTTTTTTCAATGTACTCCACAACTTTATTTATTATATATTTAGAATTCTGATCATCCCTTATTCTTAGAACTAACTGACATATCTCCTCTATAAATTTACACATCAGTTTTGATATAAACATAATTCTTGTAGAATCCATAATTTTATTGTAATACCCCTGATATAAGGAATCATAATCATTATCTTGAAAATATTCTTCATACCTTTCTAATATACTAACAATAATATTGCAATACATAAGTTTACATGTTAACTCAGATATTTTACAACCTTTTATTTTATTCTCTATAACCTCTATATGACTTTTTCCATCTTCTAGATTTCCTTCTTCTATAAAGTTTATAAGAATACTCTTAGATTGTTTTTCGAATTTCAACATATTTATATCTTTTAATTCTTTATATTCTCTAGTTTCCACTACAGAACCTAAAGGCAAATAGAATATATCTTTTGTTCTTTCCACATATTCCTTAAAATAATTTGGGAATTCTCTAAGCTCACTAAATATAGGTGTGTATATTACATCTAACTTAATATTAAAATATTGAATTACAGTGGATTTTATATATTTAATTACCTCTTGTACTTCACCAGATTTAATATCTTCTTTAGATATAAAATATATAAGTCCATCCTCCTGTTCCTTTAAAAGACATTGTATTTTTTCTTTAGAAAATATCCACGTTATAAGCTCTATCATAGCATTTTTCACATTTTCTCTTTCTTTAATGGAGGCAATAATATCATTAGCTTCAGGGAAGAAACCTAAAATAGAATATTTTCCTCCATAAATATTAAAGTCTACCTGTTTAAACCCCTCAAAATCTAATTCATCAAAGGAACTTGAACCATCTATAAGATAACCTATAAGCTGACTTTTAGTCTTCATTAAGGTTTCACTAGTCTTATCCTTACCTAGTGCATTCTTATTTATATTGTCTAAATTTCTTTTTACCTCTAGCATTGTACTTATAAGTTCCTCATCCTCTACCTCTGATTTAAGAATATAATTATTAGCTCCATATTTTAGAGCTTGTCTTACATTTGTAAAATCATCATAGCAGGTTAATACTAGTATTTGAGTTAAGCTATCTTCTTTTCTTACTTTTTCTGTTAACCATAAACCATCCTTCTTAGGCATTTTTATATCTGTTATAATCACATCTGGGTTAAATAGCTTATACATCTCATAGGCTTTTTCACCATTTGAAGCCTCACCTATAACTGTAAAGCCTATACTATTCCAATCTATTGTGGATTTTAATCCTACTCTTACAAGAACCTCATCATCTACAATTAAAACCTTATAAACTTTCATCACCCTCTTTATCTACTAAAAAGTCACCAGTAGTTTTCCTCATTATACTCCTAGGAATCGTCACCTTAACATAGGTACCTATTTTACTTCTATTTCCTATTTTAATTCCATATTCTTCACCGCAATAAAGCTTTATTCTTTCATTAACATTGTTTAATCCAACTTTACTAAATTTATTTACATCTTTCTCTTTAGCAAAGATTTTTTCTAAATCCTCTTCACTTATACCAGGTCCATTATCTTCTACAAGAATAATTAAGTTTTCACCTTCTATACATGCATTTATAGATATTTCCAATGGTTCCTCTTCTTCATCTTCTTTAATTCCATATATCAAAGAATTCTCTACAATGGGCTGTAAAATTAATTTCGGTATTGAGCAATTAAGGCAGTCTTCATGAATATTATAAATAATGTTAACTTTTTCATTGAATCTTAGATTTTGTATTTTAATATAATTCTTAACGTAATCAATCTCATCCTCTAGAGTAATCATTTCCTTTCCTAAGTTTATACTTACCCTTAGAAGTTTTATCAGTGAAGTTACTGCATTACTTACAGATTTATCCCCTTGTATCTTTGCCATCCACTTTATAGTATTTAATGTATTATACAGGAAGTGTGGATTAATCTGAGCATGCAATGTCTCAAGTTCTAACTCTTTTTTTATTCTTTCTTCTTCTACTAACTTATCAACAACTTCATTCATTTTCCCTATCATATTATTAAAGCTGTTTCCAAGTTCCCCTAACTCGTCAATTCTATCTATATTTATACGCACATTTAAATCTCCATCTTCAGCCTTCTTCATCATATTTCTCATACTCACCATGGGTTTTGAAATTTGAGACGAAAAGAATAAACAAATTATTATAGTTATAACTACATAAATTATTACACCTATTAACATATATCGTTGCATATTTGTAATTTCTTTGTATAGATACTCTTTGGTTACTATCTTTACGATCTTCCAATCTGTTGATGTAATATTAGAGTATATACATACCTTTTCAACATTATCATCAGTAAATTCTATTGAACCCATATCTATATTAGATGATAGAACTTCTTTTGCATAATTTTTTTCTTCTATATTCTTTCCTATAATTTCTTTATTAGGATGACTAATTATTTGACCCTTTTCATTGCAAATAAATAATTCGCTATTCTCCTCTGTAATTAAACTTTTATAAGAATCCTCTAATATGGTTTCATCTACATCAATAAATATTGTTCCCATATCCTTTAAGCTATTTAAGTCTATTATCTTTCTTCCTAAAGAAAAATAATTCTTAGGAATTTCTCCCGACAATATGTTAACTCTAACAGGAATTGTATCAAACCAAACTAACTCACCATGAGTGTTATTGATATTATTAATATCAATTACTTGCTTCACATAGGTTTTACTAGCCCCTACATTATAAATATTATGTTTAGTTGTAAGGTATATACTTTCCACCTCTTCATTTGTAGTACAAAAATTTCTAAGTATATTATTTAATTCCTCATGACTTTCAGTTGATGAGCCTTTCAAACTTTCTATAAAATCTCTATTAGTAACAACCATGTCTGATAGATCAGCAATGCTATCAATTATAAAATCAATATTGCTTCCGGCCTCATACACAGATTGTTTTGCAGATTCACTATACTTTGTAGTAATAATTGATTTCATCACATTGTTATAAATAATATATATAAATCCAATAGGTATAAATATTAATAGAATAAAAATAATTAGCAATTTGTTTCTAAAGCTCTTTCTAATCCATGAAGTTCTCATTTTATCCCCGCTCTTCATTGTAGTAAACTCAACTCTTTAAAAATTTTATCTGCTACTACCCTAGGATCTAAATCATTTTTAACCATGTCTCTTACATTATTAATAATTATTTGCTCTACAAAATAGAAGTTACTAATCTTAGATCTAAAATATACATTATCCTCTTTCCATACCTCTAGTAGTGCAGGTAAGTGGTTTAAATTACTTATTTCATTTGTATTATTCTTTACATTCTCTATGATGTTTTGTACATCCATACTATTGTACACAGATTTTCTCGGTGGCATGCTTCCACCTTCTGGTTCCCATAAAACCATACTTTGTGTCTGAGGTGCAGTAGCCCAAACTATAAATAACCAAGCAGCCTTCTTTTCAATTTCTGAAGCATCACTATTAATTCCGATTCCTGCTCCTCCATAGATATTAGCACTTCTCGCATTTCCATAGGGCAAGATGCTATAGCCAACCTTACCTGCCACTTTAGAAATATTATGATTTTCTACTACAGCTCCATTTTCATCCCAGTTTGCCATCATTGCGATTTCACCGTTTTTAAAAGCTTCCGCAGTATCCGTCCAATTCCAATTAATACTTTCTGGTGCACCTACTTCTACCATCTGTTTGTACATACTTAATCCCTCTTCAAGGTAATCATTTTTAACTGAAACTTTTTTTGGTTTTTCTACTCCTAATGTATTCACATAGGGATCATCAAAATAGTTTCCTCCATAGGATTCAAGGACATTAGAAAAATCGCAATATACTGAATTATGTAATTGAGCCATCTGTGCACTTCCATATTTAACTTCTTCATCTGGAACATTTTCATCAATCCATTTAGAAATAACACAATATCTTTGCCAAGTAAAATCTTTCTGTCCTGGAGTCCAATCAAATCCATTTTCCGCCATAAACTGTTCTCTATACTTTTCAAAAATATCTTTTCTATAGAAGAAAATCATAGTTGTAGTATCAAAAGGTATGGCACATAACTTAGTTTTATCACCAAAGTAAGATGAAATATTTACCTGATCATCAAAGAAATCCTCCATACCACCTGGTATATGAGGCATTCTAGGATCATTATTATATAAGTTTAAATCCTCTAGATTATTATGAAACCTATTAAGCGTTTGATATGGATCTACATAAACAAGTTGAAATTTTCCTCTTTCAGATATAAAATCATTATTTATTTTATTTATCATTGTAGTATAATCCATTGGTCTAATGTTCACTCTAATACCTGTTTTTTCAGTAAACTTTCTACACTCCCTAGAAAGAATATTAGCATTTATATTATTTTCTACTACAAAATTTAGGGTAGTACCTTGAAATTCTCTCCAATCAAATCCCTCTGGTGTTTCTATATTAGGTAGTTCTTTGTCCCATGGATAAAATGGTGCTTTAATTTTATTACTAATTAATTGATCATCTTTAGACTTAGCCGTTATTATGTTTTCGCTATAAGTAGCTAAACAAAGCATTATTACAGCCATAATTACAATGAAAATATAAATCCTTTTATTCCTAATAATAATCACCTTCCCCCTTTGTTTTTATATAAAATAATATTTCATTTAGCTACATTATACATAATAATTCTACATATTTAAATGATTAAATCACTATTTCTTCATTAAAATGCTACTCTATTAAAAAATATTTAAAAAAGAACCCTCATAATGAGAGTTCTTCAATTAACCTATTTTTCTTTTAATGATTCTGGTAACAATTCTTCAATCTTGTTTACAGGTATACCATTTCTAAATTTAACATCCATTCCACAAACTACAGCATAAAATCTAGCATATACCTGTTGAATTTCTTCAACTTCTGGTGAATCTGTTCGATATGAAAAGTATAAATTAGTTAATTCAATGGCAACATCATATTCATTCCTTTGTATTGGTGTTGATTTCAACTTCATGTCTTCTTCCATCTAATCACCCCCTATTATTATTTTACATTAATTCCCACAGAAATGCAATAAAGGATAATAAGCCAGTTTGTAGATAATAAATTTTAAGGTAATGTTTATAAAAGTTAAAGCCGCTACTTAAAAACTTAAATAACGGCTGTTTATTAAATATCAGAATTGTATCACTGCAACCTACGATGTGGAATAAATTAATAAAGAAAATTTAAAGCTTTTTCACTTTACATATGTCTATGATTATCCTTTTAAAAGTGCGTTAGCTATCAACATATCTAGTTTACGGACATCTACTCCCTTTTGTAGATTTACTTTTATTTGACCAGCTCTAGTCCATAATTCAACTTCTGCACTAAGGTCAAAAAGTTTCCCTGCATTTTCAGTAGACCACATGTTAATAGAAGAGTAAGGCAATGAATAAACCTCTACTTTCTTACCAGTAAGCCCTTGTGCATCTCTTACAATTAGTCTTTTATTAGTAAAAATTGCACTATCTCGGAATGTTTTATAAGCAGCAATCCCTACTTCTCCTTCCACCAATAAATCATTAACGTCATTTGGAATTGGACATTCAGATACTAGTGTCCATGTTAATATACCTTGCGTTTCTGCCATTTCATTTACCTCCTATAAGTAAATCCTTGTATCTATTTACTATTCTGCATTTATATACAAAAACCTTCCTCAATAAATAATTTTTTCAGACTTTTATAAAAGTATTAGATCCACTACATCTATTAATGACATTAATAGATGTAGCTGTAATAAGCTCTATAACTTCTAGTATTAATATTTAATCAATGCACTTTTCAATTAATAGAGTTCTCTTTTATAAATCATGCATATAATGAATTATAGTTAAATTGTAAGTTTTACAAAGTTTTAAAGGAGATTGATAAAATGTCTTATAATAAAAGTAATTATATCAGCATGGTATTTTCTATGACTAATGAATTAAGTAACAGTGTTGTTGCTTTTGTGCGGAATCGTATAGGAATTCTATCTTGTCCCAAAGTATATAAAACGGGTGGAAATGGTACAGGCTTACAACAAGTGGATCCTCTAGAATCTCAAGGGTCCATTGCTTTATCACTCGATGGTAATTTTCTCTTTGTAGTTAACGCTGGTAGTAATAGCATAAGTAGTTTTCGTGTATGTCAATGCGGGCTTACTCTTGTTGATGTAGTACCTTCAGGTGGAATTTTTCCTAACAGCTTAACTGTAAATAACAACAACCTTTATGTAACCAATTCTGGTAATTCTCCTCAGTGTCCTGCCAATGTTACTGGTTTCCATATTGAATCAAACGGATGTCTTAGAATTATACGTGGCTCTCAAAGACCCTTGAGTTCTGATGCTGCTAAAGCAAGATGTATTGTTTCAAGTCCTTACTGTGATAAACTTGTTGTAAGTGAAGGAGAAACTAATAATCTCAGTGTTTATAAAGTAAAGTGTAATGGAAGTCTAGCAGGTCCAATTATAACTCCTTCAAATGGTGTAGGTCCTTTTGGCTCAGCTTATCTTAATAATAATCTTTTAATAGTTAGTGAAGTAGGCCCAAATGCGCTATCATCCTACCATGTTACAACCAATGGTATTCTTAATGTTATTAGTGGCTCTGTATTAAATAATCAAACAGCAACTTGTTGGGTTTCTGTTAATCCTAATGAAACCTATGCTTACACCTCTAACACTGGTACTAGTACAATAACTCTCTATCGAATTAATAATGATGGAACTTTAACTGTTGTTGAAAGCAGACCAAGTACACCTAATGGAACAGGTGCTCCAATTGATAGTGGAATAGATAGATGTGGTCAAAACTTTTATGCTTTAAATGGTGGAGAAGGTTCAATCAGTGTGTTTAGAATTAATAAAAATGGACACTTAGTTCTGTTGCAAATATATCAAGATACAAAATTACCACAAATCGGTGCACAAGGAATAGCAGTAATCTAAATGTAAATTGAGTATGATAAGCTCATACAAAAAACAAAATGCGATAACTTAAATACTAAGATATCGCATTTGACTTTTTAGCTTCGTACTCTAGTAATAATAGTAACCCCTTGTCACTTTACTTTCTGCAAGCAGTTTAGATGCACCTGTCCTTTCCCACTCTTCCACCTGTTCAATTGCTTCCTGTGGAGCTTTTCCCAGACCAACAAGGACACCTGATAGGATAAATTCTTGATATAAGTGTTCAGGATTAATCCCTTCTCTAGCTTCTGCTAAAGCACGAGTTACTAATGGAGTTATATACCTTACCCAGTCATCTGGTGTAAACCCAGAAGTATCTTGCATTGAACGTCTATTCATAGATGGACTTCCCATACTTCTGTTTAAAGTAAACAGATAGTTATATTTTGAAGAATGTTTTAATTCATCTGTAATTATATCAAATAAGACATCTCTCTGTGGACCCATACCTAAAGCCCTTCTAATATCTCTATATCTTTCTACCGCTCTTAGCTCTCCGAATAAAGCCTTTTTAATACCATCTATATATGACTCTGGTCTTTCAAAAGATTCATCCTCTACAGTTGGAACCTCCATACCTGTAAAATCCTTATAAATTTTTCTAAACTCTCTATTATGTCTACGTTCATCATCTCTTATAGCCGTTATAATGTCTTTTTCTTCCATAGTAGGTGCCATACTTATAAGAAATCCATAAAAAAGTTCATCTTCTCTTTCACCTTGAACTGACTCTTTTACTCTCTCAAGCGCCTCTTGTAACTGAGTATTATACATCATTTGATCATCTACTCTAGGCTTAATATACACTAAAATTTCCTCCAGAAATAATAATTCAATAATATACTATGCTACGTATATATAAATGTGAATCTAGGCTTTTACAATTTTTCTCTCACTGCATATATTTTTAATCATAATCCTCTCTTTTCTTATAACAACCCTATCTACAGGTTCTAACGTTTATATGCTATAGAGATCTTTTTTTTGAAGCTCCACAAATAGGACAATTCTGGAGTGAAAGAGGTATTTCTAATCCACAGTCATTTAATAAATCCGCGTTACTTAAAATATCCACTGTGTTTCCATCTGCAGCAATTTCACCTTCTTTTATCACGATAACCCTTTTAGATGTATCAAATATCATATCTAAATCATGACTAGTTATTATCTTTGTATGCTGAAAGCCTTTTAATAAATTGATTAATCTTCGTCTTGATTTAGGATCTAAAGCTGCTGTTGGCTCATCCATAACTAATACATCTGGTTCCATTGATAGAACTGATGCAATTGCAGCAGCTCGCTTTTCTCCACTTGATAATTTAAAGGGTGCTCTATCTTTCAAGTGAGATATTCCTACTAACTCTAAAGCCCTTGCAACTTTGATTTCAACTTCTTTTTCATCGAAGTTATAATTTCGTGGTCCAAAAGCCACATCATCATATACAGTTGTCATAAACAACTGATCATCAGGATCTTGAAAAACCATTCCTAACTTCTGACGAATCAAGGGTAATGTTTTTTTTGTTACATCCACATCTCCTATGACCACCTCTCCGTTGTTTGGAAAGAGAACTCCCATCAAAAGCATCAATAGTGTGGACTTTCCTGCACCATTGGCACCAATAATTCCCACAGATTCACCGTGATGGATTGTGAATGATATATTTTTTACTGCTACATGTCCATCAGGATAAGAAAAATGTAAGTTACTTACCTCAAGTTTATGACAACTCATCTATTTAATCACCCCCGTAATTAATGAACCTATAAGCATAGGTATATTATAAATTCTTGCTAAAATGAAAAATATGCTCCAACCTGCTAAATACGCAAAATCACTAAAGCTTAATTTTTTAATATTTCCTGTATTATACTCACCTGTAAAGCCTCTCATATTCATAGATTGATATACCCGTTGTGCCCTATCGAATGTCCTAAGTATCAACTGCCCTGCAAAAGAACCCCAAACATTTCTTTGTATGCCCTTTTGTCCAGGCGCCCTAAGGAAATACGCTCTCATCATTCTAGAAACCTCTTCTATAAGCACAGATATATATCTATATGTTAATAATAACTGTAATACAAAGATTTTAGGAACCTTCAGCATACGCAATGCTACAGCCAATTTATCCATTCCTGTAGTTGCAATTAATAAAATACTAACAGTCACCGTTAACCCACATTTTACGAAAATAGATAAAAATATTACCCATCCTCTTGAAATAACAATACCTCCTAGAGCCATTGTATTATGATTAAATAAGGGATTTAATATACCAATTCCAATAATAAAAGGCTCTACAAGTAATAGTCTTTTAAGGATTGGAACAACTGGCAGCTCTGCTAACACAAAAATAACCACAGGATAGAAAATAAAAGACAAAAGACTACTAATTTCATATCTTCCAAATGATACAACTACAGTTAGATAAACAATTGTAGTTAATAACTTTGTAATGGGATGAAGCCTATGTATTGTGGTTTCTTTCCCTGCTAAATCATCTAGAAGTCTCATATTATAAAGAGAATTTATTACTTTTGCCATGTAAAATCAAATCCTTATTGTAGAATTTTACTGGTGGGTTCATTACCACCTAGCTTATTTTTATTATTAAACCTTTCTTTTCTTTTTTTAACTAAGCTGATAATAAATCCTGTGAATGCTGCCAGTGCAAGTGTCAGTATTCCACCAACAATGCCTGAAACACTTGTTCCAGCACTAACTGCAGGCCATTGCTCTTCAACTTCTACAGCTGTTTCTTCTTTGCTTTCATCTTCCTTTGCCTTAAAACTGTAATCAGGCAAAAACGCTATCTTACTTTGTATTTTTGATAATGTATTATGAATTCCATCTGGTGTTTCAAATTCTGCTGTTCCTGAAGTTTTTTCCATAGCCCATTCCAATCCATCAGGATTTGAAGATGCAAACCAAGAAAGCGTTCCGCCAACTAAAACTACTCCAATTACCAGGCTAGTAAGTATCTTTTTCATAGATATATTACCAAGAGCTTCTCCTTTAGCTGCCTTTTCTAGAATTTCTGGTCTAGCCTTCCATACAAAAGTAACAATTGCTGATGTAACAAACCCTTCAGCTACTCCGATCGCCAGATGTATTGGTTGCATTAACAATAAAAAGGTTCCAAAAGGCAATTCAGTCTTTCCAGACATAAGAGTCTGAAGTACAACGCTAAAAGCTCCTATTTGAAGACCAACTATAGTAGACGCCATTGAAGCGCTAAAAATCTTCTTAGTAGTAATCCCTTTACGTGTAAACCATTTATAAATTAAAGGGTATGCTATAAAACAAGTATAAAATCCAAGATTAAATACGTTGCAACCATAGGCAAGTAACCCACCATCTCCAAAGAACAGTGCTTGAATTAACAAAACAGAAGCCATAGTTAAGAATCCCGCATAGGGCCCTAATAATATTGCAAGTAGTATTCCTCCTCCAATGTGTCCACTAGAACCAGTACCAGGGATTGAAAAATTAATCATTTGTGCTGCAAAAACAAAGGCTCCCATTACCCCCATTAATGGGATTTTTTTTTCATCCATATCATTCTGGATTTTTTTAATTGAATAAGCTGTAATTCCAGTCGTAGCAGCCAACATAGTTCCTCCTACCACTGGTGAAATCAAAGCATCAGCCATGTGCATAATATCCACTCCTTTACAAAATAAAATGCCTCAAAAAGTCAAGCATTTAAAACCATCTATCTTATCTCCTCTGTTGTAAATTGAAACGCAACCCTTCCGATATCAGCTAGGTTGTATTAATAATAATAAATATTTATTGTAAATCAATAAATATTTATTGACAATTCTACTTTTCAAGTATAAAATGATATTAAAAGGTACAGAATTTACAAAGTACTTAATTACAAACGAAAAATTAATCTTAAGTACAAAAATTTATAGGAGGAAAATTAAAAATGAAAAAATATTTATTTAGTATTCTTTTAGTAGTAGCTAGTATAGCGTGTTTTACAATATTTAATGTAGTAGGTTCCGAAGTCTTGCCAGATGGAACTCTATCTGAACCATTCTTTCTTATACCAATAGGATTTTTATTTGCTGGCATAGCTATTATATCAGCAATAATAATTTTTGTAGTATCTAAATTTGTAAACAACAATAACCAATAAGTGTGTAATCTATTATTTTCAATTAATAGATACGTATTAGAAACTTAATTATTGTATATTGTGTTATCTTAATAGTTCTAGATAGCAAAAATAGGCCTACAGGCCTATTTTTGCCTTCTATAATCATAATATATCGCTTTACATCATCATTTTAATTTCTTTAAACTCATCAAGATCAGTATAAAGTTCTCCCCTGTATGGATTTCTCTTAGTTTTCCTTATTTTATATATCATATAAACAAATACAGCTATGTTACTTGCAAGAGCTATAGCTCCTAAAATTGTATAAATAGTAGTATTGTAAGTTGATTTAACTACAAACATTCCTGTATCCTGGAAATTTGGAAAAGTTTGAGCAAACATGCACCATATAGCTAATGTCTGAGCTCTATGCTGTAGCCAAGCACCTTTTCCAACAGTAAATGCACATAGAGTTGGCGCAATAAGTAATGCTAAGCCTGCGTACCAAGAATGAGTAGGTATGCAATTATAAGTATATACAAAATTCCATAAATCATATGCAATAATCCAGAACCAAAGCATATCAGGCCATAGCATATCCTTACTTTTGTCCTTTCTAGTTTGTTTTCTAATTACTATTCCAAACCAACCAGTTATAGCAATGATATTTAGTATACCAGCCGCTGCATTCATATAATTCCAAGGACCACCCATTACACCTACTACTTCACCTTCAATAGCTCCTGAATTCATCATCCAATAAGTGGATCCAACTTCAATATCTCTTGCCACTGCTTCTATAATGTTAATAGCTAGAATCAACGGTGGAAAGCATAGTGCAATTTTATTATCAGCTAGTCTCCAAACAACCTCACCAGTAATTTTATCCTTTTTCTCGATATGACGAATACACCAAAATCCAATACATCCTGCTGTTGCAGAATAAACTTTAGCTAGATGGAACCAGTCAGTATAGGTAACATCCTTTAAAACAGTCATCCAAACAACTGTTAAAATAATTGGCAAAATAACAAAACTAAAAAATCCTGCCCACTTCTGTCTTCTAGAAAACTCATTGAATAAAAACAAACCTGCAAAAACTACAAACCACATTCCCCATGCAGAAAACATTGTTGCTCCTTCAACATAATTAAATTCAAACATTTATTTCACCCTCTACCCCAATTTAAATTTAAAATTACTTTATAAAATTTTTATAGTTAACTAAGTTATTTAAAAAGTTTCTTTATTTTTTTAGTTGTAATTTTCACTTTCCGTTTGAGAACTTGCTTTATAACTACAGGCTTCAGATCCTCATAGGCTACACCCTCGCCATCATATTTTCTTACAAGAGAAATAGCATCAAACTTACATTTAGTTGTACATTGACCGCAGCCTACACACAGGAATTCATCTACAACAGTTGCCCCACAGCTAAGACAACGTTCTGTTTCCCTTTTTATCTGGTCTTCAGTAAATGTTTCACGTAAGTCCTTAAAAGTATTTCTTGATTTACTTCCATCAACATGTCCCACACTCTGTCTCGGAGTACTATCATATCCTTGAAGTTCTAAATTTTCCTTATCTAAAGCATGATACTCTTTTCTATCTCGACCAATAATCAAACTTTGTCCTGGCTGAACATAACGATGGATTGAAATTGCCCCTTCCTTACCTAAAGCAATAGCATCTATTGCGAACTTAGGTCCTGTTAATGCATCACCTCCAGCAAAAACATCAGGCTCACCTGTCTGTAGAGTAAGTGGATCAGCTTTAATAGTATTATTTCTATTTAATTCAATTTTACTGTCTGATAAAAGTTCTCCCCAATTCATTCCTTGGCCTATGGAAAGTAGTACATTATCAGCCTTAACTATAATGGTGTTTTTTTCATCATAAGATGGATTAAATCTTCCACTTTTATCAAACACAGAAATACATTTCTTGAATTCTACTCCCGTAGCACGACCATTCTCAACAATTACTCTCTTTGGTCCCCAAGAATTATTAATTTCAATATCCTCTGATAAGGCTTCTTCAATTTCCTCTGGAAGAGCAGGCATTTGTTCACGACTTTCCAAACAGTACATTTTAACTTGTGTTTTTCCAATTCTAGTAGCTGTTCTTGCAACATCTATAGCAACGTTACCACCACCGATTACGATTACATCGCCTTCAAGTTTTAACTCCTTACCCAAGTTAACATCTCTCATAAAGTCTATCCCTGTTATAACATTTTCAAAATTTTCACCTTCTATGCCAAGCTTTCTTCCCATACAAGCACCAATTGCAATATAAAAGGCTTTATAACCTTGATCCCTTAATTCATTAAGACTTATATCTCTTCCAACCTCAACCCCTGTCTTGAATTCAACGCCTAATTCTTTCAGTATGTCAATTTCAGCATTTATTACATTCTTTTCAAGCCTGAATGAAGGTATTCCTAAAGTTAACATTCCACCAAGAACATTTTCTTTTTCAAACACAGTTACTTTATATCCATCAATGGCTAAGTAGTATGCACAGCTAAGACCTGAAGGCCCTGCTCCCACAACAGCAATTTTTTTACCGTACTCGTGCTTACGTTTAGGCACATATCTATGATCAGTATTTAAATCTTGTTCAGCAATAAATTTTTTGATTTCATCAATAGCAACTGGATCATCAATATCTCCCCTAGTACAATCAGTTTCACACTTTCTTGGGCAAATACGTCCACATACTGCAGGAAACGGATTTTCTTGTTTAATAAGTTCAAGTGCTTCCCTATATCTTCCTTGAGAAGCAAGTTTAACATAACCTTGAACTGCAATATGAGCTGGACAATTGGTTTTACAAGGACTTGTACCTGTATCAACTACATCTTTTCTATTGGTTCTATAATCAGAATTCCATTTATCTGGACCCCACTCAGTATCTCGTGGAGTATCAATTCTCTTTATCTCAGTAGTTACTGGTGTTTTTGAACATAACTTTTGCCCCAATTGTAGTGCATTAACAGGACAATTTTGAACGCACTCTCCACAGGCAACACATTTCTCTTTGTCCACTTTAGAAACATAGTTTGAACGTACCATGTCAGCGTTAATAAACATACTAGCGGTTCTTAAAGCCAAACAAGAACATCCACAGCAATTACAAATAGCATGAGTTTTACCAGAACCATCTAAGTTAGGTATTTGATGCATTAATCCATTTTCTTCTGCTCTCTTAATAATTTCAAAGGCTTCTTCACGAGTAATCTGCCTACCTCTCTTCGTACGTATATAGTATTCTGCAGCATGCCCCATCTGAATGCACATGTCTTCCTTAAGGTGACCACAGCCTTCTCCCATAGCTTCTCTTGCTGTACGGCATGAACAATCAGCAACTGAGAAAATATCATTATCATTAAGATACTTAGAAACTTCCTCATAGGATGCTCTTCTAGTTTCACCTTCAATGGCATGTTCTATAGGTATAACACGCATAAGACCTACTCCTACAGGAAAACTTCCTGCTGTCTTAGGTCCTCTTACTCTTCCATAGGCTTCAAAAGCCCTAGGAATCTGAGGATACTTTTTAACATTATCCTTATTGTTAACCATCATTTCCATGATACCTGGAACCCAGGTCTCATACCAAAATGTATCTACTCCATTAATTTCATTTACAAAACAAACCCCTGCATCTGCTAATTTTAACAAAAGTTCTGTTGTTCTCTCTACAGATTTGCCACATAAAGGAGCAACATCTTTAGCAGTAACCTTTTTACGTATTTCCATACAAAGTACCACTTCAGCCATTTCTTCTGAAACAACAGGTTCAAGAATCATATACTCAGGATCTGTAGCTTTGATTTCATTTTTCGAGCCACGTTTCTTATTACTGATGTGATTTGCAAGATCAAGTACCTTTTCCTTGACCATATATTATCCCTCCCCAAAATAATTATATGTCATCATAAACAAAACTATAAACATCAGTGTTTACAATGAATTGCAAAGATGGCAAGAATCATTATTATTATTAACCATATTAAAATAATCAGCACTTTTAGGTTTTATTAAGTTATTAAAACAAAAGTAACCAAAGAAGCTGATTATTATATATAGTCAAAATATTTCAAGGTAAGTTTGTAATATTTTTAATGTTATGAATTATTTAAAGTTATTTATTTTCCCAACTATCTATTTGTCCACGTATCCAGTCAGCCCATTCTCCAATTCCCTCTCCAGTTTTAGCTGAAATTGGAATAACTTTAATATTGGGATTCAGTTTTTTTACCCTCTCTTTTACTGCCTCCATATCAAATTCAAAATAGTCCGCTGCATCTATTTTGTTGACTAATAAAACATCAACTATTGAAAACATTAAAGGATATTTTAAAGGCTTGTCATCTCCTTCTGGTATGCTTAGAATCATAGCATTTTTTGATGCACCAGTGTCAAATTCTGCAGGACACACTAAGTTTCCAACATTCTCCAATATTGCAAAATCAATGTTATCTGTTCCAAGACCTTTTAAACCTTGTCTAGTCATATCAGCATCAAGATGACACATTCCTCCTGTATGCAGTTGAATTACTTTAACTCCCGTCTGTGAAACCTTGTGTGCATCCACATCTGAATCAATATCAGCTTCTAAAATACCAATGTTCATTTCATTTTGAAGAGCTTCAATTGTTCTTAAAACAGTTGTTGTTTTCCCTGAACCAGGTGATGACATAAGATTTAATAAAAAGACTCCATCTTTTTTCAATTCTTCTCTAAGTAGCTCAGCCTGACGATCATTGTTGTCAAAAACACTTTGCTTAATTTCTAAAATTTTAAATGCCTCCATGTAAACTCTCCCCCATTTCATATTTAATTTTAGGTTACTTTATTAAAGTAGGTTACAATATATTATTACCAACTGTTCCACAATATAACATAACAGTTGTTATGTTTATAATATAATACACATCTACCTTTGTCAATGAATTAACATTCGAAATAATAAATATGTTATGAAAATGCAGACTATTTTGTCTTTAATGCAATAGTTCTATGATATGTGAACCATAATGTTGTAAAAATATGATATACTATTTTTAAATGGGGTGAATAAAATGAACGCTAATGAACCAAATGAAAAAAAGCAACATATTTTAGATGCTGCAATTAGTGTATTTATAGAAAACGGCTTTGAAGAAACAAGTATGCGTCAAATAGCCTCAGCTGCTGGACTTACTACTGGTGCAATATATCATCATTTTAAGAACAAGGACGAGTTATTTTACCACGCAGTAAAGGAAGCTATGTACTTTGCTCAAAAACTTTCTGAAAAAGATGAAAGTAGTAATCTTAAAAGCACTGAAAATATGTTAAATGAAATTAGTGATAAAGTTAGAGAACGTATGTCTAAGGTTAATGAGCAGCGCCTTTTAGTTTTATTAATAGGCTACGTATTATCCAAAGGTGGCTCTCTTAGTGAAAGCCTTAAACAAGATTATAATGAAATAATAAACAAGGTAGCAGATATGTACTTTTACGCATTTGGTATTGAAAATACTAAATGTAAAAAAAGTCTTGCTGCTATTTTAATAGCAGCTCTAGATGGTGTTGCAATGCAATATTCCCTGGGGGTTTTAAAACAGGACGATGAAGAATTTAAAGACACCTTTGTGAGATTTTTTGTAGAAAGCATTCCTACATTTATGCAAAAAAATAAATCCTAAGCTAGGTTACATAAAACAAGGATACTTGTAACTTTTAAATAGCATCCTTGTTTTTCTATTTTTAAAATAAATAAAATATGTGTGATTTTTATAATGAAAGCTCTAATTGGTAATCTCTTGGGTCATTTTCATATAGTTCTTTATTTATTTCCTCTGCTTCTTTACACCCTATTGAAAAATAAAAAGCAATTGTTTCCTCAGCAGAACCTGCACAAATATAAATTTTATCTAATTTCCACTCTCTTGCAACATTTGCAGAAAGTATGAATAAATTTTTTCCTATTCCTTTATTTCTATATTCTAAGGTTACGAAAAGTTGGTCTAATAAAACATAATTAAATTTTTTACCAAAAAATTCGCGATTAACTGTTGAAAACCCCAGTAATTTATTATTATCATCAAAAGCAGCAATGGCACTTCCACCACTTAAAATAGTTTTCTTCAAATTTCTTAGATGATATTCATAGCCATTTGGCCAATCACAATCTTGGTAATTTATTTCCACTAATTTACGTTTGCCATCCACATCTCTACATGCTTTTCCTACATATTGAGATGGATTCATTTTATTTATATACTCACATTCCTCTAATTCTAATTTTCTATATATAACATCTCCCATACTTCTACCTCCAAATGCTCATTCAAAATAATCTTATTCTATAACACCTTGAACGCCTTAAAAATTTTCTCTTGCCACTAATTTTTACAGTAACTTCACTTTTATATTTACTATTAACATAATACACATATTCTAGTAAAAATCCAACAACTCAAACTTCAGTAAAATCTGTATTCTCAATTAAAATTTTATTTTCAGTGAATAATTATAGAACAGTTATCCCAAAATAGTATAGAGATATGTAGTGGCATCTCTTCATAATGCTCAAAAAAAATTTTTTCTTGCAATTGAATTGATTTTATCAATATTTTAAATTTAATTTATACAACCCATAAGTTAAGTGTTTATAGGCTTTAATATATAATTTCAAAACAAATTATATTTTCAAATTGTTTATTATATAGGTTATTTATGTAAAGGTGCCCATTAATTAATTGAAAATTCATTATGCTTTTCCACTTCACATTAGTGAAGATTCATGATAAACTTATTTTTACCAAAGAATTTCCTAGTAACAAATTTAAAGCCACTAAAACTTACTTTTTTTATTTAACGTTATAGGAGGAAAATATTATGAAGAATCTAATGAAGAAATGGAATGGATTAAGTTTAGTAAAACGTATAATCATAGGTTTAATCATAGGTATTATATTAGCCGTAACCATTCCTAATGTAGCAAAACCATTATCAATTTTTGGATCTTTATTTGTAGGTGCTTTAAAAGCCATTGCACCTATCCTAGTCTTATTTTTGGTAACAAGTGCTATTTCACAACACAAAAGTGGTCACGAAACCAATATGAAGACCGTTATTATTCTTTATCTTTTAGGAACATTCTTCGCTGGACTAGTAGCTGTTATTGGAAGCTTTTTATTCCCGGTAAGCCTAACCCTTGTAGCTGGGGTAGAAAACATTACTCCTCCTGGCGGTGTAGTAGAAGTTCTTAAAGCATTACTATTAAACCTAGTTGATAATCCAGTAAAAGCTCTTTTTAATGCTAACTACATTGGTATATTAGCTTGGGCAGTAATTCTTGGTTTTGCCTTAAAAAATGCAGCAAGTTCTACTAAACTAATAATTTCTAATGTTTCTGATGCCTTATCTCAAATGGTTGTATGGGTAATAAACTTTGCGCCATTAGGAATCATGGGACTTGTAGTTGATACTATCGTTACAAGTGGAATAGCTTCACTTCTTAGCTATGGAAAATTACTTTTACTTCTACTTGGAAGTATGATTTTTGTAGCTCTTGTTGTAAATCCAATTATGGTGTACGTAGCTATTCGTCAAAATCCATACCCACTTGTATTTAAATGCTTAAAAGAAAGTGGACTTACAGCATTCTTTACCCGTAGTTCTGCTGCTAATATTCCTGTAAATATGAGTTTATGTGAAGAACTTGGTTTAGATAAAGATACTTATTCAGTATCAATTCCATTGGGCGCCACAATTAACATGGCTGGTGCAGCTATTACTATTTCTGTTTTAACTCTTGCAGCTGTTCATACTCTTGGTATTAAAGTAGATATTGGTACAGCAATAATTCTTAGTGTACTTTCTGCGGTAAGTGCTTGTGGTGCTTCTGGAGTGGCTGGAGGTTCTCTATTACTTGTCCCTCTAGCATGTAGTTTATTCGGAGTCCCAAGTGACATTGCTATGCAAGTAGTTGGTGTAGGTTTTATCGTAGGTGTTATACAAGATTCTGCTGAAACTGCACTTAACTCATCTACAGATGCACTTTTCACAGCAACAGCTGAATTTAGTAAGTGGCGTAAAGAAGGTAAAAAAATAAATATTTCTAAATAAAAATTAAATACTAGTGTAATTCTTATATTTATAAAAATTAAAGCTTCCTTAGATAGCTTATAAACTATTCTAGGAGGCTTTAAACTATTATAATGAGTTTAAAATTAGAATCCAATTTTACATACCAAGGATATAAAAAAAGGTGATGAAATAATTCATCACCTAAATATTACTTCTTAAATATTCCAAAAGGTTTTCCAACAGGTAAAAATACTCTTCCAAAGTGAGTATTTAATACTGCAGCTGCTGAACCATAGAAAGATACTAAAGCTATCCCTAACTCAGAATAAGCTGCTAGCATATGTGCTCCATGCTCCATTATTCCAAAAGTTGTTAGTGTTAATCCCAAGAATAGGAAATCTATCAATAGGAATATTGTAAATAACACCTTATGAGTTTCCATAGCACCTATAGTCATAAATATTGTAAAAATTAAATACCCTAAATAAGCGACCCCTAATTGATTTATGTCAGCTTTAGCTGCTAGGGCTGGTCCAAATACTCCATTTTGAATTAACCAAGTAAACCCAACACCATACCAAAAGAATGCATAAGCTCCAAAAGCTGTTGCTCCAAAAGTGTTGTTATGCTTAAAATCATTTAAACAAGCCAACAATTGTGCTGTTGCTCCTAAAAATATTGCCCATGGTAATACTAAAGATACACCCTCTGTTAATCCTAACTTTTGAGACGATGCTACTAATGTTACCATTGCTAGTCCAAATAAACCTATTGCCGACGGATCAGCTACTACTACTTTAACCTTTGTTTCTTGCATAATATCCTCCTAATATAAGTTCACACAAATTTCATACTTTTAAACAATAACAAAAATATTATCCATTGTCAATAAAAATTATAATGTTTACATATTTATAAACCATTACTTTGAATTATATAAAGAACTATATATTGATATTAATATGCAAAATAAAAAACCGCCATAATAAGTGACGGCTTAAAATTAATAATTTTCTTTTCTAACTTCGATTATACATGTCTATCCACTCATAATTTTCACCTTCAGCTGCATGTAAAAGATTTTCAGCAGCATTTCCCAAATTACCCAACTCTTCATACCATATATGAGCATGCTCTTGTTCATTTCTAGCTGTCATTAGAAAAATATCAGCTAACTGATCGTATCCTTCTCTTTGTGCAATATTGGCGAAGTATGTATATTTGTTTCTCGCCTGGCTTTCACCTGAGAAAGCTTCCATCAAATTCTTTTCTGTCTTTGTTCCAGAATAAATATTTTTAGTTTTTTTTCTTCTTCAATTTTAACAAATACTGAGGCTGGTTGTTTACATTTAGGACATCTAAAACCTTCTGGCAACTCCCCTTCTAATATATTTTTTATAAACTGTGAAGAATCTTTATAATTTCTTTTGGTTTTAATACCTTTCCAAAGGAAACAACTTTTTCATTAATAATTAGTGCTGGAGTTGTCATTACACCATAAGCCATAATGTCCTTAAAATCCATAATTTTAATTATCTCAGCTTCTATCCCTATTTCTTTTAATGCTACTTCAGTATTTTCTTTTAATGTAACACATTTTTTACATCCTGATCCTAGAATCTTAATTATCATACATATCACTCCTTAAATATTATTTTTAAAAACCTAAATAAAATATATTCTATTAAAATTATAAAATGTCTTAATAAGTAATCTTATAGTAGAAGATAACCAAAGGCATTAAAGACATAACCTATGATAATAATTCCTATAGTAACAATTCCTATAAAAATACCTAAAAGTTTTGGTTTAACTACTTTCTTTAGCATAATCATAGATGGAAGGGAAAGTGCAGTTACAGCCATCATAAATGATAAGGCTGTGCCAATTCCTACTCCTTTAAGCACCAATGCTTCTGCAATTGGTAGAGTTCCAAAAATATCAGCATACATAGGAACTCCTACAAAAGTTGCTATTAGAACAGAGTACCATTTATCCTGACCAAGAACAGCAGTAATTACATTTTCTGGAATCCAATTATGAATTGCAGCTCCAATTCCTACACCGATTAAAATATAAAGCCATACTTTTTTTATAATGTCCAAAACCTGGTTTTTAGCAAAAATCATCCTATCTTTTTTAGTTAGCTCTTCTTGCTCTACTTCAATCATCTTATTGTTAAAAACGAATGCCTCTACATATTTTTCAAGTTTCAATTTACTAATAATTGAGCCTCCAATAACTGCAAGAATAAGACCTACAACCACATAAGCAGCTGCAATCTTCCAGTTAAATATGCTTGCAAGCAAAATAACGGAAGCTAAATCTACAAGAGGTGAAGATATTAAAAATGAAAATGTAACCCCAATTGGTAGACCTGCACTAGTAAATCCTATAAATAAAGGAATAGATGAGCAGGAACAAAAAGGTGTGACAGTTCCAAGTAAGGCACCCAATATATTGGCCCAAATACCATTAAATCTTCCTAAAATTTTCTTAGTTCTCTCTGGTGGGAAGAAACTTTGTATATAAGAAATTAAAAATATTAATACTGAAAGTAGTATGAATATCTTTATAATATCATATATAAAGAAGTGAATACTTCCTCCAATCCTGCTATTAACATCTAGGCCAAATAAATTTTTAACTATAAGTGTTACTAAATTACTAAGCCATTCCATTTTCAATAGTTGATTATTTAACCATTCAAATATAAGCACATTACCATCTCCTTAAGTTATATTTTTTAATTTTAATTAACTCCAATATTGCAAAGGGAACCTTTTTACTTAACTCAATTTAAAAGTTACATAGATAATTGTCTATATCCATTATATGACTACACATAGATAACTGTCAATATGTTTTTATAATTATTATCTTTAGGTTAAATTGAATAAGACAACTTGTAATTAGTGAAAATATAAAACTAAAATAAGCTTTGAATCTTATTTACAAGATTCAAAGCTTACTTAATTTACCATTATATTATCTTATGAAAGTTTTTTAATAAAAAATTCTATTTATTATTGTTTTACAGCTTAAACTTCCATAATTATTGGCATAATTATTGGTCGTCTTTTAATCTTCATATATATGAATTGTGATAGAGAGTTTTTAACTGCAAATTTTATATTTCTTCTACTCATATCTTTGGCTGCTAATTTCTTTTCAACTTCTTTTAACACAATATCTTTTGCTTCATTAATGATGTCTTCTGATTCNNTATATCTGGTCCTGCTACTATAGTATAAGAATCTTTTTTAATTGTAATTACTACCGTTAGAATTCCATCCTGTGCTAATAATTTTCTATCATGTAACACACTACTTCCAACATCTCCTACACCTAGTCCATCTACCATTATTGCTCCTGTTTTTACTTTACCTGATATGGTAGCTGCTTTGCTGTGGACTTCCAATACATCTCCAACTTGGGATACAAATATATTAGACTTATCCATACCTAACTTCTCAGCTAGTAATCCATGCTGCATTAAATGACGATACTCTCCATGAACTGGCATAAAATATTTGGGTTTAACTAAAGAGTGGATTAGCTTTAATTCCTCTTGACAAGCATGCCCTGAAACATGGATTTCTTCTAAGGAATTATATATAACTTCAGCACCCCTTTTAAATAAATCATTTATTACATTTGATATACACTTTTCATTTCCTGGTATTGGAGATGCAGATATAATAACCAAATCACCTTTTTCTACTTGTACACTTCGGTGTATTCCTGCAGCAATTCTTGTAAGTGCTGACATCGGCTCACCTTGGCTACCAGTTGTGATTATTGTAATGTTTTCACTATCATACTTACCAATGTCATTTATACCAACAATACTCTCTTCAGGAATATTTAAATACCCAAGGTTCATTGCTACTTGAGATATTTTTTCCATACTTCTTCCACTAAAAGCTATTTTCCTCTCATAAAAAATAGATGCATTTACAATCTGTTGTAGCCTATGGATATTTGATGCGAAAGTTGCCACTATTACTCTTCCTGTTGCTTTACCAAAAATCCTATTAAGAGATTCTCCAATTACCTTTTCTGATATAGTGTATCCTTGACGTTCCACATTGGTACTATCAGCAAGTAGCAATAACACCCCTTGCTTGCCCAAGGTTGAAAGTCTTTGTAAATCCATAACCTCTCCATCAATTGGAGTATAATCTACTTTAAAGTCTCCAGTGTGAACAACTCTACCAATAGGTGTATGCACTGCAATAGCACAGGAATCTGCAATGCTATGACTATTTCTTATAAATTCTACACTTATATTTTCTAATTTAATAGTGCTTCCAGCTTTCACAACATTAAGGTCGCAATCTTTTAGTATATTATGCTCTTCTAATTTACTTTCCACCAATCCTAAAGTTAGACGCGTTCCATACACTGGAATATTAAGTTGTTTTAACACATAAGGTAATGCTCCTATATGATCCTCATGTCCATGAGTCAAGAAAAAGCCTTTTACTTTATCCTTATTTTCTAGCAAATAAGTTACGTCTGGAATAACTAGATCAACCCCATACATATCAGGCTCTGGAAATGAAATTCCACAATCTATTACAATAATTTCATCCTTATATTCTATGGCTGTTATATTTTTACCAATTTCTCCTAGTCCCCCTAGAGCAATAACCCTAATTTTATTTTTAATCTTACTTTTCAAAACATATCCTCCTATTATAAACTAAGTTTATATTCTTTCTCCTCGTTTTAACTTTTCAATAAACTCAGTTAAATCACTTCTTTTTACTCTCCAATGCCTACCAATTTTAAAGGCTGGAATTTTCCCTTCTTGCACTAGTTTATATGTAGTAACTTCACTTATTTTGAAATATTCTGCCACCTCACTAACAGTCATAATCTCATTATCACTCATATTATCATTCATTAAAATTTACCCCCATTTATGTTTAGGATCTTTCTATTCGCTTTTAATTTAAAATCTAAATATGTTAATTCACAAGTTAAGCTTTCTACTTACCCTTGACTTATTCAATTTTTATCACTTATATATCATTATATATATATAATTATAATTAATCAAGTTAGATTAAACTATACTTTAATTAGTTATATTATATTTAAAATTATTATGTTAAAATATAAATGATTATATTTAATTATATTTATACCCAAATACAATTAAATTTATTCTAAAAGGTATAAAACACAGATTTATAAAATATAAAGAGTAATATCGATCATTCTTATAAATAATAATATTACTTTAAGGAGGCCTAGATATGGATTTTATAAAAAACAACTACAATACTCTGCTTATGGAATGGATAAGATTAAAAACAAATCAAGCAGTTATTAAAAATTCCCAAGATGCAACTTTAGAAAAAATAGAGGAAGCACTGTTAAATTTAGATATTATTGATATTGAACTTATTAATATTTCAAAGGATTACTATACTTTAAAATTTAAACATGGAGGCTTATCTAAAATTAAGCAATTTATTTCACAGCAAATAGAGGGTTAACTACTTAATAATTGAAACTCGACTCACTGCGTTCGCTGAGTAAGTGATTCACACCAAATCATAGATTTGGGTTCTCTACTTAAATGAGAATAAAAAAATATATGAATTACCTATGCTTTTTCAAAGGTAATTCATATATTTTTATTTTATGACCTATGCTCTATGCCATATGCCTTTTATTTATATGTTTTATAGAATCTATTATTTATTTCCAAATATAAGACACTTTGAAAATAATTTTTCATACCCCTCCGATGCTCCAAGTTCCATATATTCCATTTCACCTGCTAATTCTTCTATTTCTTTCTTAACTTCAACAGACATAAGTGCCATGTATGCTCCAGTTTTAGAAGAATTCCCTACATATATTAGTTTATTCTTTACTTCTTCTGGTAAAATTCCTGTTCCCACAAGGCTATCTGCTGGTAGGTGAGCGCCAAATTGTCCGGCTATCATCACCTTATCTAATTCATCCATTCCCAAACTGGCCTGTTTTAACAAAGCGTAAAATCCTGAAAGAAGCGCTCCTTTTGCTAATTGTACCTGACGAACATCCCCTTGGGTTATTAATAACTGTTCTGGAGTACTTCTTAAAAGAAATTCTCTCTTATTCCCATTTAATTGTATCATTTTATAGCGATAATCAGATTCTTCTAGCTGTTCTTTTTTTATAAATGCTCCATTGTTTTTTACAATTCCTGTTCTAAGAAGCTCTTTCACTGCTGCTAGTATCCCACTTCCACATACCCCTATAGGGTCTTCCTCTCCTATAACCTTAAGGTATACTCCTTTTTCAGTGATTTCCACATCTTCAACAGCGCCCTCTGCTGCTCTCATCCCTGAACTTATATTCATTCCTTCTAATGCTGGTCCTGCTGCACAGGAACAGGAAAGTAACTTTCCACCAGTAGATAAAACTATCTCTCCATTGGTTCCAATATCTATAAATAGTATATTTTCCTCAGCCTTATGTAATTCACAAACATAGGCACCTGCCACTATATCAGCTCCAATGTAAGAGGATACGGAAGGAAGGCAATATACTCTTGCACACTTAGCAGCCTTTATACCAAGGTCACTTGCTGATATGTTTTTTGCCTTTGTAAATATGGGAGCATAGGGAGATTTTCCAATTGATGTTGCATCAACACCTAAAAGAAAATGCATCATGGTACAGTTTGCCGCAATAGAAATCTCGTAAATATTTTCTTTCTTTACTTTTCCCTCACTACATAACTCTTCAACCATTTCATTAATAGCCTCTACAATAGTTTTCTGTAACTCTTCTTTTGAACCCTCTTGATGTTCTAATTCATAGGTTATTCTAGTTAAAACATCTAACCCAAACTTCTTTTGGGGATTAATTCTTGAAGCTGTAGCTAATTCCTCACCATTGTTCATATCAATTAATGCTGCAACCACCGTTGTAGTTCCAATATCAATGGCAACGCCATAGAGAAACTCAGTAGTATCCCCTGCTTCAATGGCAATTAACTCACTGTCATTAAATACTCCAGTTACAGTTCCATAGCTGCTTTCATAGTCCCTTAGTAACTTCCAGTTGACCTTTTTAGACCCAAGTGCGTCACATAAAGAATCTTCAAAAGGACTTTGGGTTTGTAAAGTAGGCATTTTTATTTCAAAGTTTTTTTTGCAAAGGGCAGGATTAAACTCAAATTCAGGTACATACCCAGTAGTAAGTATTTTATGCTTTCTTTCTTTTTGCAGAATTTCAATTGTAATATCTTCTTCTGGTACTGCCAAGCAGGAAAGCCTTATGCCTGCGTTTATTTCATCTTCTTTCAATAGCTTTCTTTCCTCTTGGGAAAGTGGAGGAAGATTTCCTTCCAACACCATCACCTTACATTTCCCGCAAGTACCATTCCCATTACAAGGATTGTCTATAAAAATATCATTTTCTAATAAAAGCTGTAGTAAGTTCTTCTTTGGAACATACTCAAAGTCATTACCTAACTTTTTAATAAAAATCTTAGGCATTTCTATAGCATCTCCTTTTTTAAAGTCTCAAGGATTGCTTTAACATTTGTAAGAGGAGATTTCATTCCTAGCCCACAGGCAGGTGAAATTATGTTCACTCCATCTTTAACACATTTCTTAGTCAAATCAGAAACCTTCTTAGGCTCTCCAAATTCAATTGTATAGGTACTTACATTACCCATAAGTAATCTATCTCCTAAATTTTTTCTTGCCTCACTCATACTAACAATGGAGTCAAAGCTTAGAACATCACTTTTTATTTTATTTACCTCTTTATACACATTTTTCATTTGACCACATATGTGCACAATGGTTTTTCCCTGTACTTCTTGAATAGCACTCACTAGCTTATTAATATATTTCACAGCAAATTCTTCAAATAGCTTAGGTCCTAAGATTTCACCAGTTCCACTAGGGTCAGAAATAGCAATTATATCTGCCCCAGCTTCTATTTGTTTCTTTGCAAATAAAATTAATTGATCCGTAACATTATCAACATATTCATGAGCTTCTTCATTGTTTTTTCTGAGCTCTTTATAAAATACTACAGGTTCCATAACAGAACTAGCAGTGCTTATTGGCCCTGTTAAATTCCCTATTATAGGAACATTACTTCCCTTTGCTTTTAATAATTTAATTGCATCAATAACTACTTTAGCTCTTCCCTCCTGAAAATTAATCTCATGGAGTTTCGTCCATTCCTTTACTGAAGCTATCGCATACTCTACAACATGAGGTTCATATATGTTTGACCCCATATTCACGGTTGCTCCAAACTCCTCAGATTCAATGGTCATACAAAAAGGAACTCCATAATTTTCAAAACAGCCCTTTTCATATACTGCAGTAGCTAAATCAGCCATAGTTTGTGCATTACTATGAGCCTTTGAAAAATCTATTCCAAGGTCTTCAATTACTTCTGTTGTAACCATATTCATCATGCCACCAGGACAAATACATGGAACTCTATCAACCTGTTCTCCGCTCAAAACCATATTTAATCGTTCTCTTGGAGATATCATATTACATCCTTCTTTCTAAGTTATATTAAGTATTTTTTCTTTTTAAAGTGCTATTTATTTATAGTAATTCAAGGGTTTTAATAACCCCATCTTTTAACTGAAAATCTTTATTTTTCATGCATATTTGTCCAACAAATTTTGCTAGTCCAATTGCCTTTATGCAGCCTTCTTCATAGTTTAAAGGTCGTCCTAAGGAAACATCCTTCCACACTGCTTTATCTGTTCCTAGTAAAGAAAAAGTAGTTTTCGGACAAAGTACTATTATCATTTCTTCATTTATGATTTTATCCATTGATTTTAATAAAGGATAAGTAAACATTTCCACTACTTGTTCTGCAAACTTAGGTCCAAGAATATTAACTCCCCCAGAAGAATCTGCATAGCTAATGATGTTTACCCCTACTTTTTGTGCTTGTTCTATAAATTCAATTATTTCATGTTGAAATTTATTAAAAACTTCCCTAATTAACTCTGGATTCTTTCTAAAGGTTTTGAAAACAATCCTTGGTTCAATTAAAACATTCATTATTGTAAATGGTCCTGAAACATTTAAAACCACATTTTCACCTTGTTCTCTTAAAGACTTACAGGCTTTTAATACTTCGTAAATTCTTCCCTTTGAAAAATCAATTTTAGGTAAAGCCAACAGTTCTTCTGTAGTTGTACAAATATATTCTTTGGCTCTTGGTCCTATGTTCTCATCCCCAAGATTAACTTTTCCCCCTAGTGCCTCCCCTTCCACAGTATGACAGAAGGGGAGTGTACAAACATTTGCCTTATAGTATTCCTTAAGCTCCTTGGAAAGTGTCACCATACTCTCCCAATTTTTATAAGCATTAGGAAACTTCAAATTGGTTTTTTCAATAATTTCTTTACTAATTTCCTGTTCATTACCATATGTACATTTATAATCAATTATTTTTCCCATGGTACTCCCCCTAATTTATTAATAAAAAATTCCTACTATTTCTTTAAAATGTTGTCTTTCCACACCCTAAAAATCCCGAAACAAGTACCCATAATTCCCCTCCATACATCAATACCCTTAATTATATCTTCTACACTTAAGGCAGTCTAATTTTAATATCAAATAGAAAGTTGTCATTCAATTGAATTTACCTATACATTAAATTTCATTATATTTTTAGTTGTAACCTTAATATGAAAATTAATTATATGGATTTCTTTGATATATTGTAATTACCCAGCACAAATTTAAAAATATGTTTATAAAAGAACAAGAAAAATAACATCATAAAAAGCCCCTTCCCAAACATAAGCTTGGGAGGGGACAATATCACAACTTCATAGTTATTGTGCCATATCCTTTTCATCATCTTTCTTTTTATTTTTAATAAATCCCTTTAGGTAGTTTTTATTATAAAATAAATATTCTATAATCTTATAAACTGCCTCCACTAAAACTAACCCAGCTAACAAATCTATAATTACATGTTGTTTTACAAATTGAGTTGAGATTATAATTAACCATCCAACTATATTAAATCCAATCTTATACTTTGTTGGCATATTTTTAAGCTTATTTATTCCCTTTAAAGCTGAAAAAGTTGCTGCTACATGAATACTAGGAAAGCAATTATAGGGGTTGTCCCTACTATAAATAAACTTTACAAAATTGCATAGAAAATCATTATGGCTTATTATTGGCCTTGGAACATAGGTTTGAAAATTTAAATAAATTATAAGACAAATACAATTAACTATATTTAAAGTCAAAAGTGAAATGAAATATCTTTCCTCATCACAATAACACATTATTATAAGTGAGATTATTAAATTTGGCATATACATCATATATGGAATAATGAGTACACTTACAAAGGGAATTAAATCATCTATATCTGTATATAAGGAATGTAACTTAGGATTCTGATAATGATTTATAAGAAAATAGCACATACTAATTATTCCTATGGAAAATATCCATAAATATGGTTTTATAGTTTTCACATTATATTTTTCTAGTAACCATTTCATAAATTTCACCTTCATACAAAAATATTATATATTAATATTATATTATTTGTAATTTTTTATCTACGTTAACATTTATAATTAATCAAAAATTTAAATATAATTTTTTATATCTACTACACAAAGCCATTACTTTTTCGTATTTGTTCACACCTAAAGAAAAAATCCCTCAAACCGTAGTCTGAGGGAATATTAATATATTCCTATTTAATAGCAACAGCTTCAAAGGTAACGACTTGCTCAGAATTTGATGGATACTGACCAAATTTATAATCCGAAGAAATCACAATATTTTCAAATCCTATACTTTCAAGTATTAATCTGAACTCTTCTACACCATACCATCTTAATGGGAATCGCTCCAATTCAGTTTGTAAAAGTACCCCTTCACGCCACTTTTCATATCTCCCATGGGAAATGGTATATTGATTTATATAGTCAACCTCTACAATTTTATTTTCTAATGTGATTATATCTCCATTAGAGCAGTCCCAAGTTTTTGTGGAAACTGTACCTGTGGAAATATCTGTTTGCAAAAATATATCAACAATTAATCTACCACCATTAGACAAATGCCTATAAAAATTTTGTAATGCTTTTATTGAATCTTCTCTATTATGTAGTAAAAGGAAGGTACCTGTTGGCACTATAATAGCATCATATTTTGTATCTTGTGAAAAAGACTCCATTTTAGCTTCAAAAAGTTTAGGATTCAAACCTCTTTCTTTACAATTGTGCTCACATATATTTAACATATCTTTTGAAATATCAAATGCATCCACATTTAATCCTTTTTCTAAAAGCGGAATTAATATACGACCCGTTCCTGTTGCAGGTTCAAGAATAGGTCCTTTGCAAGACTCTAATCTAGTCATGTAAAATTCTACATCTCCAAAAGAATGCCCTATAGGCTTATCCATATCATATACTTCTGAAGATAATCTACCATAATAACTTAACATCATTTATCACCTTTCTTCCTTTAATTATCATAAATACTTATTTGAGGACATACTATACAATGACTTTGTACTAATAATATTTTCGATTCTTTCCTATAATTCAATGTCACCTCCAACCGCCCCCTTCTTCATAGGTTAATTTTATTATAACAACAACCTTAAAAGAAAACTGTTCCTGTTTTGCTAAGTATTTATAATAAAATAGGATTTGGAGTAAATATATTTATAGTTTCTGTTTAATTTTTAGTTTTAAATAAGGTATAAATACAATTGCCATAAGAGCACTTATTCCCATTAAATATGGATAATAAAGGTATCTCATTATGATAAATGGTGATAATTTAGCTAATGCTGATGCTGATAAAAGTTGTGCACCATAATGAATAATTCCTTGAGATGCACAAGAAAACATATCTAATATACCCGCTACTCTTTTAGGTTCAATATCATATTGATCCGATATATCTTTAGCCATAGGCCCTACAGTAACTATAGCTATAGTGTTGTTAGCTGTGCATATATCAACTAAACTAACTAATGTGGCAATTATAAAAACTCCAGCTACTAGTATATTACTTGGTAAAAATGTTAGCCCTAAATTAACAGTAGATTCTACAGCTCTCATAGTTTTAGCAACCTCTGCAAAAGCCCCTGCCAATATAAATATCAGACACATTAAAATGATATTTGGTTCTCCCGCTCCCTTGCAGAATACATCCAATTTTTTATCTAGTGATACTTTTCTATTTATAAATAATGCTACCAATGCTGCTAATAAAAATGGCGCAGTTACAGGCATAGCATAAAAATCCTTTGTAACTAAAGAAATTCCCATAAAACTGCTATAAAAATAAATAATGGTAACAAAGCAATAACACTGCCTTTTTCAAGTTACCTTTCATTTTTTCCTCCTTATATTATTATTTCAATATAATTCAATAATATATCTGCTTTAGCCTCTAATCAGTATATATAAATTAAAATCCCGATTTTTTAAAATTCGGGATTTCAATCAAATTATCTAACTGTAAATGTCATTAAATAATTCCATATTCTTTTAATAATTTTTCAATGTCTGTTCCTGCTACTTGTTTTAAAACTTTACGTTTAGCCATTGGTGGTAAATCAAGTTTTGGTTTTTCTCCATCTAATAAACATACACCTGCATTTAATAAATATCGGATATCATATCTTGAAGAAAATACTTCAGGAACTCCTTTTTCAATTCCAGTTAAAACATATACTGCTTCCATTGCTGTACGTCCTGAATATTCTATAGTAAATACAGTATCACGACCTGGATCATCTAATGTTTCAGCAAATTGTCCAAGGAAAGCAAAGTTTACTCCATTCTTTGGTACAACATATGGACGATCTCCAGCTGCGCGAGGCATAAATTGAGATGTGATATATGGCATCATAACAGGAACTGCACTACATGTTTCTGCTAATCCTTCAATTTTATCTGTAGGAACACCTATATGATATAACCATTCTTTTGTGATTTCCTTACCAGTACAATCTCTCATAGGTTTTTTAATATAATCTCCGGGAACATCAGAGAATAAACCATATACCCAAACAACAACGTCTTTTTCTGGTTGTCCATAATATTGTTCTTGACGGTTTATCGTCCAACTCATCAACCATGAAGAGTCAAGAGCTGTAACTATTCCACCTGTTACAGTACGTCCGCCATATGGTGAACGCTTTGTGATTTTTTCAATGTACTCAGGAACACGTTCATCATGACAAGTTACTGTACAAGACTCCCAATTAGATTTTTCTGTATCTGTACAGAATTTATCTGGCTTTCCAAATTCATCTGATTGAGCGGCTATATTTTTCCATAACCTCCAGCATCCTTGTATCTCCTTATTAAATGGTGCAGGAGTATTGTCATCACCATATCCTGAACTTTCAGTCATAGAACCATTAGTAATAAACACTAAATCATTTTCTGTTAAATCAATAGAGATATCTTTTCCATTTTTATCTGTTGCAACTATTTTCTTTGCAACCTTTTTATCATCTGAAATTGAGAATTCAACGTTATCAACAGTAACTCCATATTCAAATTTAGCACCATGGTCCTCTAAATATTTGATCATAGGTTTTACAAATGAAGTGTATTGATCATGTCTTGAAAATTGTAGTGATGAAAGATCTGTCAATCCATCAACATGGTGAATGAAACGATTCATATATAATTTCATCTCTAAAGCACTATGCCAGTTTTCAAAAGCAAACATTGTTCTCCAATATGTCCAGAAATCAGTGTTTAAAAGCTCTTCAGAAAAAATATCTTCCATAGTTTTATCTTCAAGTTCTTCATCTGGCATATTTACAAAAGCAGCTAATTCTTTTGCTAAATCTTGTCCCAAATTAAATTTTCCATTGTCATAGCGCACACCTTGATTTTTAGTAATACGGCAATTGCTAAAGTTCGGATCATCGTAGTTTGTATAATAAAAATGATCTAAAACAGTCATATTAGGATCTTCTGTAGATGGTAATGAACTAAATAAACTCCATAAAACCTCAAAATGATTACCCATTTCACGTCCGCCACGTGCTACATAATCCATATTTTGACGAACATTTCCGTCCAAAGATCCACCAGGAATATCTAATTGTTCTAAGAAGGTAATTTTACTGCCATCCATGTGAGCATCACGAATTAAAAAACAACCAGCAGCCAAAGCACCAATTCCAGTACCAATTAAATAAGCTTTTTTATCTTCAATTCCTTTAGGTTTTCTCGCATTTACTAAAGCATGATAACTTCCATTTGTAATAGTAAGTCTATCATCATGTGTTTTTAATTTCATTATTATCTCCCTCTTTCTTAATTTTTAATAGCTTTCTAAATCCTACTATTATATTTAGAGTTCTTCTATATTCACTCTACTAGTATTAATAAGTTCTCCCCTAATTTTATGGATACTTATTATCTGTAAGATTTCTATAAATCTATGATATAGCTTTTTTGTGTCTTTTTCATTAGATAAACAAACTACGGTGTTCGAAATTCGAACACCGTAGTTTATTTACTTAACTTTTAGTCATTGAGGTTAAAATGTCTGGTAAAAAGGAATCTACTATTGCCTTTTACTAGACATGATTTAAACTAGCACTTCGCTTAAGGGATAACTCAATGTTTCCATCGAATAGGTATCCAATTCGTTTGACGATAGTATCAGGGGCCTCCTTCATTCCGGTAGCAATCCAGCGTAGTACCATTTCAGTGAGGGCACATTGATAAAAGGAGGCAATTAGTTTTTTATCTCCTGAAGAGGCTGAGATACCATCTCTTACTCTTTCAACATACCGAATCATGACATTTCCTGATACATTGTATATATAGTTCACTAATTCTTCCCTCTGCATGGAATTATATACATGATAAATGGCTGTTTTGTTTTCTAAAGCAAATTTAGCAGCCACAATAAAACTCTCCTCCCAGGAAAGTGTATCATTATATTCATCAATGACTGTCTGAAGTTCTGTTTGGAAGATCTCTGATAAAAGTGCATATACATCTGTGTAGTAATAATAAAAAGTATTTCTGTTGATCTCACATGCTGTAGCAATATCCTTAACTGTGATTTTGCTAAGTGGACGCTCATTCAGCATCTTTATAAATACCTCACGAATCATTTTTCTAGTATATTGCTGTGCCAAATCGCCACCTCCTTAACGCTTTATCTATATTCAAAATTATAACATATGGTAAGTTATTTTTAAATTATCCATCATATTTAGCTTCTGACGAGAAAGGTGAGTATCTACAAAAATAACAAAAGCCCTAAAACCCACATGAACAGAACAACTAATGAAAGTTAGATTTTTAAATAATTTTTTATTACAGCAGTAATATAGTTAAAATAATTTTTATAAGGTTAACAGTATTGCTTGCATATAGTGATAATACCAGAAGGATACTAGTAAAATAATTAATACAAAGAAAGCACCAAGATTTTGTTATCTTAGTGCCTTTAAAATAGATTTTGTATCCAGTATTTAGTTTATTGATTTAATAGGACGTGCTTCAATATATCCTCTGTACCCCATTGGTACAAGCTGAAATCTCGGTGCAGTTTCTGGTGCCCACTGATATCCATAAACAGTAGGATCAAATTTTTCAATATGTTTCCACACTTCATCGATTGCATCCATAAAATCATCATCATTATAAGATTCACCTTGGAAAATCATTAATTTGCAAGGTGGCAATTCTATAAGTTCATATCCACTAGGAATATCATTTGTATAGTCAATGGGAACTTCTACACCTTGCACATATTGTGATGTTCCTTCTTTAATAAGATATTTTGGAAGCCACATTCCAATTGGCTCATATATGGCTTCTTTTACACTTGTAAGTACTGACCATACATCACACCCTACTTCTTCACAATATTCAAAATAACCCGTTGCTTTTTTCCCTCGCCTTAACAAAACTTTTCGTGAAGGACGTTCAATAACCTGTACAAATACAGATTTGGTATTAAAACTATCAATCATCTTCTTTCCTCCTTTATGAAATGCTCGGTAGGTATCGAAAACTTTCTGAGGCATAAATAGTTTTATTGGTGGTGTACATTGACTATATCTTCTTGGCGGCATCCCAAATTCCTTTGAAAATGCTCTTGTAAATCCCTCGTGTGAGTCAAAGACAAAATCCATGGCTACATCTATAATCTTTTCATTACTATCGCGTAGTATTAACGCAGCTTTAGTAAGCCTTAATGCACGAATATAGTCAAATGGTGCCTTACCAGTAACTTCTTTAAATAGTTTTGCAGCATGCCATGGTGAATATCCTGCCACAACAGCTAGTTCTTTTAACGTAATCTTTCTTAAAATATTAACATCAATGTACTCTTGCATACGTTGTACCGCCATAATAGTTTCAGCCTCACTCATTCTTCCACCTCCAATATCTAAAGTATATATCATAAAGAACTCTATTTCTTGACCTTCATTGCGAATAAAAAGCTGTAGATTTTACTCTACAACTTATATAATAAAAAGATAGTTCAATTGCCTAGAGATGTAAATCATCTACTACTTATCCATATATTCAGCTTTTAAGATAGAATATAACACCAAATCTACAACTCCTCTACCTTTCCAAAAATATCCCTGTCTTATTGTCCCTTCCTCTATAAAATTATTTCTCAAAAGCACATTGCGAGATTTCACATTTTCTGGCATCACAAAAGCTTGAACTCTATTTACATCAATTTCATTAAAAAGAAATTTTAGCAGTAACTTTGTGGTTTTAGTTGCTATACCTTTCCCCCAATAATTATAATTCAATGTATATCCTATAGTAACGGAACTAACTTTTGAATCAAAATCAAAAATTTCAGCCACACCAATCATCTTATTATTCTCTTCTTTAGAATATATTCCAAGATTAATTATTTTCCTTTTTAAAAAATCTCTTTCATGATGTCCTATTATGTTTTCAACTGCAGAAACCGTTTTTCTAGGCTCTCCAGGTTTATATTGGTACAGTCTCTCATCCATATTTATTTCTACATAATCATCTAAATCATATTTTTCAATTTGCTTTAGTAGAATTTCTTCACTTTCAATTTTGGGATAACTTTCAAACAATTTATTAAATTTCACCTTGTGTTCCTCCTCATATTGATTAAATCATATCTTCAAAAGCATTTCATACTGACTAACACTATATTCAAACCCTAATTGGAGTAAAAAGTTTTTAGTGGATTCAGATTGATCATCTACGTTAAGAACACTGATTTTATGTGATTCTGTATTTTTTATCATATCTGTAATTATACTTCTTGCAATTCCATTACCCCTATAATCCCTATTCACTGCTATTTGGGGAATATCTCCTGTTTTTTTATCAATAATGCCATAGCCAACAATGTTGTTATCAAAACGCACAATAGAATATAAGAATGCTTCTGGTATAGAGCTTATAGATTCAATAGAATTCTGCCAAGATGGCTGGAAATCCCAAAATTCTGTTAATTGTCTTAAGTTAATTTTGTCAACATGTTGAACCTTATAAGTTGTTATTGGATTATATTTATTTTTATCTAGTTGAAAACATTGGAACTCTCTTTGAATCTCGAAGCCTTGTTTTTTATATAGTTCAACCGCAGATGTATTAGATTTAATTACTTCAAGTAAGTATTGCTCTACTTGCTTTTCTTTAAGCTCTTTTTTGATATTTAAAAGCATATTGCTTGTGATACCTTGTCTTCTATATTCAACTGTAACGCCTGTCCCAAGATCATATACTGTTGATTTCTCATTCCAATTTCTAAATCCATTTAAAACGAATCCAATTAACATTTCACTTTTAAATGCACCTATAGACATTTCGGAGACATAGCCCCTTCTTTGAAGCATCTGATTAAACTTCCAAATAGGCAAATCCATCTTAACCTGATAATCAGAAAATGCATCTAAAAATGTTTTATGAAGTGTTTCAATACTTGTTTTATCTAATATTTTATAACTAACCATTTCTTATCTTCTCCTTTATATTACGTCATCTTTTAGATTGGTAATAAATTTGTCAATATTCTAAAAAATTGCTACCCTTTCTCCTAAGATTTATTTATTCCCTTTAAAGTAGAAAAAGCTGATACTATATAAATACTAGAAAAAATTATAGAGTGTTGTTCCTACAATAAATAAACTTATTAAAATCACACAGAAAATCATCATGAGTTATTATTGGTCTTAAAATTGGGTTTGAAAATTCAGATAAATCATAAGACAAAGATAATTAACTATACTTAAAGTCAAGAGTGAAATGAAATATCTTTCCTCATAACATTAACACATTATATTTTTCCAGTAACCACTTCATAAATTTCACCTTCCATATGAAAATATTATATATTTTATATTATATTAATTATAATTTTTTGTCTACGTTAACATTTATAATCTATAAGATATTTCACTACAAAATCTTTCCTTTTATTATATTTATAAACAGATTTCTAAGCTTCTTGGAAGCTTAGAAATCTGTTATATATGTACATAACAGCTCTTTGCTCCCACTTTGAAGAAACGGGAGTATTAGAGCAGGTAGTTAACGGATAAAATTAACAAAAAGCTTTCAAACCCGCATGAACATAAAAGCTAGTTCACTAGTTTTATAGTTTTATAGTTTCTGTTTAATTTTTAGTTTTAAATAAGGTATAAATACAATTGCTATAAGAGCACTTATTCCCATTAAATACGGATAATAAAGATATCTCATTATAATAAATGGTGATAATTTAGCTAATGCTGATGCTGATAAAAGTTGTGCACCATAAGGAATAATTCCTTGTGACACACAAGAAAACATATCTAATATACCCGCTACTCTTTTAGGTTCAATATCATATTTATTGGATATATCTTTAGCTATAGGTCCTACAGTAACTATAGCTATCGTGTTATTAGCTGTACATATATCAACTAAACTAACTAATGCGGCAATTCCAAATTCTGCTCCTATTTTACTCTTAACTCTTTTTGTAATAAATCCTAGTATAAAGTCAATTCCTCCATTGAATTTTATAATTTCAACCATTCCTCCAATTATGATTGAAATTATTACAAGCTCAGACATTCCCCCAATTCCTTTGCCTATAGCCTGTAATAGACCTATTATATCAAAGGCTCCAGTAAATATTCCTATGCTCCCTGCAAATAAGATTCCACCAACTAGCACCAATAACACATTAACCCCTAAAAGTGCCGCAAGTAATACTCCTACATAAGGTAAAACTTTAACTAAACTATATGAATAATCCGCTACTACTTTAGATTCTTGCCCCATTGTTGTAAAAATAAATATTAACGCTGTTATTATTGCTGCTGGCAATACAACTATAAAATTCATTCTAAATTTATCTCTCATCTCACAGCCTTGAGTCCTAGTAGCTGCTATAGTTGTATCAGAAATCATAGAAAGGTTGTCTCCAAACATTGCTCCACCAACAACAGCTCCAACTACTAAAGCTACAGGTATACCGGTCTTAGCCGCAATTCCAGTAGCTATAGGAACTAATGCTACTATTGTTCCCATGGATGTACCTATAGATATTGCTATAAAACATGCAATTATAAAAATTCCAGCTACTAGTATGTTACTTGGTAAAAATGTTAGCCCTAAATTAACAGTAGATTCTACAGCTCCCATAGTTTTAGCAACCTCTGCAAAAGCCCCTGCCAATATAAATATCAGACACATTAAAATGATATTTGGTTCTCCCGCTCCCTTGCAGAATACATCCAATTTTTTATCTAGTGATACTTTTCTATTCATAAATAATGCTACCAATGCTGCTAATAAAAATGGCACAGTTACAGGCATAGCATAAAAGTCCTTTGTAACTAATGATATCCCCATAAAAACTGCTATAAAAATAAATAATGGTAACAAAGCAATAACACTGCCCTTTTTCAAGTTATCTTTCATTTTTTCCTCCTTAGTTAATTAATGTTTTAATTTTTTTGTATAAGATTTAGTGATCTTAGGCATCCGTAAATAAAAAAAACTTCTTGCCTTACCTAAAAGATAATGCAAGAAGTTATGTTCTTCCAATTCTTATCTTCCAGGTTAATCCTGCTGGATTTAGCACCATAAAGTTTAAAATAACTACCTTTGGTTGCCGGGCTTCATAGGGCCAGTCCCTCTGCCTCTCTTGATAAGATACTATATTATATTTTTAAATTCTTTATAAGAATAGCATTGGTTTATTACTATGTCAATATAATTTATCAAAAGCATTTTAATTCATACTTTATCAAATAAATGCTTTTTTGCTTTTTCTCTTTATTTATGTATAACATCCTCTTCTTGTTATATCCTTAATATACCTTTATTTTATCTAGTATATCTTCGAAAATTTCACCCTTCAATCTTCATTAGGGTAATGCATTGAACCATGCAGATTGTAGCAATGTAATACCTTCTCGTATCTGTTGTTCATTCAGTAAGCTATATCCGACAAATAAAATATTTCGTGGACAATCATTCCTATTATTCCAAAATGGAATCATAGAATATACTTTGACTCCAACTTTTTCGGCCTGTTTAATAAGCCAATCTTGATCTTCACCACCTGGAAACTCCAAAATGAAATGCACCCCTGCTCCACGACCATGTAATATTACTTTTCTTCCAAACATTTTAATAGCTTCCTGTACAAATATATCATGACGCTTTTTGTAGGTAATGCACATTTTTCGAATATGACGTTCATAATTTCCCTCTCTCATATATTCGGCTAAAACACGTTGCGTCAACCATGATACTGGAGAACTATGGGAATGGAATAAACTATGATACCTATTTAGGAGGCGTATTGGCAATACCATATAGTTCACTCTCAGAGAAGGAGAAAGAGACTTTGAAAAAGTTCCGATATAAACAGTACGGTCTTCTGTATCTAAAGAATGGAGTGATGGCACTGGATTAGCATCATATCTAAGTTCACTATCATAATCATCCTCAATGATATAACCATCCTTATCATTTGCCCAATTAAGGAGCTCCTTACGCTGAGAAATTGGCATCACAGTTCCATAAGGAAATTGATGGGAAGGTGTTACATAAGTAGCACATGCATCAGAACCATGAACTGATGAGAGAATAAGTCCATCTTTACTAGCTGGGATTGCATGCACATTATACTTGTTATTGATAAACACATCCTTTGCTCCATTATATCCCGGTTCCTCCATTGCAATTGTGTTATTTGCTTTACGCAGAAGAGTACACAAAATATTTAAGGAATATTGTAGCCCACATCCGATGATAATTTGTTCTTTATTACAAACCATACCTCTTGATTTGTACAAATGTTTTCCGATTTCTTCTCTTAATAACAGATCACCCTGCTTATCTGGATACTGATTAACTAATTCTTTTTGCGATGATAAGAGAATTTGAGAGGTATATTTTCGCCATAACTTGAAAGGAAATTGCTCATAAGGAAGCGTGCCGTACTGAAAATCATATAGAATTTCAAGTTTCTTCAATTCTGATTTTTTGATAGATAAGTCATTTATAACCTTTGTCACATAATCCCTCTCCGTAAATTCACTTGAAGTATCCAGAACAAAAAAACCTGATCCATGTTTTGCTTGAATATATCCCTCCACAGCCAGCTGGTTATAAGCTTGACTTACTGTATTGCGTGCAATACCTAATGTTTTTGCTAGTGTGCGAATACCTGGAAGCCGTTCCCCATGTGCAATATTTCCTTGTTCAATATCTTCTTTGACCTGATTATAGATTTGAAGATACATTGGATCATTTGAGTTTTCTTGAATATATATCATATAATTATAACCATCCTTATATTAAAGTGTATCCTATATTATATCATCTAAGTGTATCTTTTAATGGGTTCACTTACATGATACAATATGTTTAATTCTATATCAAGTACATATATATCTTGAATAGAAATCAAATTTACATGATTAGGGGGATAATTAAGTTATGCAATATAGAATGAAGAAGTTCCAATTAACGTTGGAGCAGATTGATGAGCTCCTTCATCGAGCAGATACCGGACGATTCGCTACTATCAATGAAAATGGTTATCCATATGTGGTTGCTATGCACTTTATTTATTACAATAACAAAATTTATATTCATGGCCTACCAAAGGGACAAAAAATCGACAATATAAACCGAAACCCCAAAATATGCTTTGAGGTTGATGAATTGTTTGGTCTCTTGACTGACAATATCGAGAATGCTTGTGACACTGAGGCAGAGTACAATAGTGTTGTGATTATTGGAAATGCTTCACTGCTTGAAGACTTGGATTATAAACATGAAGTGCTAAATAGGCTGGTAGAAAAGTACACTCCTCAATTTGCTGGAAAAGAGCTTCCTGATAAAATGATTAAGGGTACTGCAGTAATTGAGATTGAGATTGTAGAGTGTACAGGAAAATATCATAAATAAGGCAAATAGAATACTCAGCATCATCTAAACTCATTTTCATATCTCTTAAAAAATTCATAATATGTACGCACATTCTCTAATTCTGTCCACTTTTTCACATCAACTGGATTTTCATCAAGATCATATATTTTTGCTCCACCCATAGCAAGCAGAAAAGGGGAATGTGTTGATATGATAAATTGACATCCTAAAAACCGTGCAGAGTCCTCGATAAATTTCATTAATTCCATCTGACGTTTTGGAGAAAGGCTGTTTTCAGGCTCATCCAATATATATAGTCCATCTTCACCAATTTTTTCAATAAAATATCGAAATGCACTTTCCCCATTTGAATACTCCCTTACATTATCCATAACTTCCTTTCTCACAAACTTTGACTGAGTTATACTTCTTGCAGTATTCACTTTTTTTAGTTGCTCATAATCTTCTATTGATTTCATTTGGAAATTAGAATATTTTGCATCTAAGTATTCTTCAAAAAGTTTTTCTCGTTTTTGGTCAATTCCTTCGTTGAGGTTTCTGATATTCAACATATAATCAAATACATCATCGCTTGTTATAATTCTGCTATTTTTAGGTATGTCATCTTCAAGATGCATCTCACACATATTGATATAGTCAGGATAGAAATTAGATTTATTATAAATAGAATCTCGATTGATTCCTGTTTTTTCTGCTATCACATTTAATGCCGTTGATTTTCCCGAACCATTTCCACCATATAAAATCGTAATTGGTTCAAAATCAATTCTTTCAAAACTATGTTTTGATAATATCTTAAATGGATAAAAGGAATCGTAGCACCTTCTTTTTTCCTCTATTATAAAATCAAATTCCATATCATCATTGGGAAATGTGAACACACTTAAATAAACCATCTTCATCCTCCTTACCATAACATTATAATATTTGTATTTTTTCTTTTGTCTATCTTAACCTTTAATAATCTATAAGATATTTCACTATAAAATCTTACCTCTTATTTAACTAGAAAATTAACAAAAAGCGCTCAAACCCGCATGATCAGAACAACTAGTTTACTAGTTATATAGTTATATAGTTAAATATATCCCTATTTATATATATAAATAGTTTGCTATATACCTATTTCCCTATGTAAATATTTATATAGAGAAATAGTCATATTTATCTTTTGCTTTATCATATTATAATTTTTTATAATCAACTATACACTACTATCACTATGATTTCATCCTAATTATAGTTAGATTCTTAATGAATTTTTGCTTTTTGGTGACCATTTAATTATTGGGAACAGTAATTGAATTGAAAACCCCTCCCCATACTCAGACTCAACTTCAATTTCAATCTGTAATTCATCACATAATTTTTTTACAAGGTATAGTCCTATACCAGTGGACTGGCTACGATTAGTATTATCGCCTGTAAACCCTTTGTCAAAAATAAAAGGAAGATCAGAATTTAAAACCCCAATACCATTATCAGAAATCCTTAAATAATATCCATTCTTTACATCATCAAGACCAGTTTTTAACCAAATAAAGCTGTTAACTTTTTCATTAGAGTATTTAATTGCATTAATGAATATTTGAGTAAAAATAAATTGAAGTGCTTTTTCATCTGATATAATTGGGATATCTTCCATGTTAGAAATAACCTTAACTTCTTTTTCATCCAGTAATGCCTGAAGTTCTAGCCTTACATCGTCATAGCAGAGATTTAAAGAGGTTCTTTCTAATCGATAATCAACATGGGATGCCTGTAATCTCGCATAAAATAATATCTGTTCAACATCATCACTGATATTAATTCTTGCATGTTTAAGTCTTTGATACACCAATTCTGACATTTCTTCTTTACGATTTTCCAAAACCAAAGTTGCCAAAGAAATCGGTGTCTTTATCTCATGAACCCAACTTTCGATAAATTCTTCATGATCTATAGATTGCAGCTTGATCTCAGCTAATTGGTCATTTAACATGCGTAACTTATTAGCTAGATGGTTTATCTTTTCTCTATGTAATTCACCAATGGATTTTATTAATTGATTTTCATACTCCGATGATGGCTCTCGAAGAAAATCATAGAAGGTTCTCTCTTGCTTTACCTTCATTTTCCAAGCTAACAACATACCAAGAACAATTATAGTTATAGAAAAAATAATCATAATTCCAACTAGAAGTCCAAAAGTTTCTGGATACGCTGTCCAAGCTATAAAAATAAAAAAGGCATTACTTATGCCAAGAAGTAATACCCAAGGACGTGATTCCTTTAGAATATTTAAAAAGTCTCTTAGCTTCACTCACAGCCACCTCCTATTAATTTGTAACCAACTCCTCTAACAGTCTTTATTACATTAGACAATCCAACCTCATCAAGAGTTTTGCGTAGTCTAGTCATATTCACTTGTAGTATATTCTCATCCACATAATTGCTACTTCCCCATAATAGATTAAAAAGCTCTTCCTTTTTTACTTCTGAAGGGAAAGCTTTAACTAAGGCCTTCATAATAATTCCTTCATTCTCAGATAATGAAATAGAGTTCTTACCAGCATACAACACATTTGCCTTCTCATCTAACTGAAAATCACCAGCTTCTAGCAGAACATGTATATTGGCATAGAGATGAAGTAGCTTTTCAATTCTAGCAATTAGACGTTTAGGATGGCAGGGCTTTGTTAAATAATCATCTGCACCTAACGCTAATGCATGCAGTTCGTCACGTAGCTGGTTACGTGAAGTTAGCACTAAAATTGGGCCTATTCCTCTAGCCTTTAGTGCACGACAAATATCGAATCCAGAAAGCTTTGGTAAATTTAAATCTAATAAAATTATTGAAGGAGTAGCTGAAACAATATCTTCCAACGGAGTATCAAAAGAGGAGATACACTCTACAGCATATCCCTCTTTCTCTAATATACTTTGTAACTCTGCACGTAGAAAGATGTCGTCTTCAACAATGACTATCTTTTCCACCCTTTCACCTCCTACCCAATATCTTGTAATTTCTTAATTTCTTCGTCGCTCTTTCTCTGAATCATCCATATATAGCAAAGTTCAAAAGCTATAAATACAATAAGAGCAATTGTTACCATCAAAAGTATAGTACCATTTTTTAAAGATGATGAATTTGGAATAACTAGGAATACTCTCAACATAGCCTTAATACCAAAAATAGAACTAATAAAAGCTATGGAGATAACTAAACCGAAATACCACCAAATTTGTACCCTTGCAGATGAACACAATGATTCAACACTTGCTCCTAGCATAGATACTGTGGAATATCTATGTCTTGTACTTCTTTGCTGCATAAGAAACTTCAATCCTAACACCGTGTTTGCAATGATAAGGAACATGATGCCTAAATAAAATGTGGTATAACTTCCTGCCACTATATAAAACAAACGTCTACCCATGCTAGAAAGATAGCTTTCATAGTTTAGACCTGATATACTCAGTAGCTCATCTACTTCATACATGGCTTGCATTAAACCTTTTTCCTCAACAAAATCAGAGTTTAGAACCATATTATAAAAGTATGACTCTTGGTCTTTGGAGATTTCAACTAAAGCATTATACATATCATCTGATACAATCAATGCATATGAAAGAGTAATAGCTCTATCTGCAACAATATTGCTTGTATATAGTGTTGATACCAAATTGTATTGTTTTTCGTCTATACTAACCGTTGGATTAGACTGCAGCACCTTCCTTAATATTTGATGAGAACGTGAAAATTCTTCACTAGAATACATTGCTACTTCATTATTTCCTAGTATAATAGGATCTTTACCCGTAGATTTAAGTAATGTATTATAACTAGAAAGAGAAATTAAATATGGTCTATCCTGATAAGATAAATTCCTCAATAAATTTTCTTTTTCCTCCGAATCTTTTTCTTTAGATATAGATTTTTCAAGTCCTTCCCAAGGAAAAGTATGTGTGGCTACATCTTCAGAGGTTTCTTCATGGGAAGATTGAAAAAAGCCAAGTTTCATAGCATAATAGTCTTTTACGTAAGGCTTCAGTTTTTCTGAGGTCAGTGCAGAAACAATTTCTTTTTCCTGACCATTGAAAGTGAAATCTACAGTTCTTGCAGATGTTGCACTTCTATTTAACGTTGTGGAAATACCAAAAGAAAAACAAACCATAGCCATAAGAATTAGCAGTGATGATATAGCAAGTGAACTCCATTGATGTAGAACATTCTCCTGAAGTTGTCTTCCCGTAAATATAAATAATCCAGTAGACGAGCTACTTTTTCCCTTTATCCATATTCCAATCAAACTTCCCAATCCACGAAATAGCATAAAGGTTCCACTGATTCCTATAACCATTATTAATGCAAATATCACAAAATCAAGGCTACTCAAATAAAAAATTGCTAGCACATAAGCTATGCACAACAAAACTGCTCCAAGTAGCAAACTAATCAAGCCCCATACAGGCGAAAGGCTTCTTTGGTCTTTTTCCTTCTGTTCATTAAGCAAATCCGCAGGTTCCTTCTTGCTCATTTTCAAGCTAAGGATAAACATAGCTACTAATTGAACCATAATAAAACCTAATACCGTTAATCCTAGCCCAACCCAAGATATACGAAACTTATGACCAATAATACCCATTCCTATAAGTCTAGAAGTTGCAAGACTAATTAACTCTGTTAAAAATAAAGAAACTGGAATTCCAATTAGCAAAGCCACTAAACCATTCCACAATGTTTCACTCATTACCATTGCGAATAACTTGCTTCGCCTCATCCCCATCATTAAGTAAATACCAAATTCATGACTGCGACGTTGTAATTGGTACTTATTTGCAAAATAAGCAAGGAAAAATACGAAGAACAAGGATACAGCATAAAGTACCGGTATCATTAACAGAAGCTTTGTAACAGCATCACTCTCAACGGTCTTTAGATAAATCATAACGTCTTGCTCTCCAAGGGAAAGTATCACATAAAAAGCAACAATAGAAATAACTAGTGAGGCAAAATAAACCCCATTTTCTTTTCGAGTCTTATGACTATTTTCTTTGATAAAATTAAAGAACATTGGTACTGCCTCCTCCCAACTGTGCCATAACAGTTAAGATTCGTTCATAAAAAGAGTTCTGAGTCTCCCCAGGTACTTCCTTTCGAAGCTCATGAAAAATAACACCATCTTGGATAAATAAGATTCTTGAGCAAAAGCTTGCTGCATTAGCATCATGAGTAACCATCAAAATGGTGGACTCCTCCTCTTCATTAGTGCAAGATAGCTTTTCCATCAGGATTTTTGCATTTTTTGTATCCAAAGCACCAGTTGGCTCATCTGCTAACACAATGCTTGGATTGGAAATCAATGCTCTTGCTGCTGCAACTCTCTGCTTCTGACCTCCTGACATTTGAGAAGGAAATTTATTTAATACCTCCCCAATATCAAATTGCCTAGCTAATTTTTGGAGTTGAGCCTCTTGTTTTTTAGGATTTTCCCCATGAATAGACAAAGGCAAAACAATATTTTCTCTAGAAGTTAAATTATCTAACAGCTCAAATTCTTGAAATAAATATCCTATATCGTTCCCTCTATATTTTGCTAACTGGGCTCCTCTAAATGAAGAAATATTCTCACCCTTAAGTAATATTTGACCAGAGGTTGGCTTAAGCATAGTTGCAATGCAATTAAGCAACGTGGTCTTACCTGACCCACTTGCACCCATGATTCCAAGAAACTCTCCTGGAAGAACATCAAAGGTAATACCCTTCAATGCGGCAGTTTCACTTTGCCCCTCACCATATATCTTATGCACTTCCTGAACTTGAAGCAACTTATCTGAAATTCTCATATCATATCCTCCTTTACTACCACTATAAATACCGTACAATAAAAACTTATCAATTAACACTTACATTTGTTGTAAGGTTTGTAATGAGATGAGTATCTCCTCTTTATAGTTATATTTTACTTCTGTAAGCTTTTAGTGTCCACAATTAGATACTAACACCAGTCTCTATAGGTTAATATTTTTCATTAATAAACCTCTGTTATTAAAATAATACGTAAAAAGAAAGCACCAAGATTTTATTATCTTAGTGCCTTTAAAAAAGTTTTTGTATCCAGTATTTCCTTAATTGATTTAATTATTTTTTCTTAACAGGAATCCAAATTTCACTGTAATAATTTTCATCCTGATTACCCTTTGGATAATCAGCTATATTTGTATACATTTCAATGTTATAACCAGCTGCAATTTCATAATCTTTACAGTTAGGTAGCCATTCTGAGAATATTTTTTGGTTTACATCTTGCAATGATTTTGGCATTGCACCCTTGCAAGCAAAAATAGCCCAAGTGTGTTTAGGAATAATCTTTGTAATAAAACCCTCTGGAGTTAATGTGGATGGAGTATAATTATCGGCAATCAAATATTCAAATTCATCTGAACCCATACTCTCATCAATGCATACACCGTACATTCCGCACACAACTTTACCCTTTCCTGTTTGATAATGCTCTGTCCAAAACTGTGGAATTTCTCTAGTTGCACTATCATATTTAAATACCTTTGATACTCCCATAACTGTAAATGAATCTTTTTCAACAATTTTGTAATCCATAATATAACCGCCTTCCAATGAAAATTTGATTTTTAAGGTCCCAAAAGATTTAATCATTGCTCCGTCTTTTCGAACTGCAGTAGGTGTGACACCATGGAAACGAGTGAAGGCTTTTGTGAAACTATCTGGTGAGTTATAGCCATATTTCACTGCAATATCAATAATTTTCTCATCAGTAGATACAAGCTCACTGCCGGCAAGAGTAAGCCTACGTTGTCTAATATACTCTCCAACCGTAAAACCACAAAGCATTGCAAATCCTTTTTGGAAATAAAAAGGTGACACCAAAGCCTGTGTTGCAATTTTCTCCATTGTAAGTTCTTCGGTAATATTTTCCTCGATGTAACTAATAGCTTCACCAATACATTCAATCCATCCCATACTCATCACTCCTGTCTACATTTATATCATATTGCTTTTCAAGCAGTTATTCCCGACTTTTTTTGTTATGTTTTGTCTGGAAGATTAATTTTTAAAGCTATGCCAATACCATTACGCCGTAGATAGATTATGTTAAATTGATTAGATAAAGGGAATATATATTATGCAAATATTCTTTATCTCTAAATAGTTCATAAGTTGAACCAGATCCATAAGTCCATCCAACGTTTCCTGCTGCCATAACAGCTGCACCGTAGTTTTTTCCAAACATTCTGTAAGAAACAAAAATTGCAAATTCAGCAACTAGTAGACCTTGTGCTAATAATATAACTCCTATTTTACCTGCAACTGGAATTAATGCAATAATATCGATACTCATAAGTACTAATACTAAGTACAATTCCAAAAACATGTGCTCAATTGCATCTATTTCTGCAGTATAAAACTCAATATTAAGAGCTTCCATCACATTACGTCCAATAGCACCTGCGAAAATACAGCCTATGAATTTAGGCATTTCTCTACATGGAATGTTATCAAGTAACGCATATATTGGCATTCCTAAACCAGCAAGTAACAATATTAATGCAAATGCAGAAATCAATCTATTTGCATTTAATTCTACAACTTCTCCTTTTCCTTCGCCTTCTGGTCTATCATTTGGATCTGGCTTTAACTTATTGCGGTTTATTAAGAAATCTCTAACTGGACCACCAATTAAAGAACCCATAACGTTTCCAATAGTTGCAGCTGCAACACCGATTGTAACTGCACTAGCAACCCCTGCCGCCTCAAAGGTTATACCAAACGCAGACGCTGTTCCAACACCACCACTCATTGCTGAAGAAGAACATTGTAGAGCAAGTAGTGGATGTAACCCTATTGCCTTTCCTATAAGAAGTCCTAGTATGTTCTGAAGTGTGATTATAAGACAAGCTGCAATTGCAATTTTACCACATAATTTCCATCCTGCTTTTTTCAGCATTTTTGTACTGAAACCAAAACCTACACACAAGAAAAATATGTTCTGACATAAATCTTGAATAAGTGCTTTATCAAAGCTCAATCCAATAATACTAGCCCCTTTAATGATTGATATTACAATTGACAATAGTAATCCTGACACAACTGGTGCTGGTATAGCATACTTTTTCAGAAACTTAAATTTTCTAACCATCGCTCTACCCATGAAGATTACGAAAGTAGCAACTAAAAGAGAGGTTAAATACTCAATTTTAAAGGTTGCTACAGCTCCATCAGCTAGCAGGGTATATTTTCCAAAATACTCTAAAAATTTTTCCATAAAGTAATTCCTCCAATTTTAACAATATCAATTGCTTTATACAGTTAGAAAATGACTAGTATATTTCCAATTGCAAAATATTTTGATAATTGAACTATATCATAATGATTTATTCATTTAAAAACCTTAAAACTCTAGTATTGTGATTTTAGTGAAAACTACCCTCTTGATAGCAAAGGGGATAGTGCTATAAAAATCTATTTTATTGGAATATAAACATCTACCTCAAAACCATTTTCAGTAAATCTTTCATCATACCACTCAAAATCTGGTGCTGCTTCACTATCAGATGGAGAAACTGAATCTGGCGAGGATATACCAAGCTGAGTATACACTGACTGTGGTAGCCAAATAGTAAAAAAATAACTCCACGCCTGTCCTAATCTACGTCCTATATCTTTTTTACTTTCTCCTCTAGCAGCAAACACTGCATATTTTCACCTAAAGTTGTACTTTGGTTAATTTGATTAGGTATATTATCTCCAACTTCTTCATTAAATTATCTACTCCAAAGCTCCTTTATCCCCATTGAAAATTCACTGTCGTCACAAGAAGTTCTAAGTTCTATTCCTATAATCTTTATTTCTTCCATGTCTATTATTTTAGGATCCATGAAATACCCTTCTTGTAAAATTTTCAGACTCATCTGTAATATATCAATCTTTTGAAAAACAATTGCATGTTTGTTATTTTTCCTATACACACTTGGAGTCACTCCAAACATTTTAGTAAAAGCCCTGGTAAATGACTCCGGTGTTTCATATTGATATCTATAAGCTAAATCTATTATCATCCCATCTGTATTCACAAGCTCATAATCAGAAGAAACTAACCTACGATTTCTAATATACTCTTTTAAAGCTATTCCTGTCATTATGCGAAATGCATTGTGAAAATATGAAAGCGAACAAAAAGCTTTGCTTGCAACTTCATTAAGACTTATATGTTCAGTCAGGTTTATCTCTATAAAATCAATACTCTTTTTAATTCTCTCATACATATCTATTATCAATACCTCATACCTAGGCGCCTGTAATTATAATATCATGCATTAAATAATAAAACTTGATATTTTGTCCTATTATTATAAGAATAAAAATATTTCATCACAGTAAAAAAGACTTATAAAAGTTAGATTTAACTTTAACAAACCTTTATATATTATTAACCTAATACCAATTGATCTCAAGCTTTGTACACAATAGTTGCTCTTATATTTTTCGTCTTTTTTCCTATAAATTCTATGAGTGAACATAAAACACACTTCAATATTTACTTAAGGTCCTCTAAAACCTTTGATTTCAGCCTATTTCTTTACTATCTTACTACCGTCTCCACATGCCTTGAGTGTTCAAAAAAGATGACTCTTGAAACTGGTATCCCCTTGACGGCAATTTAATTGTCCTGCTATTTCCAATTCCTTTTCTTCTGTTTCTTTACTTGGTAACATGATATCATCTCTTAAAATGTAGTTACTTAAGTCACTTGACAGAAATTTAACTGATAAATATAATTAATTTGTCGATTAAATTTAATGATTAATAGTTAAATTTATAATATATTGAGGAGGAGTTTTATGGAAAAATATAAAAGTAACAAATCAGGACTTACGTTAATTTTAGGAATGATAATAATAGCAATATGTTTTCAGGTTCTTCGTATCGTACCAATTAGTTTTAAGATATTAGACCCTATAAGTGTAGTATTTAATGCTATCTTAGCTGGAGGATTTTCTTTTCTTATTTTAAGAGATGAATTTACAGAGTGGTTTAAGCACTTTAGCTTTAAATGGACAATAATAGGTATTCCATTGTTAATAATAACTTCATTAATATTTGGTATTGTATGGAAAGCCATTTCAGTTGCTCAGCCTGTTGCAAATGAAATTAATAGTGTATTAACTTGGACCTATGTTGGATCACATATTCCTTTACTTCTAATGGGTGAAGAATTATTATGTATCCCATTATTATATGGAGGATGGAAAAAGCTAGGAATGAAATTCTGGCAAGCTTCACTTTTATGTGCAGTTTTGTTTGCAGTATGGCACCTACCTTCATATGGATTTAACTTACTACAAGTTTTAATTACTATCATACCATCTAGATTAATTCTTAATTATCTATTTAAGAAAACTGATTCAATTTGGGTAACTTGGATTGTTCATATTGCATTTGACATTTTTTCTTTCCTTCCAGTATTACTTCTTAAATAAAAAAGATGCATTATGTGTCTTTTTTGTTTACATTCTACATTTTGATATAAAACTAATTAAAAGTCATGAACCACATCTAAGTGCAATTCATGACTTCATCTATCCTATCTCCACAATCTTACCTACATCTAATTTGTCAACTCTTCACACAAAATAAACTCGTCCATTCTAATCCTATGATACTTTTCCAATCCATAAGCCATCACCAGTAATAAAAATAAGAATTTTCATGACTAAAAGTCACTCATATAAGTTCGAAAACAAAATGACAAGATTCTTTAGAAAAACAGCTCTCCTGCTTTATAGCCCTCAGGCAGTTCTTCTTCAGTTAAAAACTTAAAGTTGTCATCTTTAAGTATTGGTAAAAATACTTCGTATGGTATCCTTGAAAACTCACAGCCATAGCTACTAGCTCCGAACCACTTACCTTCTTTGCTACTCAAATTTAAGTTTCTCGCAAATTTTGTATGATTTGAGCAATCATGAACTGCTAAATCCCAGTTTTCCTCCTCAGCTATTTTCATGAATTTAAGAGTTAATTCTCTGCTCCAAGTTGGAGAAATATAGCCATGTCTAGAAATATACATATTTTCGCCTTCATAATTGTGTATGTTATTCTCATTTAAATGTAGCTCTGCACAATTTATAAAATCCAAATTTGTGTTCAAAATTGTTTCTTTTTTCTCAAAAAATCCTTCAAAAAACTCAGGAGTCATTGGAGTTTCAATACCTACATTTTTAATATATTTTTTAGCAAGTCCAATATTTTTTATAACTTTATCTGCACAATTAGTTGCCCCTAGGTTGAATCTTATCTCATTAAGGCCAGCTTCTGCTAAAGCCTTCAAGGTTTCTTCCGTAGCTAAAGTTCCATTGGTGTATAAATGTTGATGAACCCCTGCCTCACTAAACTTTTTTATAACAGGATAGTACTTTTCAATTTCCATAAAAGGCTCTAAATAAACATAGCATACCCCAGTAGGTTTCTTATGGATGGAAAGAAGTAAATCTATATCCTTCTCATAAAACTTTGTACCTCCGATTTCCCACATACCTTCACCTATAGGAGGCTGATCCTCTAATTCTCCATAGTTATAGCAGAACTTACACTCTATATTACATTTGTTTGTTTTTCTAATTGCACTTAAGCCAGTTCCCATAAGACAAGAACGGCATCCCATTGCAAACTTTCTTTCATTTCCCACAAAATAAGTTCTATTCCCTAGAGTTTTTAAGTCTTTAATTTCTGACATTAACATATTATTTCTATGATCAATTGACTCCTCTATTTGTGCAAAGGTAGCATATATAATTTCCTGTTGTTTTGTCATAAGCTCCTCATCTTCTGGCAGCATGGCAAAAAACTCAAACCACATTAACGCATCTTCTTTTGAAATTTTCATTATGTATCCTCCTCTAATCTATCTTCTTAATGATTCAATCTAAATTCTCCTTATTATGCTTTTTCACGTATTCTTCTTCAAAAGTCATACTCATTCGCTTTATTATATCACTTTCATTGTATCCTTACTATGTCTTTAAAAACATATAACCTTTTGCACTTAAAAAGAACCCTGATTTCTCAAGGTTCTAACTGTATTTTCTTTGAAGCAAACTCCTTTGAATATCTATTTTCATCATATTAGTTTTCTACATACCACTTACTTTGAGAACTATACAGTTCTTGATACTTTCCTTTTACACTAATTAATTCTTTGTGAGTTCCTATTTGAACAACTTTACCTTGATCCATTACAACTACCCTATCTGCCATTTTAGTTAGAGATAAGCGATGAGTAACAATAAAAGATGTTTTTCCTTTTGATAACTCAATAAATTTCATATATAATTTAGATTCTTCTACTGGATCAATTGCAGCTGTAGGCTCATCAAGAAGAATCATATTATGTTTCTTATAAAATCCTCTTGCAATGGCTACTCTTTGCCAAAGTCCTCCTGAAAGATCCACACCATCAAAATCTCGTGAAAGCATTGTATTCATTCCCTGTGGAAATGCTTTGGATTTCACATTTAAATTAGCTTCTTTTAATGAGTTCTGAGCACATTGATTTATCACAGTGGTTGATGTATCACTTATACTGATATTATCCTGCAGTGTCATCTTGTAGCGTTGGTAGTCCTGAAAGACACTAGAAATATTACTCATCAAGGTTTTAGGATCTAATCCTCTAGTATCTTCACCGTTAAAATATACACTACCTTTATTAGGTAAATAAATCCCAGAAATCAGCTTTACTAATGTACTTTTCCCAGCACCATTTTCTCCTACAATAGCTATGACTTCCTCACTATCAAATTTTATAGATACCTTTGAAATAACATCTTTCTTACTCCCTGGATAACTAAAGGAAACATCCTTAAGCTCAATGGCTGGAGCTTTTTCATAGTTAATTTGCTTTCCTACTGGTTCTTTTATATTCATAAATTTAAGATAGTTATCCACAGTACCAATCTGCTTCATTGAGTTTCCTATTATATAGCAAATCATCTGCTCCAACATATTCATAATCATTCCAGTTGAAGCTAAAACAGCACCAAAGTTTCCTACTGAAATAGAACCGTCAAGAAGATACCTAACAAGTAATAGCAGTGTAATTACATGTCCCAATAACACAGGAATTTTAAATAACAATTCAATCCTTATTGATTTAACTTGAGTCTTCATTGTAACATTATTTAGAGTTTGCAATCTGTTCTTATATCTCTTAATAAAGAAATTGTATGCTCCAAGTAATCTTGTTTCCTTAAATTTTTCTTTGCCAATGATGCATTCCCCATAATGCTCACATTCTCTACGCAAGGGTGCAGCCTTATCTTCCAGTCTAGCATATAATTTACTTTTAAACATTTGAGAGAACATAATAGGAATGGAAAATAAAAAAATGACTACAATTAAGTTTGGTTTTAAGCTATAAAGGTATACACCGATAATTAAAAAATAAGGGATATAGGTTAGTGTAGCATCCACAATTCCTGTTATAAGTGATACACTATTTTTTACACCTTTCTGAGCCTTATTAATACCATCTAAAAAAGAAGTTTCCTCAAAACTAGCTGTTTGTTGCATAGCACATTTATCATTGAACATCTTTTCAAGTTTTCCTATCACCTTACGTTCATAGTCTAAACAAAAAACTGTACTTAGTCCATTTAATACTGGGTTTGCCAAAATACAAAGGATAAGTAATATAAGAGAACTCAATACTCCACTTAATACTGTTTTTCCAGCAACATATTGACCAACAAGGCTAAAAAAGTTGTCAAGGGCCAAGGTGTTAAGAGCAAGTGTTAAACCCAATAGTAAGTCAATGATACAAATAAATAGAAAATACATTGGACAGGCACCAATTACCTTTTGAAATGCTTGAACAATTATACTGCAGTCAGATTTTCTATTAGTTTTCATTCTCATACCACCTCCTCTGACTATTGAACATTTCAGCATAAGAACCATTGATTTTCATCAGTTCATCAAAATTACCTTGTTCACTTACAGTTCCCTCTTCAATTACATAAATAACATCTGCAAGTTTCGTTGAAGCTAATCGATGGCTAATGAGAAGTGTGGTCTTCCCATGATTAATTTTTTCAAAGTTCTCATAAAGTTGACTCTCTTTCACTGGATCTAGTGCTGCCGTTGGTTCATCCAAAATTCTTAAGGAAGCATTACTTAATAATGTTCTTGCAATGGCAACTCGTTGCCATTGTCCACCTGATAAATCAATACTCTCTTTAACAATTCTCCCAATAGAGCTATCTATACCTCTAGGTAGTTCTTGTACTAACTCCTTTAATCCACTTTCTTTAATTGCTTCTTCAAGACGTTGAGTGCTATAACTGTTTACATCTCCTAATGCTATATTATCCTTCAATGAAATCTCATATTTAGCAAAGTCCTGATATACTATAGCAAACATGGATTTTAATTCTTGTTGGCTGTACGTCTTAATTGAAATGCCATTGATAAGAATATCTCCTTCAAATTCCTCATACAATCCCGTTAGTAGTTTAGTGATTGTTGTCTTTCCGGAACCATTAGCACCAACAAAAGCATAGTGCATTCCTCTTTCAATGACAAGGTTAAGGTTTTTCAATACATCATGTTTAGTTCCTGGGTATCTAAATGTTACATTCCTAAATTCTATGCGGTACACCGTAGTCGGATTCTCTGATGGAACGCACAAGTACTCATTCTTATACTTTAATGACAATAACTTTGTAAAATCTTCTAAATACTCTTTTGATTCAGCTATAGCTTCAGTATACTCTGGTAATTGCCAAGCCAAATCTGGAATTAATGACAGAATACTATTAACAATTGAAATAAATAGTCCTATAGACAATAAACCTGTTTTTAATGGAAATACAAGAATTAAAATAATAACAGCTATCAGTAAAGAGGTTAAAGTTCCACCAATTTCAGACTCCTTTAACCATTTTAAACTGGCTTTAAACTTAATATTTCTTGCAATTTCGTATTGCTTATGCCACCAATCATTAACCTTCTTTGAGAAGTTAAAAAGAATTCTTTCTTTGGTAGCATTTCTTCCAGTTAGAATTTCTGATAGGTATCCCGCTTTTCTTATATGTTTTTCACACTCTCTATTTGCTTCATAATTTTCTTTGCCTCCCCTTATAGCAATACGAAATGTTGGTATTGCTATTAATGCAATTGCTAATGCAGCCCAGGCAACGTTAAAGAGAAGAACGCTCATAATCCCTATGATTTTTAGTATTAGACTAAATGCTCCCAACGCTTGTCCATAAGACTTAACACATTGGATCTCAGGTTGTCTAGAAACTCTAGATATTAAATCTAAGCTTGAATCATCCTCAAGATACTCATATTTTAGTGATGCAATCCTACTAATTAAAGAAACAGAAAAATTCTCCATTAAACCATTTTCAAGCTTCCTATTAAGATACTCCATCAATAAAGGAGAAAAACTCAAATACAGTATACATAAAATAATTGCCAATACTGACATTTTGATATGAGTTTCACCCAAGCCCTCTGTGAAAAACAATATTGAAGAATTGATGAAATGTGAAGTGGCTAAAAGTGAAAGTGTTGGAACTATACCACTAAAAAAACTAACAACCGCAATTGAAATAGTATAAAAGGGGCAGTAATGAACTGGAATTCCAATTATATCAAGGATCCCAAGTTTCTTTTTCGAGAACAAATTATATTTTGACATTTAATCCCCCCTAATATTATATATTTAGACCAAATTTTATAAACTATTACCATATTATATAATATAGGGTAGTCTTTTACAATAAAATTCCATGTTCATTTTGGGATTGTTATTTATAGGTTTCTTAGCACTACTTACTAAGTTTGCATATTTATATACCCCATAAAAATCCCCTCAGACTGTATTATTGAATTTTCAAAGAACATATTTAACTCAATTTGCTTACTAAAAGCAAATATTCATAAAAAATAATCACTATTCTTCATTTATTTAATATCCTGTATTATAAGAATTTTCTAATAAGCACTAAATCAGCCTACTTAAAAAAAATTCACATTAATTCTAAGTTGTATTATTAATATTTTTCAATATGTTAGGAGGAAATAATCTATGAATCCAATGTCAGAAGTTGATTTAAATTATGCTCAAAGTTGTAACTGTGACTCCCAATGTCCAGTTGATTTAAAATGCGGCGAACCTGGTCAAGTAGTACTACCTGGCTCACTAGTAGGAACTACTGCTACTGTTGCTACTATCACCATAGATACTTCTAAATTCTGTAATCCATGTACAAAGCTTGAATTTACAAGTAATCTAATTGGAATAGGTTTTTCCGGAACCTTAATATTTCAATTATTTAAATTCTGTGATAATCAACAGCCACTTCCAATAGGAGGACCATTTTCTTTTACAGTAGCGACGCCATCTCTTATTGCTAGGACGTTCACATTCTTTGTATGTGATTGCGATTCATGTTTAAATGAATGTTGCACCTATGCTGTAATAGTGACAGTTGGTGAAGGTACTGAAGGTGCTATTACAGGTAATATTGGCGTTTTCGCTGCAAGACTATCATCCGTTACTGTAGATAATCCAAAACAAGACTGTTAACTAAATGTAAATTAGAACTTAAATAAATTTCTTTAATCTATTAAATCTATTACATGAAGTTTCCTTTTTATATCTTATGTGTATAATTTATCTGATCACTTGCAGGCTAGATAATATACTTACGTACTGAATCTGACCTGCATTTTTAGTCATAATCTTAAATATCTCATCAAATACAATATAGTAACCTTACTCAAATCTGCATCTAATCCTTTTAATACAGCTTGAGTAGTTATCATAAAAAAAGAACCAACAACTGTGATTTCACTCACATGTTATCGGCTCTGCGTCTTAGCGTCTGGTTCTTTAATAACTGATATATTCAATTGTTTTACATTAATTATCGTTTCTTGTTTACACTTGGGACAAAATAGTGGGAAGTTTTCAAGCACCGTATCATCACGTATCTTCATCCTTGTTTTGTTGCTACAAACCGGGCATAATATCCACTTGTATTTACACACTCTACCATCCCCTTAGTTGATATTTTGGTTGACCACTATCATTTTAATGCCTGCAAACATTAAGTTGCTTTTCAATGTACCCCCCCTTTGCGGGAGTCACATACCTTTCACTTCAATTACTTTTTAATCCCGATATCTCTCTTTTACTTTGTTTTATCCGTAACCTTTTTCATAGCCTTGTTAACCTCTTGGTCAACAGATTCTTGATAGATGTCAGCGTAGGTTTTTGAACCTTTGATTAAATCGTCGCAGAAAGCCGCTACGTCACTGCCCGTCACTTCGATCACGCCTTTTTCAAAGGCCACGCCCTCTTCAAAAAGATCGATAATCCCCGAGAGTAAACCTATCCCGTCGGTTAACTCAACAGGTCCAACCTTAAAAAGATATCTTTGAATCTCTTTATAAACAATCTGAAAATCTTTCGGGAGCGCTTTAACACGCGCTATGTGCGCTCGCCACTCTTTTTTGCCTTCGATGATATCTTGTATTCTCATTTTATCCTCCTATTTACCTAATTTTTTAGCAATATTGTTGTTGAGTTCCTTGCGCCACTTGTCGCGAAAAGACTTTGCCCCTTCTTCGCCGACCAGAGCTGAGCAGAAGCCTTTGATATCGTCACCCAAAACATCTTGTACACTCTGACCGTCCACAGCCGTTTCTTCGAGCAGTCCAATCACACCGTCAAGAATTGGCATTAGGTTGCGACCAGTGAAATCCGAGTGCGGCCAAAGATTAGCCTTAATTTTTTCCCATGCCGCTTGATAATCAGCCGTGAGCTTTTTAGCTCGCGATTCAAAAACTCTCATTTCTTTAGTCATGTCGCTTCCGGTAATTTTTTCCCAAAAATTCATTATTTCTTCTCCTTTAACTCATTAATTTTTGATGATATGAATCCCCATTTTTCCCAGAATCTCCTCAACTCCTCACGCCCCGCATCGTTGAGGGTGAAAAACTTTCGTGGCGGTCCCTTATCGGATGTCTTTTTCGTAATTTCCACCAGCTTGTTTTTCTCAAGCCGCACCAAGATTGTATAAACTGTCCCATCCACAACATCCGAAAATCCGAGGACATTAAGCCTCTTGGTAATTTCGTAACCATATATTTCCTCATGGCTGATGATTTCAAGAACACAGCCTTCCAGTACACCCTTTAACATTTCCGTAATATTTTCCAAATAAATCACCTCTTCACTATCTAGTATTACCGATATTCTGTATTACTTACTACCACTATATAGTATCACGTAGTAGTTGTAGTGTCAATATGATATTTTATTTTTATGGTTATTTCTACCAGTAAGATTTAAAATAGTACTAAGATAAATTCCACCTTAAATTAATATCAGAGGCTAAAATTTCTACTCTAAATGCTGAGGACAATTCTGCCTAGCATTATTTATCCACATATCTATACTCCCACATATTATACCATTTTTTCAATAATCTAAATGCTATCTGTAGTTCTTTTATTATTTATAGGTTTACTTAAAGTATAAAAAGTACATATTCACACATACTAAAATACATAGGGACGGCTTCTTATATAAACTTGAGCTTTGAACTATAATTTTGAAATTTAAGAATTATTGTATTAAGGAAGGAGAATACTAATGGATTTTTATAAAGTAATTGAAAACAGAACAAGTAATAAGACCTACAAATCAACTCCTATACCAGCAGAAAAATTAGATAAAATTATTAATGCTGCTTTAATGGCACCTTCATGGAAAAATAAAACTTGTTATCGATTTATTTTTATCAATGATCAAAATTTAAGAGAGCAAATCTCCAATACAATTATAAACAAAACTGACAAAGCCTCAAATTCCATTAAACAAGCGCCAATCATTGCTGTTATAGTGGCAGACCCATCGGAAAGTGGTGATGTTGATAATAAATCATATTTTATGTTGGATTGCGGTATTGCTATGGAGCATCTCATATTGGCAGCAACAAATGAAGGTTATGGAACTTGCTGGATAGGTTCTTTCGAGGAAGAAGCAGTGCGTAAGATTTTAAATATTCCTGAAAAATTGAAAGTAGTTGCAATGACTCCAATTGGTGAAACTAATGAAGATGATGAACATTATCCTCCAAAAGATATCTCACAACATATTTATTACAACAGTTGGAATAATACAAACAGGCAATAATACAATCTTATCTTTCATAGAAATAGTTTGTGCAACCTCTATTACAAATTCTGCATCAATAGGGTTGCACAAATTTTAATGATCAAATCTATCTACTTTAAACAGATTCAGATCTTTATCTACTTCTCCAGAATATAATTTACTTAACATCATTCCACCTAGCATAGCAAATAATATTCCATTTGCCCCATAACCTAAACAATACCATAATTTAGAATTAGTAGGCTCTTCACCTATAAAACCCAAATTATCTTGGGTAGATGCAAATGCTCCACAATATTTATATTCTATATCTATATTTAAGTTTGGAAATAAACTTTTTAGCCTTTGTTCTAATATTTCATAACTTTTACTACATAACTTTTCATTATATATATCCGGTATAAAGTTTATATCCTCCCCTCCAATTATTAACCTTTTATCTCTAGTTGTTCTAAAGTAATTATAAGGAACTCTATTATCTCTAATAACTATGTCTTGATAAATTTCTTCAATGTTATTTATTGGCCTAGTTGCAATATTAAATGTAGTAGTCTTAGTTCCAAATGTCCTTTTAGTGAAAATTTCTGTATTATAACCTGTAGCTACAACAACAATTTTTCCTTTAACTTTATAACCGTATACAGTTTCTACGGTAACACTATCATTACTATATTTAGCATCTATAACCTCTGTGTTTTCATATGCTCTTAATCCCTCTTTACAACTGACCTCAATTAGATGATGAGTAAATTTATAGGGATCAAATACAGCTCCTCCACCTTTACCTAATACACCTGCCCTTACATCAAATAAAAAAGGATTATTATCTTCATCAATAAATTCCACGGGTAATCCAGCTTCTTTTCTAATATAATACTCTTCTTCCATCTCCTTTTTTTCTAATTTCTTAGCTGTATATAAAAAACTATCTACTCTTTTATAATCACACCTATTACCATATCTATCTATAAACTCTTGAATTTCATCTAATGCCTTTAGCCCTAACTTATATGATTTTATTATATTCTCCATACTTGTATATGCCTTTAGCTCCATAGCATTACTATCAAGCTCATATTCAAGTAATGATGTTGTTATACTAGTACTGCCGTGACCTATTCTTGATTTCTCTAAAATAACACAATTAATATTGTTTTTACTAAAATAGTATCCTAAAATTGCCCCAGTGACTCCTCCACCTATTATTATTACTTCTGTCTCTATATCCTCTGTTAAATACTCATACTGTTTTATCGTTTTATTTATTCTTGTAAATATACAATCTCCTTGTACATATTGTGTATTCATAATAACCACCTATCTCTTATATATAATTTAAATTAGCATTTTTTAATCTACTGCTTATGCTTTTGTAGATAATCTTCTAATTTTTTAATATCTCCATATTTTCAGAAACACGAATAATTCATATAACTCACTATAAAATAACGTATTTTATTAGACATACTACACTCCTTTCTTAACAATTCATACTTTGTAGCCTTATTATTTCCTAAAGTTTATGCTTATATCCAAGAAATACTAAACATATATGACAAATTTAGTTTTAAAATTTGCTAATCAAAGTTTACTCTCCCTAGGTAGTAAAATAGTTGTAGTAGTGAAAAGGTAACGATATTCTCGTACAAGAGATACATTAATGAGAAGTCAACTATGACAAGGAAAAAATACAATTAATAGAAAATATACAGAATCATAAATTCATGAACTTTCTAATTTTAGTACTATGACATAGCTGTATAGTATTCCTATGAATCAATCACATTTTCCAAACTTAGAGAATACTATAATGTTATAGTTCTATGAAAGGAAGAGAAATATGTATCCTAATGAATATATCCCTTATACTAATGAAATTGATCATGAATCAAGATTTAATTTTTTAAGATCTGAATATACTAATAGTTTTATTGAATTGAAGGATTATGGACCAGAACCCTTTGTAGTAAATATTGATAAGGCTACTAAGCAAAATGATACTTTTCGTACCGCTTTATGGACTGGAACTCATTTACAACTTACCTTGATGAGTATCCCTGTTGGAGGAGAAATAGGTTTAGAGAGTCACCCTAACCTTGATCAATTCATACGTATTGAAGAAGGTGAAGGGCTTGTTAAAATGGGTGACAGAAAAGATAACTTAGATTTTCAAAAAAATGTCTATGATGATTTTGTCTTCATCATACCAGCTGGTAAATGGCATAATCTAATCAATACAGGTAATACACCAATTAAATTATACTCTATTTATGCTCCTCCTCAGCATCCACGTGATACAGTTCATATAACTAAAGCTGATTCAGACGCTGCTGAAGAGTAAAGCAACGACTCCTATCAAAAGACACAAAAAAAGCTTAGGCTAACCAAAAATTTATCTTAAATGAGCTTTCTCAGTATGATGGCACAATGTGAAAACATGCTTATGTATCAGTAAACTGGCAAAGCTTTCTAAAGTTGACATACTTAGAGGTAATCATAAAACCATATATAAACCAAATGCGGTAACTCATTTTCATTGAGATATCGCATTTTAATTCTATATCTATTTAATTTGTAACTACTTTAAGTCCTATGGAATAATATAAATAGATAGATATTTGGGGGAGTTGTAATTTTATAAATGAATACTCTAAGTACATGCAGAGAAATTGCTCTGTGTAGAGATGCCTATATTAGTGAAGAATATGTAACTGTATTCATTAAATATACAGGAGACTTTAATAGCCTGATTAAAGAAATAGAATATATATGTGCCTTTAACGTATCTGAGGGTGCCTACATTGCTTCTGTGAGAACTGCTAATTATACTGACTTTATAGATAGATTTAATAATATATTTAACATAGATATTAGTTTCCCTTACACCTTGTCAGCTATAGAGCCAGTAGAAGCTGCTAATATAACCCAATTTCACGGAGAAACCTTTTTAAATCTTACAGGAAAAGGTACAATAGCCGCAATTATAGATACAGGTATAGATTATTTAAATCCTCAATTTCAAAACCCTGATGGAACTACAAGAATTATAGGTATATGGGATCAAACTATTGAAAGTAATAACAATGATGACCCTATAGCATTTTTTGGCACTGTTTATAGCCAAGAGGAAATTAATAGAGCTATTCAAGTATCAAATCAAGGTGGGAATCCTTATGATATAGTTCCTTCAAGAGATGAGTTAGGACATGGTACAAATGTAGCTGGTTTAGTTGGTGCAAGAGGATTAAATGATGTTATAGGCGGTGCTCCTGAATGTGAATTTTTAATTGTGAAACTTAAGGAATTTAAAACTAGTAACCTTAAATTAGTGGGAATTAACGATAGAAGAAGTACACCTATTTTTGAAGGTATTGATATTTATATTGCAATGAAGTTTGTAATAAATTACAATCCATCACCTTCAACAGAACCTATGAGTATTCTGATCTCTGCAGGAACAAATTGGGGTGGACATGAAGGTATTACATCTATAGAAGAAGATATTAACTTCTTTTCAACAAGAAAGGGACTTATCTTCGTAACTAACACTGGTAATCAAGGGGCTAGCTTAACACATGGTTATGGTAGATTTATAAAGAGTAATACACTTCAAACTTTAGAGATTATTGTAGGTGAAAATGAAAATAATTTAGTTCTTATGCTCTGGGTTCAAAGACCTGATGTAATATCCATTGAAATAATTTCTCCTAATGGTGAGATTGCAAAGCCTATACAATCTGGCCTTGTATCTAGTAAGTTTGAACAAGTTAATTTAATTCTTGAAAATAGTATAATTAACATTTCTTTTTTAAACCCTGAATTTGCTAGTGGAAATGAATCTATATATATAACTATTAAAAATCCCAAAGCTGGACTTTGGCAATTAAGACTTAAAGGAGATTATATAGTTAATGGAGTATATAATCTGTGGCTGCCTCAAAGGCCACTTATACAATTAACTACTAGAGTAATAAATCCTAACCCATACACCACACTTCAAGCACCAGCTAATGCCCAAAAATCTATAACCACCTCTTTCTACAATCAAAATAATAATACTATAGCTGTAGAATCAGGTCGAGGATTTACTGCAGATAATAGAATAAAACCTAACTTAACTACAGGTGGAGTTATGGCTTTAACTACAGGCCTAAATAATGAAAATGTATTACTTTCTGGTGGTTCTGTAGCTGGTGCCGTACTGTGTGGAGCCACACTGCTTCTGCTAGAATGGGGAATCATCCTTGGAAATGACCCAAACATATATGGTCCTACAGCTATTTCTTATTTCACAAGGGGTACTAGTAAAAGGTCTGGTGATATATATCCTAATCCACAATGGGGCTACGGCATGTTAAGTCTTCAAGGCTCCTTCGAAAACCTTAGGTCATCTCCACTAATTAGACATTATGACGCACTCAATACTCAAAACAAGAATAAACTACCATCTGATTTTTATATAAGAATGCCTAAAGAATTATATGTAAGAATAGATGATTCTATAGACATTATAGAGTAAGCGATGAAACAACTTGAACTTATAAATCTAAAAAGACCGCTAACTAAGAATATTAAATTACTCAGTTAGCGGTTAAACCTTAATATCTATTCAGTTACAACTTCTATCTCAGTCTACTCAATCAAACTTGCATTAGATCCTCTTTTAAATACTTACTCTCTTATTAATTTAATGTACGTATCAAGCTGGTTTTCTTCTAAATTTGCAATTAAATCTACAAACAAATCTAAGTTTCCATTTACTGCATATTCCTCAAGGGCATTATAGTAATTAAGACGATCTTCCTTTGCAATTGAAATAGGTAAAAATCCATGTATCATTAGCTGATAATTTATTATAAGACGTGATGTTCTTCCATTACCATCAATAAAAGGGTGAATTCTTACAAATTCTGCATGTGTCCATGCTGCTAGCTCAATTGGATTCATATCTTGTTTATATTGAAGATCTGTAAAGAAATTCTTAATTTGAAAATACATATCATTTCCTGCTGGAGGAACATGACCTGCTCCACTAATTCTGACCTCTTGATTTCTATAAATTCCACCTTGAATTATACCAGCAGTTAATATTTCATGAATATCTTTCACAATAGTTTCATCTAATAGCTTTATCTCCTTAATACACTTTTTCACATAGCCATATGCCTTTTTATGATTAACAACTTCATAAATTTCTCTAAGCTCCTTGCCACCAATTGAGATTCCATCTTCTAATAACACCTTTGTTTCCATAAGGGTTAAAGTATTGCCCTCAATTGCAGTAGAGTTATGTGTAAAAGTTAACTCAAAATCCTTATCATAAGAAGTTAATGTTACTTCATCAATCTTATTTTTTCCCGCCTCATATCTATTCTTTTTATCTAGGATTCTTTCATAATTCATATAGTACCTCCCGATATTCTGGTATATTGTTATTATTCTCTACTATTTATCATATATAGTTTATCATTTAATTATAATTATTTCCACGTATTAACCAAGACATACTATATTAAATTAATTTCCTACAGGAATAGCTGGCTCAACATTAGTAGGTTTATTAATTAAAATAACACCTTGAAAATAATCTGTTGTAACTCCTTTATTACTATAAAATACTTCTCNNAATTGCACTATCATAATAAGTAAACACTGTAGGTGTAAGCTCTTTTGAAAATGTACTTTTTCTATTATTTAAATCTATAATAACTAGCAAATTTATACTGAATGTCTGCGTTTTCATTAGCTCCATGAACCTCATTTGTAAATACAACCTTCTTATCTTTTATATCTTCATCTATAAAGTTTAGGTCAGAATAATCCTCACAATTCTGTAAATTTAATTCATTAGCATTCTTTTGCACATATTGTTTTTCACTGATAGGCCTTATATAAATAATAGTTCCCCCTAATAAACCCATTATAATAATTAGTAATACAATGACTTTTTTCACTTTGCTCATAATTTAATCCCCCCCAAAACATCTGTTGGTATAATTTCTTTTACACTTCTTTGATTTGCTATTTTAGTTGCGAAGGCCTCTTGATTATTACTTGACCAAGTAACACTTGGCTTTCAATAAATATATAGAAATTATACCATATATTTCATTGAGCTATGTATTTTGTGTAAAATAAAAGAGACTAGAATTTAATCTAATCTCTTAAGTTACTTTTAACTAATGACATCTATCGCATGGGTCATTCTTTCCACTTTCTTGTATTGTCCCCTCTAAAATAGTTTTACTTCTAGATAAAGTAGAACAACTCTTTGTAGTATGATAGCTATTTCCATTAGGTGTCCAATATACTTTTCCTGCACTGCTTGTACTACCTGAATTATTGATAGTAGTATTTGAGTTATTAGTTGAAGTATTGGTTTCTAAACTTGCATTATATTCATCAGGATTCACATTATCAAATTCATCATTAATTACATTGCCATTAATTGTATAAGTGTAGCTATAGTGACTTGGTATCTGTGTAGTTGTATCTGGATAAGTTATCATTGCAACAAACTCTGTACAACCTCCAGCATCTCGAATAACCTTTTCCATATAAGCCTGGTCACCATGCCTATTAAGGATACTATTCTGAGGAGTTATATTGTATGCATTGGAAACTCCTCCAAGTGAATCAGCTATAACATGTCCCTCATCCAAGTTCCTACTTTCAACTCCTGGCACTTTTGCTTCATCTTGATAATATCTTCCACTTGAAGTAACAGGCTCTGTTGAATCATCTTGCAAGATTATCTCCTTTGCTATTACCTTAACAAGTTGACCGTATTCATTGGTAAAAGCATAATATTCTCTATCTCCAAATCCTATGTCAACCACAACATTCGGTTCTCTGTGTCCAGATAGATTTCCACCATCAACTACTATCAGTTTATATCCTGAAAATATATCTTCTGTGATAACAGCTGAAGTTTCTTTTTTTGATTCTTCCTTTAAATTACTTGCAGTTTCCTTAGCTGCTTCAGTTGATTCTTGAATTTTATTACTTGCAGTATTTTGTTGATTGTTTGTATCTTTTGGCATCATGGTCATGCCAAAAATTAGAACAGCAAATAGTATTCCAATTAAGCCCGACAAAAATTTCTTCATTTCTTAAAAATTCCCCCTAATCATCTTCAGTTCTCTATTATTTTACCATCCAGGCATGGATAAAGCTACTTACATTAGTTTTTTATGTTAAGATTATTTCTATTTATCTACATGGTGATGGATTTCATTGCAATATAAAAAATACTAGCTGGTATTGGAAACCTGATGCACTTTTAGAAAAAGGATACATAGTTGTATATCCTCAATCATCACAAATGTATTTCCATAACAGCTTTGGCTGGCTTACTGATCCCACTCTATCAAGAAAAGAACTGATAGATTTCTATGAGCAATTATTATTAAACTATTCCATTGATGAAACTTGTGTATTATTTGGAGGTTTCTCTGGAGGTGCAACTACCTCTATTAATATGGCTTTTCATAATACTATTCCAATAAAAGGAGTTATTGCATTATGCCCTGGTGATTACTTAGATATGGTCGGACTTGAAGATACAAAGAAATTATCAGAAAGAAAAACAAAAATAGTTATTATTGAAGGAGATCAGGACACTGACCCAGTTGTTCAGCATCTCTTAAAGATATTTAATGAAGTTGGACTTGCTCATGAATACCATATTAATAAAGGAATTGGACACTGGTACCCAGAAGATTTAGATGAAAAAACTTTAAAGGCAGTGGAGTTTATAGTTAATAATTAATTTGGGGTGTGTCTATATTTTGTGGTGATTATATTAATTTATATAATGAGGTTAGAGCAAGCTTTAAGCAGGTGGTGATGACCATCTCCTGTATTAGGCTTTTTTGCCTAGTTATTCATAATCATTTCAATCTGATTTTCGGAAAGCTGTAAATACAAATTTCCCGGGATATATTCCCGAAACGTTTTCATCGCATCTAAAAAATGTGCTGCTACATTAATATTTCATCTTCCAAATTTGGAACCTTATATAAGTAATTTTTATCCTTACCTCTTTCACCTTTATAGGTATATATTGCCACTACCTCTGTATGTAAATATATGTATCCACCGGAATTTCTGACAAAGATGCCTGTCCCGTACGTCTAGCTCTACGCTGGCAAAAATCATTTTCAAAAGCCTCACTGTCCTGAATTAAATCTAGTAATACCAAATCTTCAACCATAGAATTATCTACAATTTTACGTATTGAGTATCCATTTAAAGTATTCCATTTTGGAGATTCCATAGGTACATATACATAGTTACCATAATGCTCAATTTCTAGTTTTTCATGATATCCTTCTAAATATTTTTCAGTAGGCAGTTCATCTATAGTAATCCTACAAAACCCTTTACCTTCTTTATGATTTAGTTCTATTTCCTCTTTAATAATCTGTTGCAAAGCATCTTCAGATAATGTTTTTTTAATATTTGTAGAATTGTGAAAACGCATATCCGTCATCTTACTATCACGAAATCTAATAATCTGCTCATTTTCGAAACATTCAGAAAAGCAGCCTATATAAGTAATCTCGTTATGCTTTATCTTTTCTTGAATTTTTAAATACCGGTTCATAATATTTTCTCCTTTTAATTTTCAAGTTATTTTTGCAGCACTCTTATATTGATATAATTATGGGAATGTTACAATAGATAGAGATATCGATAGATTAATATTTTTAGTATCATAATATGAACTTGAAATCATATGAATATTCGCATTTATTTCTTCATTATTTATAAGTTCATTCCAATATAATGATAATATTTATCTTTCCAATATTTTATTTCTAAAAAAGATAAATCTTCTCTAAAAGCAATCCACTGTTCTGATTACAGATGTATTTCTTTTAGAAAAATATCTGGTCTAAAGTTAATCTCATTCTTAGGATGTTTCAAATCAACATACATCCCACCCGGAGTCTTTGCATATCTTATTAATTTATTCTTTCGCTTTCCATCAATGTATATAAAGTGTAATGTGCCAAAGTAGCCACCTACAAAAAATTGAAAAGAAATCATATCAACTAAAAAAATAAATTTCCTCCACCAAATTCTTGTCCACAAGCTTTGCAGTGTCTAGTTGGACTAATATCTGAAATGCAACATCCCCCTAATACAAACTCTCCTCGCTCTGCTGCTGCAACGGCTTCATATGTTGGTTCACCATATAAAATTTTTACTGTATCATTTGAACCGCAAGCAGGGCATTTTTTCCTAGGCATTATATTCTCCTCTCATTTCTTGTTTTAATAATTTAATAGGATTTGCATATCCAAGAGTACCGCACATCAGAGAACTTCCTACCCATTTGTTAAGTTCTACAAGGTTTAACTCTTCACTAGGTAAATAATCTTCTATTTGCCAAGAAATGCTGATATGAAAATCATTTATTTGACTTAGTATACTTCTATCATGTGTTTTTGTGTAATGCACTTCACCGCAATCAGTAATGTATTTCTCTACTACCTCTAAAGAAAATCCCTCTGCAATAAAAGTTTCTCTTATAGCACTAAGAATAATTACATCAAACTTTTTAAAATGCTCTGCTTTTAACCCATATAATACAATACAGTATCTTGTTTTATTGTTCATTAATATAATGCCTTTTCTTCTATCAAACATAAACAGATTAGCGTGCCATTCAAAGAATACTTTAGCATTACCTTCTTCATATGTATTTAGTTTTATTTTCATAGCATCTGCTAATTTCTTCGTGCATTCAATATTCATATCTTTAACTCCTATAAATAGTGCTTTAATTTTCTTTCACTTGCTCTAACTTCTCTAATTTCTCCAAGCAAATAATCAATGTGTGGTTCACTGTAACGCTTGAAGAGCTGTCCATTCTTAGGTTCAAGGATTATTCCGATTTCTTCTCTTGTTTCCTTTAATGCAGTTTCAAGGCTATTGTCACCGGTAACGGCAGCTCCTCCTGTTGTTTGCCATAACCCACTCCACCATCCACCATTGTTTGTTCGGCGTGAAATAAGAAACTCATTTTTGCTATTTTTTATCCAAACTTGAATAACAAGATGGTATTCACCCTTACTCATAGGAGTACCACGCTCACGTAGCCGTCCAGTCTTATTACCATTCTCATCTAATATATCCCAAAGTTCTCGCATTCAAACACCTCCAATGAAAAATATAAATCATCTTACTTACATATTCCTATTAATTATAGTTATTGTACCAAATAAATAGATTTACTTCCATTTACTTCATACTCTCATCATCTAGCACTTCCATTCTTTATATTTATCAGCTAATTATTTTAGATATTATTAACTATTTCATAACACATTAATGGATCTGAACCATACCACGTTGCATTCTCGTCCTTATCGCCTGTTAAGTCCATCCAGGAAATAGCTAATCTAAATTTTTCAACATTTTGAGTATCAATAAATTTTGCTTCTAAACCATTATTCATATACCTAAAATTAAATCCATACATTTTCTCTGGATAGTCATGATATAAAATTTCATATCCTCCTAAGCTTAATAATAAATTGTCTTTATAAAAATCTAAAAGAACTAGATATTCTCCACCATTAATAGCTGTTTCAATGTTTTCACAATCTATAAAACACTTAATTATGTCACCTGCTTTAATAGTTGTTGTATCTATAAGTATTAGATATCTGGCATCCACATAATAATTAGATGCTTCAATAACTGTTAATGACTGTGGAATTGCTCTATAATCAATCTCAACTCCATTTTTTTGAATGATTAGATTACCTAGTGGTGTTGTTAACATAATATTACCTCATTTATTGTATTTTTCTTATTTCTTCTATTAACATAAGTACTTTACTTAAGCAATTAGCCTTATTAGAAACCCATTCTTTATTTCTACAACTTTCTAGCTCGGCTACTCTACCTGCTTTATCATCATCGAAATATATTTTAAAATCTCTTCATTGAATTAGCTCACGTGGATTTTTTTGAAATTCTAATTCAAAATTTTTTATAGTCTCTGTATCCAATTGGCTGAAATACTGTCAATGCAATAATCCCCCATAGTATCTTATGTTAAATTATACTATATTGTCTTTTAAAATCAAAATTCCTCTCTCATCATAAACACTATCACAACTACCTTGATTTCTGATTGCTCTATCAAGTGTCATTATTAAAGCTACAGCTCCATCAATCTTCTCTGTAGATTTCTCTTTATGAGGCTTAATATTTCCTGCTGGGTCTTGTTTAATGAATATATTATCCATCATCCATCTTAACACTGGATTGCCTCCATGTGATATTTTCTTCTCAAGGGTTAATTTCATTAATTCCTTAGAAGGAGGTGACATATCTTTATCCCCTTGTCCAAATGGAACTACTGTAAATCTCATTCCTTCTAGGTTCTGTACCATTTGCACTGCTCCCCAGCGGTCAAAAGCTATTTCTTTAATAGAATATTTAGTCTGAAGTTCTTCTATAAGTGTTTCTATAAATTCATAGTGGATCACATTTCCTTCCGTGGTTATTATAAATCCTTGTTTCTCCCACACATCATAAGGTACATGATCCCTTCTCACCCTAAGCTTTAAACTATCTTCTGGTATCCCAAAGTAAGGAAGTACTATATATCTTTCATCAGGTGTTCTTGGAGGAAAAACTAAAACAAAAGCAGTAATATCTGTAGTGCTTGAAAGATCAAGTCCTCCATAACATTCTCTGCCTCTTAAAGAATCTATATCTATATTAAAATCACACTTGTCCCATTTATACATCTGCATCCAACGAGTGGATTGTTTTACCCATTGATTTAATCTTAACTGTCTAAATATATTTTCTCAGTTGGATTTTCCTTTGCACTATTATACTGACGATATTCATTTTCCTTAACATTGCCAAATATATCTTTGATAATTTTATCTTGCCAAGGAAGTAAATCGAAAGGAACACCTCTCCACTGACCTTTTGTATGCTTTAAGCAATTAATGAAATTTACAGCTATCTGTGCTTTTACTTCATCATACATTATTTCACCTCCACTGCAATAAAGAACACCCTTAACAAAAGGTGTTCTTTAAATAAATTCTCTAATTTTTATGCTATTCATCCTCTCCTATGAATTCAAATACTTCTTCCACTGACTTTCCAAAAACTTTAGCAATATCCATACCTAGTTTTAAAGATGGGTTATATCGTCCATTCTCTAAATGTCCTATTGTTTCCCTCCTTACACCTACCAATTCTGCTAATTCTTCCTGTTTCATATTAAATTCTCTGCGCAATTCATGAATTTTAGTCTTTAATATTGGCATCTAAGCACCAACCTTCTCATAAGCAACAAAAAGTATAAGCTCAAGTAATTTAAAAGCACCTAGTAAAAATGGTAACACTATTTTTATATTAATCATCAATCCCACTTCAAAAAGAGCCATAAATATATAAATCGAAATTCCTAAGGATATTAGCTCATATACTTTTGCCTTAGTTCTATACTTATTATACTGTGCCATTTCGTCTTCTGGCTCTGTTTTTAAAAAAACTGTAATTAACTCCAAAAGCATAGGAATTGCTATTAAGATAAGTAATGCACCATCTCCATTTCGATCGTTTTGAAAAAACTGTATGCATCCAAAAATAATATAAATAATTCCTGAGCCTCCATTAGTTAGTATTGATTTTTTTCTTAATGTTAATGCTCTTTTCATATCACCGCTCCTTGTTTTACATGTTATATATTTTTAACTTATGTTATAAATATATAACATAAGTTTTTGTATGTCAATGTTATATTTGTAAATAATTTATTTAGATTTTATTTTTTACTAAAAATTATTTCATCTCACCCCTTAGCATCATTTCCATAGGATCTAAACAATCATTAGAACCTTTATCTGCAACAATTCTACTTCTTGAAGAAGGTGTAAGTCCAAACTCCTCAAGCTGCTTTGGGACTCTTCTCCACTCCTTTTTAGCTTCAGCATCAAGCCAAGTAGGACACTTTGGTGCTTTCTTTTTAGGCTTTGGTTCTAATTCATTAAGTGCTCTTTTTTCTGGATTACCCTCAAATTCCTTCACTGCAGTTGGTTTTGGTTTTCTTCCTCTTTGTGCCATAGGTTTCTCCTCCCATCTATAAAATTTATCATAAGAAAAGAGTATACCTTACTCAGTACACCCTTTTAAAAATACTTATTATTTAATACACCTATCTATAATGTCGGCTAGTTCAATATACTCATTACTCCAACCACTATCAATAGCTATCTCTTGTAAATCACCAGTAGGTGCAAACAAAAGTAAAATTTCCTTTTTACATGATAAATCATTAGTTTTAATTTTAGCTATATATACATCTAAATCACTAATTAATTGTTTTTCACTTTCACATGTTGAATAACTTAAATCCATCTCATAATTTACAATTATTTCTCTTACCTTCTCTAAAGCTTTTATAACTTCTTTTATTTCATTCACCTACTTTATATCTAATTTACTACATTATACTACTCTATCTATTAAATTTATAAATATTTTAAGTAAATCTTATTTGCCCATGTGCCTTTGTAATTATGATTGCTCCTTTTTTATTTCTTCAAGGTCAGCATTGACAGCTTTTTCATAATTCTTCCCCTTCTTTTCTTCCTCTTACCCTTATGTTTTTTCCACTATTTTCTTCAGTCATCACAACAAAATCTTCTCATTCTACCAGTGGATTTTTATTTTAATGGATTTGCAAAATAAGAACAAATTAACTTTTTCTTCAACATTAAAAGCAACAATACAGGAAACCCAGAAATGCTATTACGCTCACAAAATCCTCTAACTTAGGGATTTGATACCCCCTACCTAAACTCTTTAGCTACAACATATTCTCTGCAACTATTCTTTTCAATATATTTTACGTAGGTTGGGCTATGCTCATCTGCAGATGTATTAGCTAAAAACACATTAATATAATGTTCAGAAGGTTTCCACCCTTTCATTTCACAAAACTCTTTAATCTTCTTTGTAGTTAGTGGCTCATCTATTTCACCCTTCTTTACTCCCTCTACAATTTCTCTGCCTGGTCCTTTACCATATTTACTCACGTAACACACCTCCTATAAAAGTATCTTACATCTAACCTATTAATCCTACAATTCTAATGAAAGCTATTTATTATCTCTATTATAATAATATCAGAGTTCTATATTCTACTTCCATCAACTTTACTCTACTCTTTTAATATTTATACTCTTTATATCTATCCTCGGTCATAGTTTTAGTATCATGAAATCTCTTACAAAGTGGTTGCCAATTGCTCTCATCCCAAAACAATTCCTTGTCACCTCTATGCGGTTTTATATGATCAACAATAGTTGCTTTAGTAAGCTTACCTTTTTCCTTACATCTAACACACAGAGGATTAGCTTTTAAAAATCTCTAGCTATTCTCCATCTACTATCATAACCAGTTATTCTCATATCTCTATCTGGCGAATAAATTACAAGATATTTTCTAAAATTCTTTCTAGCTTCTGTAAGTGAATAATCGCTATTAGGTCCACTTTTAACTAGATTAGCATCTAAATCATCTTGACCATCATACTCCCAATTACATAGTACACAAATATCATAGTCTGCTCTCTCATCCAGTGTTTGATAGCCACAACAAGGACATAAAAATTTTGTATCATTTACAATTTCCATAATCACCCTCTAGTTTAGTACGTTTCAGGTCATACCATAAATATCCACAAAAACCATCGTCATCGTACAGATAATATATCATACTTAACACCCTGTAAATCCAATTTAGGTTTTGGATACTTGATGAATTAAGATACTCACCTGCTGAAAAAATAACAGCTTTTTTCTGCATAAATTATATCCCTAAAAAAACTTAAAGTTACAGACTAATTTTTAAACTTGTGTAAAAGAAAAAGACCTGCACTTGCAAGTCTATATTGTACTTTTGTGTATTCGAAATTGTTACAGCATGATTCAATTAACATTACTATTATTCAAGATAAACCTAATCTACAAATTGGAATTTGTCTTTCTAAATATTTTCCCTAGCCACTCTGCATGGATTACCGTATGCAACCTTATTAGATGGAATATCTTTTGTAACAACACTTCCTGCACCTATTACAACATTATCTCCAATTTTTACTCCTGGCATTATGATTGCTCCACCACCAATCCAAACATTATTGCCTATAGTGACAGGTGCTGTTTGCGTTTTACAAAATTGAAAAGTTCCATCTTCTTTAGGCTCACCAAAACGTTCTCTTGCATTTACAGGATGAAATGCCGTATATATCTGAACATTTGGTGCAATCAATGCATTGTCTCCAATAATAATTTTATTATCATCTAAAAAAGTACAATTCATATTAACTTCGCAATTATTTCCAAAATAAATATTATTTCCATAGTCAACAAAAAAAGGTGCAGTAATCCAAAGATTTTTTCCTTTACTACCAAGCAAATTATCAAGAATATTGTTTTTTGTATATGCATCCTCAGACATAGTATTATTGTATTGTCTAATCAAGTTTTTTGCTTTATGCCATTGTGTAATCAACTCCATATCTCCACAATCATAAAGCTGACCGGCTAACATCTTTTCTCTTTCTGTCATAATACTCACCTCTTCAAATTACTATTTATCGACTTGCGCTATAATTTCGACTCACTATAAAGAAAATTATGCCACAAATATTACCAATTTTATAATTCCTTGTAGTATAATTTATCATTTTTATCTATCCCCTAAAGTTATAAATGGACTTAGTGGATTCGCACCCTTGTAAGGCATTATTGGTTTATCCTTATAAGGCATTCTATTAAATTTATAAATGAATCTAAATACCTGCTCATCATAAAGGAATCTTACATGAATAGAAACCTTGGGTATACGTCAACCTATCAATCTCTGTAAATAAACACATCCTCATCTCCTAGATAATTGTCTACTACTCTCCATTTAACAGTTTCAGCTTTTATCCAAGTAACATCATTATATTCATATAGTTCACGATAATCATCTTTGAAATCATCGCAATCAAACCATATAAACCGCCCATCGTGGATTACCATATATGCACCATATATAATCCCATCATAATCTTCATTACATGGATTTAATGTCATACATTCTACTCCCTCAAATACCATTTCAATAACTGATGGGTTTTTCCATTGACGTTGAAAAATAGCATATATATTTCTTTCTGAATTGAGGGGATACATGCTTAAATCTTTATTAACATACTCACCAGATAAATACCTCAATTCCTTGAGGCATCCATCATGAAACCCTCCAAAGTCATACATTAGTTTATCAATATCTTCTTGATTTCTAATCTCAGTCCACGTATTTCCCTTCAGTTTTTTATCCGACACACTATGAATATAACTTTCATTTTCTTCAGCATTATTAAATTTCGTTACATTAAAATCATCATGAGTACATTTTTTGATAATATATTTTGTCTTTTCAATTCTATCCGGTTTATAGTTTCCATCAAAAACAAACAAGTTTTCAATTCCCAATATATCGCGGATAAGATCAGATAGATCATCTCCATTTACTTCAAGAGAATTACAGAGAGAACCGATATAAGTTCCTTCCCCGTCTTCACCAATAATAACTAAATCCCATGTTCCTATATCGGTTGTAAACACATCTACAGAATTACTCTCAAAATATATGCCAATAGCATTTAAGATTATGTAAGCATTTTCTTCTGTAATGCTAATTTTTTTTCTACTGCTCAATTCATATTTTCCAGGTTCTCGACCATAATTATATCTAGAAAGTACTACTAGCCCATTTGCTGATATAGTTAAATGTTGTTCCACTTCATCTTTTTGAGAAGGTTTAGGACCATAACAAATATTGTTAGATATAATTCTTATTTTTTGTATACGCATATAATATCTTCTCCTCTCTTATCAACAATTATCATTTTTTTCAATGCTCCACTTTTTTCTGGTACAGTACTAATAAGTATGTCTAGCCATTTCATATGCTGCAAAAATATTAGTGCTATAAAAATCATTTAGTTAAGTATTTAGAGGAAGCTTCATTGGAGCTTGCCAATGATATCTCCATCTAAAATTCTAATGTAATTCAGAATAATCTGCCTTCTGATAATGTAATAAAACTGCCTATCAACTAAATTATTTCTATTTGATAGGCAGTTCTGTAGTTCTAATAATTTAATATCCTTACTTCTATATCTTACATTTAGCTATTATCTATTCCGTAATCTCCTTTACTTTCAGCAACTCTATCACAAATTATCTCATCCATATCAACATTTCCACACATAAGCTCTGCCTGTCTCATAACTACTTCTAAGGCATGCTTTGCTTGTTCTGGTGGATAATCATATTTCTTTAACAATCTCTTTATTATTCTTCTCATACCTGCTTGGGCACTTTTCCTTACACTCCAATCTATAGTAATATTATTTTTTATAGACATTGTTAGCTCATGGGCTATTTTCTTTAGTGTTTCATCATCCATAAATTCTTTAATTATATCATCAGCAGTTAAAGCATCGTAGAAAGCTATTTCATCATCATTAAGCCCTAAATCTTTTTCTTTATCTTTCATTGCTTTTATTTCTTGAGCCATTTTAATAAGCTCTTCTATTACCTCTGCATTAGTTATCGCTTGATTTCTATATTTATTAAGAGCTTTCTTTAGTTTTTCTGAGAACTTTTCAGACTTAACTAAATTTCTTTTCTCCATGGATTTTAAATTTCCTTCAAGAAGTTTTTTAAGCATTTCAACAGCTAAATTTTTATATTTAATAGCTTTTACTTCTTCTAAGAACTCTTCTGAAAGAATTGAAACTTCTGGTCTTTTAATACCAAGTGTATCAAAAACATCAATGACTTCTTCTGATATAATGGATCTTTCAAGCATCTGATTAACTCTTACTTCAATTTCCTTTTTTGATTTTTTCATAACATTTTTTGAGTCAAGTTTTGCTAAACTTGCTTTAACAGCCTTAAAGTAAGCTACTTCTAAAGCTAAAGCTTTACCTACCTCTGTTGCTGCACATAAAGAATGAGCTTTAGCTAGTTCAATTGCAAACTGTTTAAATTCCTTTTGCTGCTTTTCTTCCATACCTAGAACTAAATTCATACCACTAGTTATAGCTCTAATTCTAGTAGCTTGAGAACTACCCATATATGCTGAGTAATCTAGTCCATGAACCATATCACGAAGAATTTCAAGTTTTTCAATCATTACAGATATTGCAGCTGATGTATCTATACCTGTATTTTGCTTATCATTATCTGTATATTGCTTCAGTGCTTTTTTTAAGCTCTCAAGAATTCCAAGATAATCAACTACAACACCACCTGATTTATCTTTGAAAACTCTGTTTACTCTCGCTATTGCTTGCATTAAATTATGTCCTTGCATTGGCTTGTCTATATACATAGTATGCATTGAAGGAACATCGAAACCAGTAAGCCACATATCTCTAACAATAACTATTTTTAGCTCATCGTTATTGTCCTTCATTCTTTTAGCTAATGTATCACGTCTTTGCTTTCCACCTATATGCTTTTGAAGTCTTTCACTATCAGCTGCACTTCCAGTCATTACAACCTTTATTTTACCTTTATTAACATCATCACTATGCCAATCTGGTCTAAGCTTTATGACTTCATCATATAGATTTACTGCTATTCTTCTACTCATACATACAATCATAGCTTTACCATCAATAGTTTTAGCTTTTTCTTCATAATGATTAACTATATCTTCTGCAAGCTTTTTAACTCTATTTGGTGAACCTACAACAGCTTCTAATCTTGACCACTTTGACTTATATTTCTCTCTGTCATTATCCTCTTGACCTTCTGTAATTTCTTCAAATTCTTCATCTATTTTTTGAAGTTCTTCATCGTCTGTTTCTAGTTTAATAATTCTATTTTCATAGTATATTTTAACAGTAGCTTCATCTTCAACAGCTCTTGTCATATCATAAGTATCAATACATTCACCAAATACAGATGTAGTAGATCTATCCTCTAAATCTATTGGTGTACCTGTAAATCCAATAAACGAAGCATTAGGAAGGGCATCTCTTAGATATTTTGCATAACCATACTTAACTTCACCAGTTTTAGTGTCAGTTTTTGCTTCTAAACCATACTGACTTCTATGCGCTTCATCTGCAATGATGATAACATTTCTTCTATCCGTAAGTGCTGGCATTTCGCCATCTTCTGGCTTAAACTTTTGAATAGTAGTAAAGATGATCCCACCTGATTCTCTTTCATTTAAGAGATCAAATAATCCATTTACTTCTTTAGAATTATCCTTAGCCTGTGCTTTTTTTTGCTCTTCTGTTAGTTTTCTCACATTGGCTTGCTTTGGAGTCTGTCTTAAAATATCTGCTGATTTAGAAAAGGTTCCAAACAATTGATCATCTAAATCATTTCTGTCAGTTAATATGACAAGAGTAGGATTATTAAGTTCTTTTACAAGGCTTGCTGCATAGAATACCATAGAAAAGCTCTTACCTGACCCCTGGGTATGCCAAATAACTCCTATCTTCTTATCACCTTGTTCACTAGTTGCAATTTTAGTTTTTTCAACTGCTTTTTTAACAGCAAAGTATTGATGATAACCAGCTAATATTTTAATTATAGTTTTCTTATCTCCTATTTTATCATCATCAACATCATATTCAGCCTTAGTTGATTCTTGGAATAATAGGAAGTTTTCTACTATATCTAAAATTCTTTCTTTCTGCAGCATTCCCCTAAGTACTACTTCGTATTGAGGTATATCTAAGCTAGCAACATCTATACCATCAACACTTCTCCAGTTCATGAATCTTTCTTCATTTGAAGTTATAGTTCCAACCTTAGCATTTATTCCATCTGATAAAATACAGAAGGCATTATAGTTGAATAATGATGGAATGTCTTGTTTATATGTTTGAATTTGATTATATGCACTATCTATTCCTACATTTTCATCAGTAGCTGATTTTAACTCAATAACTACTAAAGGAATACCATTAACAAATATTATTAAATCAGGTCTTCTTTCTTCATTTTCAATTATAGTAAACTGATTTGCTACTAAAAAATCATTGTTTTTAGGATTTTTTAAATCTATGATATAAGCCTTTTCAGTTTTAGGCTGACCATCCTTTCTAAAGGATACATCTATACCTTCAACTAAAAGCTTGTGAAAATCCTTATTATTCTCCTCTAATATTGGACTATTAAAGGTAATTATCTTTCTATAAGCTTCTTCTAACGCTTCTTCTGGAAGATGTCTATTAAGATTAAACAAAGCATCCTTAACTCTTTGCTCTAATATAACATCTCTATAATTCTTTCTTTCTGGATATTCCCCATCATGACCAATATCTGGTCCAAATACATAGTTATACTCCATCTCCTGAAGTATCTCTATAGCTGCCTCTTCTAATAGGTCTTCTGTAAAATTTTCGAATAAACTCAAACCGCATCCCCCTTTAACACATATTATTAATTATCATTTAACTACACGGGTACTCTTATTTCACCAGACATAAGTTTTGGTAACAAAGTATCTCTTGTATCCTTTAAAATTTTGCCTTCTTGAATATTTAGTTTTATTTTTTCATGTATTGATTTTATAACATTACAGAAATCTTCTATTAAGTTTGTTTCTGATACTAATACTTTAAAATTCAAAGTATTTTTAGGTTGTACCCTCTGCCTACTACCAGTAGAACCTGTAACATTAGCTAGTAAAAATTCTGTGAATCTATCACAATTAATTACTTCATAACAAAATGGCTTTATATTTGTATCATAAGGTTTAAATACTATAAACTCTGTTGAACAAATTGCATTTTCACTATTACACAACGGCCCCCATATTCTCTTTGTTGAAGGATTAAGTTTTGAAATCAAGATACAATCATTATTAATTTTATATTTATTGCTACTTATATTTTTCCCCATCTCTATTACTGGTAATTTACCTTCATCACATGCTGGCAGACTAAAATGCTCGTATATCTTTTCTGGATTCTCAAATGGTTTCTCGCTCTTAGTTATAATTTCACATAATTCACCTAAATTTTTTATTTTCCATCCCTTAGGAATCATTCCCAACTCACTTTCAACCATTTCTCCACCACTTGATTTATAAGGCTCTCCATCTTCATCTGGAAACTCAAAGTCCACAAACCATTGTTTAAAAATAGCTTGAGCCATTTCTTCTATATTCTTATTAATTTGATTGTTAGTTTCTATTTTATCTTCTATGCTTCTGATAAAATTATTTATTTTAATCATTTCACCATATTCAGGCACTTGTTTACACAAATCTATTAACATACTCCTACTAACATTAGGAAACGTTGATCCTGTCGCCATTTTTAGTAGTTCTGGTAGCTTAATTTCTATAAAACACTTTATGAATCGGTCTGTGTTATCATGCTTAGGCGAAATTGAAGCTATACCTCTACCAATCGCATAATCTCTATCAGCCCAATTCATTCTACCAGTTGTTGAACCGCGAACACAAAATAATAAGTCACCTTTTCTAGCCCATTTTTTTACATCAACAGTGAACTGTGTAGGGTATGGATGATGTTCTCCAAATTCAGTAGGTCCATTTAGCAAAGGTACGCCTTCACCATTATTATTGCATAATTCACCCTTTGGTGACTGTCCCATAGTGATATCTGCAATATCATTTAAAGTTGATTCTTTCCATTCACTAAAACTCATAGCCAATTCCTCCTAGATTCTTTCTTATCTCCTCCTCTAGGCGTCTTGATTTTGTTAATATATATTTACTCATCCCTACTCATCCTCTCCTCAATCTCTAGTATTTCTCCCTCTTTATTTATCTCCCTCTTTAGTTCCTCTTCTGTCGGCATATATAGCATATACTTTAAGGCAAATATTTGTTTCTTTCTTATTATGCTTTAACTTCATAAGTAGTCTATAATGTAAACAGCTTAATTGTTGACTCAGTGCGTCAATATTTTTAATTATTTCTATTTTCTTTAGTTCCTCATATAAAAAACATTACTTAATTAGTTTCTCAGTGAGTAACTTTTGAAATGTAAACTCTCAATTTCCTTAAAACTCATACCCAATCCCTCCTAGATTCTTTCTTATCTCATCCTCTAGGCATCTTGATTTTGCAAATAGTTCTCCTAGTTCACTGGTTAGAGCTTCCATTTTTTCTTCAAAGGGAATTCCATCATCTTCTCCTTCTTCTATTCCTACATATCTACCTGGAGTTAATACATATTCATTTTCTCTTACTTCATCTAAAATTGCTTTCTTGCAGAAGCCTTGAACATCTTCGTAACTTCCATTTATGTTTCTATAATTATGATAAGTTTCAGATATTTTTTTAATATCATCATCATTTAATTCTCTATGTCTTCTATCAACCATTGTTCCTAAATTTCTTGCATCTATAAATAGTATTTCATCTTCTCTACTTCTAAATTTAGGATTGTCTTTTTTATTTCTATTTAATATCCATAGTGATACTGGAATCCCTGTTGAATAAAACAACTTATCTGGCAATGCAACTATTGCATCTACTAATTTTCCTTCTACTAAATTCTTTCTAATTTCTCCTTCATTTGAAGTATTTGAGCTTAATGCGCCATTAGCAAGAACTATACCTGCACAACCATTTGGTGCTAAGTGGTATACCATATGTTGAAGCCATGCATAGTTTGCATTTCCCTCTGGTGGTGTTCCATATTTCCATCTCACATCTTCTGCTAATTTATTTCCACCCCAGTCACTTATATTAAATGGAGGATTGGCTAGTATGTAGTCTGCTTTTAACGTCTTGTGAAGATCATTATGGAAGGTATCATCATGGTATGGTCCTAAATTTCCATCTAACCCTCTAATAGCAAGGTTCATTCTGCAAAGCTTCCAAGTTGTTGAGTTCAGCTCTTGCCCGTAAATTGATAAATTTTCTATCTTTCCTTTATGCTCTTCTACGAACTTTTCACTTTGAATAAACATCCCCCCTGATCCACAAGCTGGATCATAAATTCTACCTTCATATGGTTCTATCATTTCTACTAATGTTTTAACTACTGAAGTTGGAGTATAGAACTCTCCACCACCTTTACCTTCTGAGCTAGCAAATTGTCCTAAGAAGTATTCGTATACTCTTCCTAAAAGATCCTTCTCTCCATTTTGATGTAGCTTTATTGTTGATATTAAATCTATAAGCTCCCCAAGTCTTCTCTTATCAAGCTCTGGTCTTGCATATCTCTTATCAAGAACTCCCTTTAGTGTTAGATTTTCCTTTTCTATTAGAATCATTGCATCATCTATTATTTGACCTATTTTAGGGTCTTTAGCATTATCTCTTATGTAATCCCATCTTGCTTCTTTAGGAACCCAAAATATATTTTCATAGGTATATTCATCTCTATCTTCTTCAAATCCATCTCCTTCTTCTAAAAGTTCGTTGTATTTTGTTTCAAATTTATCTGATATGTATTTAACGAATATAAGTCCTAGTACTACATGCTTATATTCTCCTGAATCCATACTTCCTCTTAACTTATCTGCTGCTTTCCATAGGGTTTCTTCAAAACCAATATTTGCTGTTGCCATTTTGTATTCCTCCTAAAAATTATTATCATCAAAAACTTCAAAAATTTCACTTTCAAACTCATCTTGTTCTGAACCTGTAGATACCCAATCAGGTAATATTTCAAAGTAATGTCCTAATGCCTCTATTGTTTTATGAACAAGTGCCTCATGCTGAACTTTTTCCATAAGTTCAACTATTAATTTATAGGTATCCATATATGGATTATCATCTACAATATCCATAGCTTCTTTAAACCTAGATATTAACTTTGCTTTTTCTATGGTTCTCTCCATAGTGTTAATTTCTTCTTTATCATATATAGGAACTTTCACAAGATCATTAGCTTCACCAATAAGAAACTGCTGTTCATGCTTTTTTATTACTGGTTTTAAATCTTTTTTCAATTTCTCTTTCTGTATTTCAAGCTTTTCTATTTCATTTAATTCTTTCATAAAATATTCTTGCTTAGTTCCAAAGAGCTGTTCCAATATGGGGAGATATTTTTTAGGTATGTTTTGCTTACCTTTAATCCACATATTAATATTTTGCTTTTTAATTCCTAGCTTTTCTGCAAGTTCTATATGCTGCATACTATATAAACTAAGAATATACTCAAGCCCAATCAAATAATCACCCCCTCAGTATTTCTTGTTATGTACTTAAATCACTACACACTTAATTAATTGTCTTAGTCAATATAAATATATTGTATCCTTATTTATTGACTAGGTCAATATCTATTATTGAAAAATGTAAAATTATTGATTTGTAATCTTCTATGTAGGTACATGTATTTTTTACATAAGAAAAGAACCCTGATTTCTCAAGATTCTAATTGTGTATCCTTTGTAGCCTAACTACTGTCTCAACGGTATTACAAAAGACCCACAAAGCTCCAGACAGCTATATCAACGTAACTGTGGACTTTGGGAACAGCGTTGGCATGATTCCTCTTAATAGTATAGTGGAAAAAGCTGACGCATACAAGCCAAAACAAAGAATAACTTACAAGCTGATAAAGGAGTACATCCTTGAAAAATACAGCTTTAAGGTACACACAGCATACATCGCTGAAGTAAAGGGTGGTTTAGGCTTACCGATGTACAATGCACCAAATGCAGTTGAAACACTAAAGAAGCCGAAAAAATACCCCACTCCTATTCAAGTAGATGCCATAAAAGATGCACTAACTCATCTTAATATCATATAACATGCAATTGTAGATAATAATTTAATTGCCTAAAGATAAAACGAAATAATGCCTACAGTTTGAAATATAAAAAATAGTTATAATCTAGGTGTTTCATTCTTATGCTTTCGAGAACATTTATTAACATGTATATAAAGATTTTGCAATAAATTAATGCTTGTTAATATTGATTCACCTTGATTTAATTTTTTTACCTGCTTAATAGCGTGTTCATCCAAGTGATTTTGAATTGTTTTTAATTCATCATTATGTGTAAGTCGATGAATTATCAATGTTCCTACTTGTCCAAGAAGAACCGGAGAAACATCTTGAGGATTTTGAGTTGTCAGGAATAAGAAAATCCCTTTTTTTCTTCCTTCTCTGGCAACCATTGTTAATCCACTATGATATTCGGTTTCAACGTATGGCGAGCGAGTATATCGATGAACCTCATCAATAAACATTACAAATGGTAGATTGTCTTTTTGATTAATAACATAATTACTAATTAAATCAACAATCATACCACCAATTCCATCACCAGTTCCTATTTGAGAAGTATTAATATACAAACTACTAGTAGGTGTTGTCAAAAAAGCATCAATTTCCGTTAGAAGATTCAAGGCACCCGGCACCCCACTAAAAAAATCAAGGAAGCTTGTATTTGCTAACTGATAATTTACCTTTTGAACTAAATAACTGTTTGTATTTGCCCTAAATGTGTCATATACATACTGACCCTGGGTAGCTCTATTAGAAGATTCTACAACAGATTCAGCAACTATTTGCTCTGGCAATAAGGATATATCAAAGGCTTTATCTTGTGCCATAATTGTTGATAAATTTTGTTGAACGCATTGAATATTTTCTCCATCCTTTTTATATATGGTATTATCGCCAATTTTATTCTGATAGCGCAATGAACGTATCGCTTCTGACAATACAGCACTTTGTGTATTTCCGTTCGTTTCAAATAATATTGACCATTGCTGCATGGATATTTCGCCAACCGATAGTATAGTATCAAGCCCTAGGTTTAATTTTTTAACTTCTTGATTATTAAAAGATTCATCATATTCACCAGTAGGATCAATAATCAATAGTTTTTTTTGACTTTTTATTAACTTATCAAGTATTGATAATGCTGATGTGGATTTTCCGCTATTAGTAGTTCCAACAGCCATTAAGTGTCTGTCAAATAGAGTACTTGCTTTCAGTGCAACTGTCTGATCTCTAAGATTTAAAAATGTAGCAAATGGGGGTAAACTATCATCGTCATTCTTTCTTATTTCAATAGATTGCATATATTTTTGAATAATAACTTCATTCGCAATATATGTTTTATCCGTAATTCCTACGGTCAAAAACTCAGGTAACCTAAATATGCTATCGCCATATTTCATTAAGCCGATAATATCAACACATATTTCAGGATAAACACTTTCAGGTTTTCCTTCATTTATGGAATCATGCATATTTACAGTATTTAGAATCTTGGATTGAAAAACTTCTCCCAAAAATAATCCTTGAGTAGAATCAATTACAACAAAATAATTAATTGTATTAGCTATTAATGATTCATTTTTAATTTTTCGATGAGACAAAAGCGATAAATTTTCGACTTGTATTACACTATTACCTCGATAAACTTGTGAAATCCTTCCAAGATAAAAATTATTTTTGTCTATTGAATTGTAAAAATTATCTATCACCATATTATTCACCTAAATATTCTGTTAGATTAGAATTCATAGTAGCCTTTAAAAATGCGATTTGATAATTTTGTTCCATTAAAGTTAACAATTCATTCCAATTTTTAGTATTTTGTTTAATATTAAAATCACTTACTAAAGTAGATAATCCTTTGTTATGCGTAATTGCTTGTGTGATCATTTTAGATATATGTGTATCCAAAAAGCTAAAACCCGTTGTTATTAATAATGTATTTGGGCGTTTTAACAACTCTTGAAATTTCGTAAAAAGCTCAAAATAGGGTTCTTGATAACTTTGCATGTATTTATTTGAACTTGGGAAAATCATAATAGGTGTAACTATAGTACTTTTGTCTTTTCTACGAATTCCCAATTCATCACGTTCCCAGGTTAGTGAGCCATGAATTTTTAAAAGACTTAATATATTTTTTTTATATTCTAGTTCCTTTGTTTTTACATTTTCAATATCTTTAACTAAATTCCATTCAAACATATTACTGTCAAAATAAGGCTTATGAGAGAATGAAAAACCATCCATGACCGTAAAACCTATACTTTCAGCCGCATCTTCAAAAATAGTATCATAATTAGTCGTTACAATTGTTAATTTACTTGGAGACTTAACTTTTTTAGCTAGTGTGTTAATGAATGCCGCATGTTTAAGTTTTTCTTTATTGAAGTCGTAACTTGTATTATTTCTAATAAGTTGAAAAATTTTATTCTTGGATTTTTGATATTTTTCTTTTATTGCATCAGGTACATATTTTTCAAAAGTTATTAAATTTGATAAAAAATCTTCAAGATTAAAATCAGGGTTAAAAACTTTTTTTTCGCCATCACTGTCGATTTCCACAGAAACATCGTATTTACTTTCTTTGGCTAAATCTTCTAGTGAAAACAAACTGGTATCACTGTCTAACTCACTTTTAATATCTTGGGCAAGCATAAATACTGTTTTCCCAAAATCTTTGTCTATACTTTCTTCAGTAGAGACAACAGAAGCTCCGGCACCAGCAAGAATAATAATATTGTCAAATGAACGATGAATAAATCCAGAGACTTCCTGTTTTATAAAAGATCTAAACTCACTCAAAGAGATATCAGCGGTTGTTTCAGAGTTTTTTAATATTTGATCATTTCTAAAAAATTGCGTGTCTTCTTCTGATGCTAATATTACACTTGATGAAATATAATACTCATCTTTGCTTGTCATTTAATCACCCCCGTATATATAATTAAGAAAATTATACCATAATTATATACCCCAAACTATAAAAATCAGTTATTAGGGCGAAATTTGTAAATTAATTGTATGCTACCAAATATGCACTTGCTTTTTTGAAGTAATACAAAACTAAATTATGGATATAAAAATTGCTTCTTAATTTTATAGGGGGCAATTTTTTATATACAAATCAACTTTATGTTGACTTATTTTTATACCCAAAATCCAAAGGAGGAACAAAACTTGAACGCAAAAGCAATCGCCATCGCCATGCAAAAAGGCGGTATCGGCAAAACAACTACTTGTGCCAACTTAGGCATAGGGCTTGCACAGGAGGGCAAAAAAGTCTTGATTGTAGACATCGACCCTCAAAGGAGTTTGTATATCAGTTTAGGACACGCACAGCCCGACAATATACCTACCACCCTTGCCAGGGAATTTACAAATGGACTTAGTGGCTCCGCACCCTTGTAAGGCATTATTGGTTTATTCTTATAAGGCAGTCCATTAAATTTATAAACGAATCTAAATACCTGCTCATAATAAAAGAATCTTACATGAATAGAAACATCATTAGATGGTGCTTTTTTATCTATTCCAATGTACTGGGTTCGATAAGCTAAGATTATATCTCCCTGAATGGGCTACAGTTACGAAGCAGGGATACCCTTATTATACGATGACTATACTGTAAACTTTATTCTTCCTGCTTATAGCTTTAGAAATTAACTTTGAATTAAATCCAATTGAAACCCCTTTTCCATTATCTCCATATGCTCTCCATTGACTTAATAAATCTCCATTTCTTGAAAAACACGTAATATAACTTGAACTCTCAACATAATGTTTAAGCATATCAAGGATAAACGCAAGGCGATTGTGTATTCCCTTATCATAACAATAATCTTCTTTTAATTTAATAGAAATTTCATTTTTCTCAAATGCTTTAATAAGTGAATCTTCTAAATTATTAAGTATCCATTTACGTTCCATATAATCATTTGTTTTACTTAAATCACATAACCTTAAACTTTTATTTGAAATTATAGCTATAAATATATATAAGCTACAATAATGATAAAAACATCTGCTCAAACAGTGTTATGGTTACCAATAAAACCTCCACTAACTTCTTTCTAAAATTTATTACATGAATAAGCATCTTACTACTTCCCTTTTTAAAGATTATGATAGGTAGTAAATTAATAGACTTTACACTTATTAATTTATTTTGCTAATCTTTTTTATAATTTATTAAACCACTTAGAATCATAATAAAGTCCTAAGAGTTCTCTTTCTATAATCCTCCGAACATCGTTCAGTCATATTTTTGACATTTATATATCTAACTAATTAAAAATACTTTCTAAGTTATACAATATTACTATGTCTTCTCAATCTTTTCTCTTTTAAAAATTCTTCTCGAAATTTTTGATTAACCGATAATAACATTTTAAACTCATCAAATACTTCTTTACGTACAATCACTGCACTACTTTTTTTAGCCGCCTTATATATCATAATAAAAACAATACTTGCAACATATCCAATTTGCCATATAAACGTCCTTTCAAGTAAACTATCTTTCCTATCAAAATAATCTATTTTGAGTGAATCTTTTGATAATATTTTAAAAGAACTAAACATATTCCCATGTTAAAAATACTGATTTATATTATCTTTTATTGCTTTTAATTTTTTTGATTCTTCATGAAATTCTTTATCTAAATATTTATATGCTTTACGCTCTATTCCTTTAACTGGCTTTGCTGCAATATCATCGATTACAATATAGTCATTAGTATTTGCATTTTCTAAGCTATACACTGATAAACATGCCATTTCAATTGAATGCCTCAACATAATTTGTGCTTGAATCTCATGCCTCCTTAAAATTGATAATAAATTTTGAAATAAACTATTTTGCACTTGCCTATGTAAGAAGAGAAATACTGAAGCATCTATATTTTTCCCATCAGCTATTTGGGATAATAATTTAACCAAGTTATATGAATTTGTAATAAGTTCTTCTGATTCTAAAATAGATTCTTCTATAATTTCATTTTCCATTTTTATTAATTCTCTAATGTCCATTTATTTCTTCCCCCTATAACTATATCTTTTATATAAAATCAATTTCACTATATTGTTTCTTCAATTAGCAATAAAATCCCTCTTAATCCATCCCCTCTTACACTTTTTATCATAAATTTAATTTGATTTTTAAAAATTTAGCCTTTCCTTTTGCCTACTATGTAAGTTTAAAATAAACCTTTTCATTTTCACCCATCTTAACCCCCGATTCTTTCGTTCGATTTTAAAATAAACATTTTCATCTGTGGTTATCTATCTCTTTTATTTTCCATTTTCTCATCCATTTAAAAATCCATTTTTCATCAGCACTTATTTACTAAGATTCAGTATTTTATCTCATTATAAATCCATTTAATTTTTCTTTAAGAACCTCTATTTTTTAAAGGCTTGGAGTTAATCCCTAATTCCTAATCCATTCCCCTTAAATCTTTCTATTAAAAAGGAAAAGATTCAAGGCTTAAACCATGATTCTTTCCCCTTATTTATCAACGTATATTTTATATTTTCACTTCCATTTTTTTGCCCCTATATCAGACAAATTCTTTCATTACAAAACTTTATTTTAAAAATGCAAAGAATTTATTTTAAATTGAAATGGTTTGTTTTAATTAGAAACGCTCTTCGTAATCATAACGACTGTCCATCATGGCTAATAGGGTTTGAATTGATGTTACAACCCCTTTTGAGTGTGTAAATCCAAGTATTTTTACACATTTTTCATTTATGCGTTCGTGGGAATAAGTCAACACTACTTTTTAAGTTTTCTCGGTTCTCTGGAATATATCTACTACTATTTATCCAATGTCGGAATCTTAGTACCTTTAACATTCACACCTAAGATTGCAGCGCCCAATACAAGCGCACCTCCTATAATAGGAACTCCGTACTTAATTATTCCGTTGAGAAAATCTTTGTTTTCAGTATCCTTTGCTGAAATACGACCTGCAACAGTTATCATCTGTTCTGTTATTTTTACTCTCTCTTCGGCAGTAATTGTGTCCTTTTTTAAAAGGTCACCAAGGTCATCGAGTATTTTCTTATAAGCCTCAATCGCTTCCTTCTGACTTTCTCCATTTTCCTTCTGTTGATTTATAATTAAAACTGACCCACCTTTAACGAGCAAAATTGACCCACCTAAGTTATTATAATATCCTAATCTTATACTGGGATTGGGAGGAAAAACAAAGGTGAAAGATGTGAGAGAATGGATTACAGTAAAGAGAATGTATGAGAGGGGGATGCCGATAAGGCAGATTGCAAGAGAATTAAAGATATCTAGGAACACTGTTAAAAGACTAATAAAATGTGGAGAAGAACCACATTACAAAAAAAGAACTTATGATACTAAAATTGACCCTTACTTAGAACAAATAAAAATATGGTACCTGAGTCCCGAGTTTAATTTTATAGGAACACGAATATATCGTGAGTTGAAAAAGTTGGGATATGACGGTAGTATATCTCCCATATACAGATATCTTAATAAATTAAAGGATGATAAAATAAATATTCCAATGAAAGCAACCAAACGAATAGAAACTCCGTTAGGAGATCAGGCTCAATTTGATTGGGCACATTACACAATGGAAATTGGTTGTGAAAAGTTAACATTATATTGCTTCTCATTAGTCCTTGCAGCCTCTAGGAAGAAGGCTATATTATTTTCAAAGTCTTGCGACGGCGAAGCCACTTATGAAGCTATTCATTTATTATTTAAGAAAATTGGTGGTGTTACAAATGAGTTCTTTGCTGAGGAACTACCTCACTTAAATCCTGTAAGAAAAGAGCCATTTATTTTATGTAATCTTAAAGAAAGAAAAGTAAGTTTAGATTCTTATATATCTGTGGATGCCATAAAATACAGCGTTCCCGTAGAATATGTAGGTAAATAGGTTGGTTTTAGAATCACATTAGGTTATAAATTAGAGGTATTCAATAAATCATTGGAGCTAATAGCAGTTCATGAAATCATTAAAGATAAAGGACGTATGGTAACTGTAGATAATCACTATGGAAGTTTAAATGATATAGCTCCAAAATCTATACCAGAAATAATAAGGCAGTTTCAAGACACATTTATCAATGGTAAGGTTTTTTATAAAAATTCTATACCTAATTTAAAGCAGCCAAGCTATCATTTAAGAGAATTTATTAAGTTAAAGGATCTTTACGATATATCATCACTAGATTTAATTTTAGAATATTGCATAAATAATAATATATATGAAATAAGAAGCATCAAAGAGGTGTTAAAAAGAAAATATTTTGAAATAGTTAAAGGTAGTAATTCAGCAGATGATATGTTAACAATCGAGGATACAAGTAGAGACTTATCTTATTATGAGGAGGGTCAAATTTGAAGAAAAAATCTGGAATTAACACATCAACAGACCATATTGATGCTCTTCTAAAACAATTTAAACTTTTAGACATAAGGATGAAATTTCAATCAGAAATAGCTTACGCCATTGAAAATAATCTCGGTCACAGAGAGTTCTTATGTAGATTATTAGAGATAGAATATGAAGGAAAAAAGGAACGTAACGCGGAGCGTAATATAAAAGCAGCAAGATTTGAGTCTGTAAGATCTCTAGGTTCATTTGATTTTACATTTCCAGATAAGATAAATGAAAGCAAGGTTAGAGATTTAGAAACCTTAGCATTTTTACGAAATAAAGAAAATGTAATATTAATAGGACCACCTGGAGTTGGGAAAAGTCATATTGCAACTGCCGTAGGCTTACAAGCATGTAATAATGGTTTAAAGGTGTTATTCACTACAGCTAATGATTTTATAGACGACCTCTATAAAAGTTACATAGAAGGAACCCTTAAAAGCAAGTTTAAAAAGTTAGAAAAAATAGATCTACTCATCATTGATGAATTAGGTCATTTTAAAATGGACAAAGAAAAAGAGAGTATATTTTTTCAAGTCATTCGCCAACGCTATGAAAAAAACTCTCTAATAATAACCACCAATATACCGTTAGGTAATTGGGATCAAATATTTACAAGTAAACTAGCTGCAACTGCAATACTCGATAGACTAATGCATCACTGTCACTTAATAAGTATAACAGGAGATAGTTTTAGAGTAAAGGGGCAAATAAAGGGAGTATAGAATATGGTTAAGAATATGAATATAGATTTTGATAAATTAGTACATATCTTCAATACCGAAGGTAAAGAATCAGCCGTAGAGTTCCTATCAAGCACCTACGGTGTTGAATACGCTACTACTATAAGATTATTAAGAAAAAATACCAATTATAGATTCAATAAAAGTACAAGGAAATATGAAGAACTATCTAATGATAACCTTGATTTTATGAGCATGGAACAACTATGCAAAGTTAAAGATACAGAGGCTACAAAAATTGTAGCCTCTGTATCAGAAAAAGTATACTGTAAAAATCCTATGGATTCATTAACATTAGATTTAGTACAAGATAGACTTTTAGAAATGGCAAAATTTATAAAAATTAGTCCCAGTTCTAAAACTATTAATATAAATATCAATCGCCTTCGCGATAGTGGGTATGATATAGAATTAATAAATTGATATTACTAATGGGTCAATTTTATGTGAAAAAGTGGGTCAAAAGTAGTTGACAATCTACACCTTCATTACGTTATTACACATGGTATTTAACTGTGCAATCATGCTATTTGCTGATTCAGTGTAAGCAGGAAACTGATCGATAATTTTAATTGCAACATCTTTATCCATATTCGGAATTGCAGAGACGAACTCAATAATTTTGTCTTTAGACATATTTCTAAAGCTGTCGATAGCCAGTGCCTTCTTAACCTCATTATCAGTAACCATATATTTTGCCATAACCTTTTCCTCCTTGTCCCATGTATATTTTTTATTAACCCTATGTCTTAATATCGAGTAACTCGGTAATTTCCTGTGTTCCAGACAGCATCTCGTTTTAGGTGTTCTTGCAAACATATCTATTCATTACTTCTAATTATCCGAAATGTTCTATCCTTTATATTTCCAAAATATTGAACATTTCTTCTTTATCCCTATTTGCCTTTTCTTCTGTCCACTTCCCATAATCAAGTCGTGTCATTTTTTTCATTATCTTTAATTTTAAGCTTTGATTGATGATACTTGGATATGAATTAATTTTTCCAGCGGGTGGTAAGTTAGAAATGCTGGATGGAACTTCTAAACAAGAATTGCCAATCATCTTGAAGTGGTAATATAATTGATGATGGCTAATATTATTTTCTCTACAAAATCTATAATCTTACCTTCATAAGAATTAAACTTTACTAATATTTCCTCCCAATTTAGTTCTTTATCTACATCCTTTAACATTGTTGAAATACCTCCTTTAAATCATCTTAGATATTTCAAGTTTATCAAAGGATATTATAAGTTAATAGCCGGTAATTCTTTGACGCTAACACTACAAGCTCTATTTTCTTATGTTAATGTTTGTTTCGTAAATAGATTTAACATATTCATAGTTTGAGTCTTCAATAATTAACGGATTGCTAAACATATAATTTCGCCCATCAATTTCTAAAAGAAATTGCACGTCATTCATTCCTTCAATAACATATTCGTTTATATCTGCTGTTTTTGTGTAATAAAAATAATTATTGTTTTCTTCTACAAAAACATCGGATTCCAAGCTTTCATTTGTAGCATTAATTGAGTTATCCTTAGCAACATATTTAGAAATAAAGTAATTATCTTCTTTGCCGTCAATCTGCTCAACTATTTTGTTATTTACCATTATTAGTATTTTTTCAAAAGTTGAATTTCCTTCTAAATTTATGTTAATATATTGATTGTCATATTCAATTTTCAGCTTGGCATTCATTTGCTGTGGTAGAAAAGTCGTTACTGCATAAAGACAACATATCAAAAATACTACAGCTCCAACAACATCAGTTGTAATATGAGGGATGGCATTACCGCTTTTTCTTGAAGTAATTCTTGTAGTAACGATCGTGATTATTATAGAGATAACAACAACAATACTGTAGGTAATTGCATAGTTATTTTTTGCAATTTCGATATTGTCGATTAATGAACCAAACAATAAATAAAAAGTTATACCTATCCCAAATATCATTAAATAATAAAAAATATGATCATATGAATTGTTGGCCTTTTGTAAAAAAACTGTTGTGAGTTGGCATTTGCTCGTTCAATAAATATACTTGCCTCAAAATACGAATATCTTATAAGTACCACCAGCAAAAATATACATGATACAAAAATAATTGACGGAAATGCTTGTAACATTTTAATATATGGTATTCCAGACTGAGAAATATATATTCTACTTAATTCATTTTGTAATAATTCGATACTTTTACTTAGAACTATGCAAACAACAGAAATAAATGAAAATACCAATAAGTACCTACTATTTCTATCTGAAACTGATAATTTTTCTTCCCCCATAAATCTATTCCCCTTTCTTTTAAATGTCCACCCACCAATTATTCTTGATAATCTCCTAAAATTGAATCAATAAGAAAATCGAATTGTGGTTTTGCTTTCTTTTTAAGCTCTTTGTCCATTTCTGACATTGCTACATAGGCTTTTGTTCCTTTATAAAAGGTTAATGCTAATGTTTGACATTTAAATCCGTCCACAGGACTAAACTGGTAGGTAAATACATCTCTGTTACCTCCCTTTACTATTGTATCCCAGCTTATTTTCTCTTTTTCAATCAGTGCTATCATTTGCTTCATATAATATGTACTCCGTTTATCATTACAATTAATAAATATATCTGATACCACTGTGCATTCACCTCTAAAAATTTTATTTTTTTCATAATAATACAATGCCCTTGCTATAGATTCAAAAGACTGTATTAGTCTTAAATTATCTACAGTAACCCACTGAATAGGAAAACTCTTATTAGCAATTTTTAATACATCATCTTTTTCTATTTTATATAAAGAAGAGTTTCTTTCCAATGCACGCTTAACTTTAGTCTTATTATGAATGTATGCTACAGAATTGTTACCAACTCTACCACTTAAACATGCCATTAAATATTCATCATTATGTGATTTCTTACTATTATGCTCATCGCAAGAAGGAACAGTAATTAAATTATCCCTATATGATTGCTTTAATATATTACCTACATCTTTATTTTCTGGAAACAAACATTTAGGCGGAACATACTCTCTAGAAGTGGCTTTTTTACCGCACCAATAGCAAATTCTATCGTTCATATAAACCTCCTCAACTATCAAATATTTTTATATATTTTGACTAACTATTGTATTCAATATAAGTATAGTGAATATCCCCCTGTCACTATAAAAGACAGATGAATGAGAGGAGCACTATTAAACTCTAGAATTCAATTTCTCTAATGCACACTTCATAACTATGTTCACCAGAAGGATGCCTTAGATATGTAATCACATTATCGTACTGACCGCATATAAGTGGTTCTATTATATTAGTCAGCTCATTTGAAGTTACAGCTTTTATTTGTACACAAGCAGGAATAGTTGTATTAACAATCGTTGCTGGCTCTGTTCTACCAAGTTCCTCATTCATAGTCGAAAACATAACATCAAACTGTCTGAAATTCGGATTATAGTAACCTTGATACATTCGGTTAGTTATTGGGAATCCGACACCTACAGCTTGATACTTTCTATAAAGTTGACTCGATAACCTCTTTCTGGATGCCTTACTATGCAGCCGGAATTGATGCAATGTAGATATTATCAGCATCAAACATTAATTGTACCGGACGATTATACAAACTATCAATGGTCTGGATGTTTTCAACAAAAGCACCTATATAATCGGTTTGACTATCTACAAGTATCTGCATCACGTTTTGTGTTCTACTGGTATTTACATCCTGAAGTATACCACCAGCCTTGATGAGATTTTCATCAAGCTGAGACTTGCTAATTACAGGGATTTTCTCAACCAACTTTCCGGCTCCACTGCTTATCTTTGACAAGCCCTTCAGAGCATAACCTTCAAAAGAAGCTTTGGAGTCATTTTCGATTTTCTCCGCACATTTTTCATAGAGTGAAGTATAATCAATTGAATACTCCTGAATCTTTCCGGCGATGCTGTTCAGGTAATTAGAATCGAAATTCTCAAGTAGCATGACCTCTAAGAACGAAGAGAATGAAAATGTATACAGAGCAAGCTGATAATCATTAAGGCGAGCCACCGTCTTGTTCAACGTGGACTTGACATTCTGATTGCTGTGAAACAACACATTTTTCTTAAGTGCTTTTGTAAGTTGTTCTCGATATAGGATAATGCTTTGTTCAGCCTCACGTTTAATATCCTGAACAAGAATATGCTTGTGGTCTTTATATTTCTCATTATCCCAATTGAATTTGTAGTTGTTAAGCACATCGGCCAAAGCATTAAGGTTACCTTTAAGTTTTGCTTCCTCTTTCATTTCTAAGAAAGCAAGTATCTCTTTTTGTGCCTCATGGATGGCATCTAATTTCTTTTCTACTGCCATAATCGCAACAGCCATACATAACATTGTAGGGTCAAGTGGTATCTGTGTCATTCTTGCAATTCCTCCACCTACACCACCATTAGCAGCTTGAAGATTTCCTATATACTGTCCGCCACTTTTAAACATTGTTTTTCCTGCAGTATTAACAAAATATAGTCCGCTTTGACCACAACTACCTGCTGCATAACTTGAAAGTTGTGTCAAAGGTTGAAAAGCTACGCCTAATGCAGCCGCTTTCTTAATAGGGAACTTCTGTGCTTCCTCAATATCAATATTCATCCTTACAAGCTCTGTCGGAGGACAATATTCAACATCCTTCATTGCTTGAATAAGTTCATTCTTTTTATCCATTATACATTCCCTCCTATATCAATTCTATACCAGTGTTTGTAATTTTTGCGAATGTCAAATGAGTACACTCACAAGGCTGTTATCAAATCCGACAACTCAACACTATGGCATTTTTGCATTTCTATAAGCTTCCGTCTACTCATTTTCTGTTGATTTTCCACCCAGCAATTTTTGATTCACGCAATGTAAGTTTCTCTTTCGGAAAAGTTATAAACCCAATAAAATTCTTTTCAACATTTACATCAAGACAAATTATTTTAGTAGCTGTTTCTAAAATAACGATTTGTCAAATCCGTTTTAATTAAAATACAAAAAGTTGTATCAAATGATTACTTCGGGCAAATACTGATTAAATTGTCGTAAAATGCATTTAGTTCTACATCTAAAAATTCCTCTCCTTCAAATACAGCCTTACAAAGATTGGAGATTTCAGTAAAATACTCGTCTGTGATTTTACTATTAATATCCTCAAGAATCTTTAGAACCTCATCCTTATACTTTTCTTCAACAATACTGCGATATTTTACATCCTCATTATAAATTAACATTTGCCGTGATTTTGATAATGCCCATAAAAGTTCGCCTATGCGATCAATATTTTCGCACCCTGTAACAGCAGGTTTTACAACATCATAACCGCAGTTAAAACAGTCCAACATCTGAGGCGTAACCTCCACGGGGAAAGGTGGTGACAATTCATTCATTAAGTTGACATCATCATCTTCAACTACTTTTTTTAATTCTTCAAAAAAGCTCTTTGGAATTTTCAATCCATTAGTCATTATATTATGAGGATCGTTACAGCATAATACAATCAAATAATCATATTCCAAACTAGTGAAAGGGGTACAGAGGTACAGCAACTGCAATAGTTCTTCACCATCAGTCATATCAAATTTATTCACAATAATCGGATAATGACTAAGTATTCCATCAAAAAAATAATGCGAGGGGAAAACTATGGAATATGCAACTGATAAATCACTTAATGTCTCTGTTGCTTTTATAAGTTTATCTTTGTAGTTATTCGTATGCCAAGCACTTATTTGATATTTATTAAAATATTTACTGGGTTGGTGTTCTTTATAATATTGGCATGTAATAATAAGGTTTTTGTATGTTCTTTCTTCAACTTCACAAATTTCTCTATACTCTTCAGCTAGTTTTTTTTGTTCTTTGCATATTTCGTTGAAATATGCTTGCATCTTCTCTAATGAAGACAATGTCTGTTGTAAATTTATTAGTGCTAACCGAGATTTCTCTTTATCCCTACTCAAAAATCCAACTAATTGGTTATAAAAATTTTTTATGCTTTGAAAAAAGTCGTTTTTGATTTTGTTTAACCCCTCTGGAAGATTGGCTTTTTCATCAAAAGGTCTATCTTCATAAGGATATTTGTACTCTCTAATCAGCTTTTTATTTATTTCTTCTCTAAGTTCATCTATTTCATCTGCAATTTTGCCTAATGTTTTTTGTTCTAAAATTCTATGAATGAACACAATAGTTTTTTGGGATAAATTAACAATACTAGTTCTAATAAAAAGCCAATGTTCAAGCCATTCATAAATACTATCGCATTCATAATTACTAAGAATTGTTTTGCTCCAAAGGGAGGTAAACTCTTGATGAAACATAATCACAATATTTCTGATTGGCATGGTCTTATGTGCATCATCAGGAATTTCATATCCTGAAAGAGCATCTATTACTGGTTTAATAGCATCGGCACAATAAGTATCAAAAACGGGAAGCATTTTGCATATAGTTTTTAATCTTGATACACTCTCGTCATTGCCCTTATTTATTTCGTTTGCAAGGATAATGTAATTTACATAGATCTCTTCTCTTTTCTCGTTAACATATATTTGTAGTGATTCAGTTTCATTCCTTAAATAGGTTAAAATGCACTCCAAGTTATCATTAACATATGCCATATATCTTTCTCTGTTTCCACAAAAACAAGTATACATAACGGAAGATATAGTATCCACGGAATAACTGTCACAGTTTTCCCAAAGCAATTTTAGAGAGATATTATTCGTTAAATTAAAAGACGGGTCAATGTTAATGAGCCAATAAATAATTGAAGCGTATGAAGCAATGTCCGATGTAATATTAAAAGCTTCATCACTTTTGAAGTATTTGTATAGGGCTTTACACAGAAAATATATATCTGTATGTGATAATTCCATTTTAGGTGTATTGTTTCTAAGATGGCATAAATACTCTATATTTTTGTTTTCAGGCATTATTTTTCGCATATCGTCTAAGGTGTTTAAGGAAGTATCTATCTCTTCAAATTTAGTAAATGGATTTAATTCCATGTCTAAAACAAATAAGCCACCATGTTCATTTGCATCATCATAAATATGTTGATTGGCAAGGTAATATTGCATAACACTACCAGAAAATATGCCACGCAAAGCATCTACATATGGAGTTAAATTACTTTCATCCCATAGTGTCTCAACTAAATGAACATAGAATTTTTCTTTATCATTAATTATCTTTGGGAAACAAGAAAATAGTTTAGAATAGTAAGTGCAGTCCACAATATTTACGATTTGCAATGCAGTTTCTTCCAACTCAACAAATTCATGCAGCTTATCAACAATGTGTTGTGAGCGAACTGGATGTAATCCTTCAATATATTTTGACGAACCATCAATTCGAATTAGAAATTCATTTTCAATGCCCTTTAATAGCTCTCCATAATCTTGGGAAGTTACTTCTATTAAACTTCTAATGAGTTTATTTGCCGAAAGTTTAATTCCACATATATCGGCAAAACAAACCTTGCGAAGAATTTCGCATTTAATTCTACCAGAATCCGTGTTACTTATTTGAGCAATTTGATTAGATATTCGCTGAGATAACATTTCGCCATGAGTGAGTAAATAAATATACTCAATCAGAAGCTTCTTTTTTTCAACTGATACAAAACATTTTCGCCAATCAGTAATTGATGGATGCAGCTTACCTGTTTGGTTAATCACTTGAAATATAGCTTTTGCTTCATCTTCATTAAGAAATAATTTTATTACTTGTAAAGATTTAACATTGCTCAAATCTCCGCTATAATTGTACCAATCATCTTCTCTGGTCGTTATAAGTAATCTGTAATTATATGATATTTCATCCTGCAGAAGTTGGGCTAATTTATTCCACTCACTAAGTTGAGAATCAAGATTGTCAATAACAATCAGGGGCTTTTCTCCCATTTTTACTCTTGTACTAAAATAAGATATTATATGGCTCAGCTCCTTTGGGTCATTACACCATAAAAGATGATAAATTGTATATTCCTTTTGCAAATCATATGCAACTTGAAGAGCCAAGGTTGTTTTTCCTTGACCGCTAGAGGCTTTTATTACAGTAACTCTATTTTCTTTAACTGATTCTACAACTTCCTTTTCCAATACAATTCTTCTAACTGGTAGCTGTTGTGCGATATCCTGGTAGGAAGGTTTTTTCCCTTCGTAATAACTGTAGTCTGTTCTAACATTGTAGCCAGACTCAAAACCAACTCTTTTTATCCAACTGTGTGCAGGATTATGTGCTCCCTTACTAATGTCATCTTTAATACTTAAAATCAATGTATTGAGTTCATTTTTATTAATACTTTTCCTATGCTCCATTTTTTCTAAGCAACAAATTTTGAGACCGTTTGCGAATATTGTAATATTGTCCGTTACAATATCGTAATTGTTTATTAACAGCCTTTCTATTTCTTGAGACAAAGTATTTTTTTCTTTTTTTTCAAAAGAAAGTTTAGCTATAAAAGTATCATATGAGAAGTCATTCCAATTCCAAAATGGATTTTCTTCTTTTATTTCTCCAATTATCTTTTCCCAATAAGTATTGGAAGTAGCATCTAAAGTATTTTTAATAAGTTTACTTAAATTTCCATTAGCAACCTTAAAATCATAAACCAATTTGAATTTTCGATTTTTATCAATAAGATAGGCTTCTAAATAGTTTTTTAGAACATCCTTTAAAAAACTAGCATCTTGCTTTTGTGTTGAGTATTTTAGCTGTATATGGGTATTGCAATTATCCACATCGATATGGTTGATTTTATCTATGTCTTCAATTCCCTCTAAATAAAAGACAGTATTCTCATCCATTTCAGACAATATTAGATAGCAAGAATATAGAAATTGATAAGTGAACCCTACAAGTGCAATTTTCCCTCCATCCCTTGAAACTTGCAATTCTTGAACAGTTGACTTGGATGTACAAGGATTTATCTTTTTTGCTTTACCTTTTTTCTTCTTTGCCATGTGCCCACCAACTTTCTCCCCGAATAAATATATATTATTTAATCTGTGCCGTAGCTCACTTTTTACATACAAATTATAACATATTCACAGAGCAAATAACACTTTAACAAAATGAATTTCGTTGTTTCACACTTGACCCGTCATATCCTTTAACTAAAATATGTCTGTCATATATTTCAATTCTATCCACCTTACTCTTCACTACACCTTCGCCGTAATTACCGTCACAAATTAACTCTGTGAGCTACGCTTTTAACCACTCTTCATTTAGTATAGGAGATAGGGTACACTCATTTTTGCCCTTTTCAATTCTAGTAGCACATCTCCATAAAACTTTGCCACGCGCGGTTCTTCTACGATAGGATGCACCACAGTCCCCACATACTAGTAAATTTCATAAAATATATTTGCTATTAAATTTGCTCTTTGATGCTTCTGTGCTGCCATCATTATTACGCACAATTCTTTCACGTCGCTTCATTTCTTCTTGCTCTCTATCAAATATATCTTTTGATACAATGGCTAGGTGAGTATCTTCTACATAATATTTTGCCCGCTCACCATGATTTACTTTTCTTTTCTCAGTAATATAATCTTCAATAAAAGTTTTCTGAAATATGATACACCCTTTATACTTTTCATTTTTAAGCATCTTTTGAATAACATATGTTGTCCAAATACCTTTACCTGTAGCAGTTTTAATTTCCATGCTCTCTAAGTACTCTTTTATTCGCAGTAATGTCATGCCATCTAAATATAGGTTAAATATTGTTTTCACTACTTGAGCTTGCTCAGGTACTATAACTAAGTTGCCGTTTTCACATTTATAACCCATAAAGTTTTTATACTTGGTAAATATATCTCCGTATTCAAACTTTCTTTGATAGCCCCATTGAATATTTTCACTAAGATTTCTGCTTTCTTCCTGATCTAAAATACTACTAAGAGTGATTGCAAATTCTGCTTCATCTTCAATCGAATTTAGATTTTCATTTTCAAAATACATATTAATGACCCTTTCTTTTAATTTTCTTATGATTATTAATGTATCTAAAACATTCCTATATAATCTACTGAGAGATTTCGTAAGAATGTAATCAATCTCGCCATCACACGCCATATTTATCATTTGCTCTAAATTGGATCGACCCCTTTGCCGAAGTCCACTACCATAATCAAAATAAGCTCCTGCGTTGTTGATTTCATATCAAGTTATATCACAAAATTATTTATATTTTGTAATGACTTTTGGTGAATATGTTGAAACACGCTGCACTTCAATATTCCCATCTCCTTGAATTTCAGAAAATAAAAACATAAACTCTTGTTCATACTGATTTAAATACATATCTTTAAATAATATTTTGAAAGTCACCTTATCTAATTTTTTAGTCTTAATATTATTACTATTTATCACCCGATACATTTCAAAACAGCACTTTTCTCCCGGTTTCACTACATTTGTCTCATAATCAAAAGGACAAGCACAACCATATACAGCAGATGCTGACTCAAACATAGGACATAAAAATGAATCCAACAATTTATCAAAATATTTCCCTGTTAATTCAATTGCAGCTCCATTGCCCTTATTAACAAAAGAAATCTCGAAATATGTATGTCCTCTTTCACTTCTAATTTTAATGCATTTATCAATTAACAAATATGGCATTATAGCTATCCTATTAATTTCTGTTTGCTTATCTAATTCTTGCTCATGCTGTTTTACCATTATATCAATGGTTTCTTGATGTTCATTTTGTTGATTTTCAATTTGAACTTTAAATTGTTTTTTATCATGTTTTAATGTAAAAAATAAAACAGCAAAAGAAATAATAGGACTTATTATTATAGCAATTAAGTCTAAGATACCACTATCATTCAATTGTTTTATCGTATTTATAATACTTCGGATTTTGATTCCCCCTTTTAGTTACCCTTGCAGTCTTCTATTGTATTTTTTGTAAAAGCTAATTCAACAGCATTTTATTATGAACTTACATGCAATTCCACTCTATCTAATTTATAATGCAAAATACTATGTCATCTATATTTTCACCTAAAAATCAGGGAAAAAATCTGGCGTTATAAGCCTAACTTTCGCTCATTTTTTTACTTTAAAACCACAACATATTGTGGTACAATCACCTTATTTCTTCTTATCACCACAATACGTCATCAGAATTACACACTCAACATGGCACGAGAGGATAGCAAGTACGTCAAATGCCAACTCTCGTTTATGGGAACATAACCACCACGTTCTTTTCGTTTGTGAAAACATATCAAAAATCAAAATAATTTAGAAATTCCGCTTCACTTACCACCTTTGTTTTAATATCGTAAGCTGCATAAAGAAACGTAGTCTTTTTTCTTGTATAAGCATCTTCTGAAACAAAATATTGTCCCTTCAACGCATAGAAACAATGATGTCCATCTCTAATAATGTTATCTAAAGTATTTTTTCCTTTCTTCAATTTGTCATTAAACAACGGATGCATATCGAGAAGTGTATAACCTTGAATTAACAACAAGTCAAAACCTACATACTCATTATTTAACGAAAACCATTTTTCCGCTATCTTAGGCCATTTCTTCATCAATGTCTCTTCATCATCTTTAAATGAATCAAAAAAAGAAAACATATGATAAAGTAACTTATCTAACATAATTTTTTCACCTAATGAATATGCTTGATTAAAATCGTTTTTCAAATCCATTTTTTTGATATATTCCCTTAATATTTTATACCTACTTACATCCTCAAAAATTAACGTATACATTTCTTGTAGAAATATTCCCATATTCTGTGCTGAATATCTTCCTCCGTGTGATTTCAAAAAATCATATATTGGATGTGAAATATCCATTCGAGTCATATCTATATTAAATGAACACATCATATCTTCGTTCTTAATCGATAACTTTTTTTTCGGTTCTGTAATGTAATCGTTAAAACATTTCATCATAGATTCTTGAACAATTACAGGTGATGCATCATCAATTCCTAAACATAGCATATCATTTATAGTTTCAGCAAAATCAAAATCCTCCTTGACTTTATCATAATACTCACTCTTATAGTTATTTGCCCGATCTTTAATATGCGCCGTACTATACGGCATTTTATACTTCCCTTTTAATCGAAAAATCATGTCTTTGAACCTATTATCTAAATCTCCTTTATCTAAACGAGATTCTTTCATATATTTGATTACATTCCAGTCCAAATAAATATACTTAGCATTAAGTATACTGTCATTTATCTTCACAGCAATCCTCTCCTCACTATTAAAAAGTACATTTTATAACCACATCACATTAAAATATGCTAACATACGCCCGTGTTAGTTGAACAGTTTTATGGCAAATTTATGCTAATATTTCATCAAGCAAAGTGCGGTATTTTTCTGTCAATGAAACAATCATTAAATTGTACCAAACCTCTCTTGAATAATTACCATTTTACACACACCATATTTTATAATGCAATTCTTTTTTTGCATAAAAATCTATCGGAACTCCCGATGTACTTTCAGCGTATTTCTTTACATAATTATCAAATTGATATTGATTTTTTGTATAATCAATATGCGTAAAACAATCACTGTCTAAATAATACATCCCGTGAAGAAAAGTAGTAATACAGTCTGTACTTAGATAATCCTCTTTTACATATGGCAATGTTTCTATCTCAATATGTAAAAACGGCTGTCCTTATTTGAAATCATAATCTTGTTTTATGACCATCAACAATTTATCACATGTTTCATTATCCATATGAACAATAATCGTTTTTTGCTTTTCGAACACACTATCCTTAAAATGAAACTGTGGACCATAAAACTTTTCGAAATTGAATGTTGAATAGGAAATTGCTTGATTTACAGGTAAAGCTAACCTTTCGTCAAGTCTTAATAATACGTTTCCTGTGGTGATTTGTTCAGTAATAATCCGTGCAAAACCAGACATACTATCTCCTGCTTATCTGTCAATATACTATATAGATACGCTTTATCTTCAAACACAAAATAATCTCTTTTGAATTCAACCCTATTTGTTCAGCCTTGATTTCCACAACATTCAATTCCAAGTATTTTTCTAATTCAAATAATTGAGAGCATCACGGATATGGGTGTGCTTCTCACAATACGACCCGTATAACTCAGTAATATTCACTATTTCATTACTGAAATGAATTTTTCAAAAAGTACTTGACACGATTTTAGATACTTTCTTCTTTGTATGCATCGTTCGAAATACCCTATGTCATCTATATTTTCGCTGTTTTCCAAGGCTTAGAAAACGCTGATAAAAAGCGAATCAAACCCTCATGGTTACTGGGTTTTAAGCCCTCGTCATCAGAATTACCGTCTCCACATGGCTAATAGGGCTTGGATTGATGTGACAACCTATTTTGAGTGGATGAACGCTATATTTTATATAAATTTTCATTTCTCCGTTCATGGNNTGGGAATAAGTCGATGGCACTTTTTTAAGTTCTTACGTTTGTGGGAATATATCAACTATTTTTTATCCATGTTTGAATTTTACTCTCTATTATCGTTGCGTCCAAACTTCCGTTTAATCCATCCTCGGTAATTATCAAATTTCCAAGAGTTTCTGAAATTGCCGCACTTTCATAATTTGCTCTTTTCTCGTCCCAACGCTTTTTATATGATTTATCTCCTAGCATTCCAAGATGCTCTAAATAAGCGGTTTTGCCTTGGTAACGTAGAGTAAAATCAGGAATATAGGTTTTACCACTAACATTTAATGGTTCTTCATAGAAATACTCAATTTTCATCTTATCGAGAATATTAGCCACAATTACTTCGGACTTTGATCTAACCATTTCACCACGAATTGTTTTATGAATCAATTTTTCTTCAAAGTACCGTTTTTGTTTACTAGCCTCTATCTCAATGATGTTTGGAACTTTAAATAAGTCTGTATATCGTTGTTTGGTATCCGAATACCAATCATTCGCATACTGAACTAATTCTTGAATTGACAAATCACTTAATACAATTAGTTTTTCTCTTTGACGAGAAAACGCAGTATACAAAAGTTCTTTTGTAACAAATGAACTTTTACCATTTATGACTACTATGGTTTTGCCAAAGCTAGACCCCTGTGATTTGTGAACTGTAAGAGCATAAGCAAGTTCTAACTTAGAATCGCTATTATCACCACCAAAATCAGCTTTAGTATATGAAAATACTTTTCCTTCAAATGAACCAAAACGGAATTTATACCAACTAGTATTCTTATCATTTTTGCCATAGTGGCTTGGGTAATCCGCCATAATACCAATTTCACCATTTGCAATATATGCTTTCCCCGATGAACCATCCCAGTAATCCTTCTCACCATTTACATTAGATATGACTTTATCTCCGTAAACAATATTTTGAACAGATTGAGGACTGTTATTTGACCATGGATATTTGTTCCATTCCTCGACAATGTCTTGACGATATTTTTGATGGATTTGGTTATTTAAATAGTAACTTCCAGTTCCAATAAATTTTGTAGGAGATAGAATTTGCCAGTCTTCAATATGCCTTCCGGTATTATAATTTGTATATTTACCGTTTTTCTCAGCACCTAAACTTTTATTGAAACCCTCAATATCATCTTTAGTTGTCATATTTGAAATTTCTACCAATTCCTCAAAAAACACTTTTTCTAACTCGTCTAAATCGTTGTATTGAATATATTTAAGACGATTATCTGTTTGTTTGTTTTGAATGTGGTAAATTACATCTTTATCAACTGAATCCAAATTAGAGAATATTTGAGCAAATGATAAATCATCACCACCTGAACCTTGTCTCATCTCAGTTTTCAATATTGCTACCTTTTCTGGATAAGCACTCTCTAAATAATTAATCAAATCGACAAATGGGCGTCCTGCTCCTATTGGAGGTAATTGATTTGGATCTCCTACAAAGATAATTCTTTCAGCATGAGAATCAATAAGCTTTAGTATGCCAGCAAACATATCTTCAGTCAGCATTGAACTTTCATCGATAATAACTGTTTTTGCTATAATTGAACTAGGTTTGCTTGGCATCTTATAAGTCATTGTGTTCCAACTGAAACCTTTTGAACGAATTAAAAATTGTGCCACAGTCATAAACTCAGCTTCAACACTATTCTTCTTAAATGAATTTTCAAGTTGAACTCTTGCTTTTCCAGTAGGTGTCAATGCTAATACTCCACCAGCCTTAATTTCTTTTGAAAAAGCAAAAATTCCCAATGCTGATGTTTTACCCGTCCCTGCTCTTCCCAATAAGACAGATATCTTAGAAGATTCGAGAACCTTTAACGCTGTTGCCTTTTCATCACGAGCCAGTTCATCGTTATCTTCATTATTTTCTTGAAGTTCTCCAAATTGGTCGTCAATAATTTTTCTCCAGTTTTGTTCACTTGATAAACTAGTTCCTAAACGGCTATTCACTATATCGACTATCAATTGTTTATAATCTTGATATTCTTTCAGTTTGATATAAGTATTTTCCACATCAACGTGCAATTCACCTTCCTGCAAGAACTCTAGAACACCTTCAATCTTTTCTGTTTGAAAATCCGTTTTATTATCTAATGGTAATTTGTTAATTTCTTCAACAATTTGATCATAACTGAGTAAAGTATGGCCTTGATTTGCAGCTTGGACTAAAACAAATATCACCATAGCTCTAAATCGGCGTTTATCACTTTCAGTTCTCATTTTAGTTGGTTTCTTGAGAGGATACTTATTTTCCACCAACGGATTCACAAACATTGCATTATCGATTTGAGAAATAGTAACTTGATGTTCGTCCTTTTCTTTTCGTGTAAGTTCGTATAACAGGTATGGGTTTTCAATAATTTTAGCTGCATAATTTTTCAGGTTACCCCAAGAATAAATAGCTTGTTCAACAGAAAGATTCAATCGAGACAAAAGTTCAAAGAATCGAGTTTTGTTTTCATCTCTTAGTAAACCAGAAAATTCATCCTCTTTGTCAGCTAAGCTGTTATCCAATTTTTCTTTTCCAATTTCTTTATCACCTGAAAAGTATAACTTCAATTCAGAAATAAGGTCATTTTCAGAAGTATCAACATGTTTAGCAACATCGAAACCGTATCTAACACCGAAAGCTGATAAAACTGAACCTAATCCTGGGAATATACCACGTTGATTCCAAACGCTTTTTAATTGATTATCAATATAATCAAGTTGAATATTTACCCATTCATGATTGGCTTCTTTTAGCTCGAGTTTAGCTATATTTTTCAATACAGTTTTCGCTTGATTTAGCACATCAATAGCCGCATCGTAGCAAACCCATTCAACTGCATATGAAAATTCCAATCTAAAACCTGCTGGTTCAAACAATGTGACACTCGCTACATCAAAATCAGGATGCTTTTTTGCATACTCGGAAATTTCAAGATATGGCATTAAAAAGCCATCTTTACCATCTACTCTTATTGAATGAGCTGCATTTGTCTCCCAAATGTAGTTTTTTTCGTCACTGCTTCCATCAGACTCATACTCCTTAATTTCTACATTTGATACTATATTTCCCATTCCTGCAATTACACGCCTATTATCATCGATAAACGGAACTTGTTTGTAATATGGAAATATCAATGAATTGTGCGGACTAATTCCGGAAAAGAAGTAGTCGAAAATCCCTTTTTGAGATTCTCCATGCGATACCCACGAACTTGACCAGCTCAGCATTTGTTCTGTTTTTTCTAAGTCAAAATAAAAATTGTAATACTTTTGTTTCTCACTGGCATTATCCTTTAAAGTCCATGAAAATGGACGCAATAAAAATGAATACGGGTTCATCTCAAAAGTTGTTTCTTCAAAATGCTTGAACTTAGCATTTCCTTTTTTATATGGATGGTTCATTTTAAGATAAAGCTTAGTATCACTCATGAACGCCGCGTTCTCTGTAATCCAGTTTTGCATTTTTACCGGTCCTACTTGTTTGTAACTTTTACCTTTATTTGTTTCCTCAAACTCCAAGTCCCGTGACGATGCAATGTTGGGAATTACTTGAGCAGCTACATTATACCTAGGATTATTGTCAATTCGCCCAGTATAATCGTTATCTTTCCACGGAATTCTTGTTGAAAAGTGTTGTACATAGTTTGTTTGTGGTTTAACTTTCTTACACATTAGCCCTCTCCTCCTAAACCTCTATTACATAATATCTGATATTATTATAAACCGGTCTCCAGAAAAACTCTCTGGTATACTGACATGGAAGTATTTCTTATCAATTTTAATGCTTTTTCATTCGGTATAGAACTTAATTATTCTGTTTTCTCCTGATTTTTTTGCTCTATTGGTCGATATATTTGCACATCAACCGCCGTATCTTCACTTCGAACTTCATAACATTTTTCAGGCAGTCTATATACATTTACACTTTGATGTCCAGTTGAAAAAGCATTTTCCTCCAAGTATTGAGCATTACCAAATATATGTTGTTCCAAGTCATGCGTTTGGAATTCTACATACGAATCGCTACTTTTAAAAAGCTGCTCTACACGTTTTACCAAATGTAAATTGCCAACATTTTCTGTATTATCGTCTGGCATTACGACAAACAGGTAATCTTTTGCACGGCTTATGGACACGTTAATAATATTACTTTTATTTAAGAACATATCTTTGCCCACAGTAATTGTTGGAGGTGTATTAAACACCACAAAAATAATATCACATTCATCTCCCTGGAATCCGTGAATTGTTCCAACCTGAACATCAATTTCTTTTGGAATTTCGGCGGAACCAATTAATTTCTCAATCAAATCCGCTTGTGCTCTATAGGGAGCAATGATACCTATTTTAAACAAATCTCCACAATTTGCATTTGCAATTAGATTCGATAAATATGATACGAACTCAAAAGTAAATAATGCAGAATAGATTTGATACGAACTACTATGCTGTAATCTTTTTGAGCGGTATATGCTCTCGTATTTACTTACTGGAAACTTGATTATATTGAGTGCGTTGACCTTAAGTTTGTCATCAATGTTTAATTGCTTTTTACTATCCTCACCTCTATAATGCTCTAGAATTCCACCGTAGGCGAACTTACTAAATACGGATCCAACCGATGGAATACTACGGTACTGTGTTGTAAGCAACTCCACTTTATAATCATAAGGAATAGTTTTTGGGTTCACAAATGAGTCCAAATGTACCATTGTATAAATGTTTTCGTTCTTCCACAAATCTACTGATGTAATAGGCTCAATCTGAAAAGGGTCACCTGCAATTATGAACTTCTTAGGAGTTTTCTTGTATAAAGGATATACAATATTAACCAGAGGAATCATTGATGCTTCGTCAATAATAACGCAGTCCCATTTTATTCCATTTAAGAAGATACGAGAACCTTGTGGCATGAAGAAATCATATGGGAATCGTGCAATCGTTGTTACTGTAACATTTTTATTTAATGTACGAATATCAAATGTTTTATCACGATATACCTGACTCTGTTCAATAAGTTCATCACCAGTACCACCAAATCTTACTAACCACTCGTTATAAGATAGATCTTTGTCCATCACTTCCATTATTCTTCGCACCAAAACATCGGCTGCTTTGTTTGTAGGTGTTAATACTAAAACCTTCAAATCCTGATTGCTAAACATAAGAGGCACAAGAACATTTTTAGCTAGATGAGTTGTTTTTCCTGTTCCCGGAGGACCAAATACAAACTCTATATTTTCACATAGGTTTTCTTGCATATTGAAATCAGCATCGTAATCCAGTTCATCAAACTGTTTACGAAGTTCCTCTAACAAGAATACCGGACTTCTGGCATCAATACGTGCCTCTGTTACTTTTGATAAATCGAGGTCTTCAATGTCCACATGAGACTTCAGTTTCACACGCAAAGCATATGATTTAACATTTGCCACCTCAATAGCTAAAGTCTTTGTCTGCTCTCCAAAACGAAGAACTAGTGGAATATCAGCTAAATCCTCCATAAATTGTGGAATATATCGATTTGACTGTTTCAAAATAAGTGTCCTATGTGTACCCGGTTCACGTTCCACACGAGTAAAACTAATTGACACTTCTTTGCTGTTCATATTGTTAGTATTACTATTTAATGCCTCAAGCTCTAAAAGAGCCTTAAACCATCCATACGAATATCTATCAGCTTCTAAAGCACGTTGTTGCAATTCCTCTTGATAAGCAATTTTATCAATAACTTTTGCAGCTTTTTGCTTTTCTAGTTCAGCTTTTCGACTAAAGTCCACTGAAGAAGGTGTGAATTCATCTGCATCTATATCTTCAAATTCATTCATAGGAGAATCGTCATATGCCATAGGGGTGGGATTGGTTCTTTTAATGATATCTTTAGCAACCCTAGAAATTACCTGATGAATTTTCTTTATCGGATCTTGTTCTTTTTCATCTTCATCTTCAGAATCGTGAATATCATCAAAGATTTCATCGTCCATATCATCATCAGATATATTATGGCCAGAAGCATATCCGTTCAAAGCGTTATTTTCCAACGCTCTCCTACGTTTGATTTGTGCCATTTCTTCTAAGTCTTCTTCTGTCAAGCCTAGTTCATCACAACGTTTTGCAAACTCTATACGCTCCCTTTGCATATCGGATAGATTGCTATCATCCTCTTGGTCATAAATATATTCTCCCTCAACTGAAATACCTAAGAAACTCAATAGTTCGGGTGCCTCTTCAACTTCTACATCATATATTTCAGAAAGAGTAGTTAATGATACCTTGCCTGGAGAAACGAACTCTCCTTTATTATTCATCAACCAGCTAGATGAGCAAAGTAAATTTGCAATAGATGAAGTAAAACTCTGGCTTTTTGATGAATAATAAAAATATGAACAAGTACCTGTTAATAATTTTTTTAATCCCCCATATATGCATTTTGTAGAAATAATGCTAATTAGTTGTTTCCACAACACAATAGATTTTTCTTTTGATTCATTTTTTTCAATAAAATTAACGATTTCTTTACAACCATCTATATATTTTTCATTATATGTATAAGTTGATGTGGAACATGGTTTCGGCAAATCACGTCTGTTATTTATTTCATCCTGCTCTAGTTCTTTATCATATACATTTACGCTTTTCTTAATACCTAATTCAGTTAGAAATGATATTAAATATTTCTCATTTGATTCACCAACAAGTTTTTTATAAGTATCATAATCAATAAAGCATGTAGAAGGTTTGCTTTCAAAATATTCAACCAGCTCATCAGTGGGCAAATATAGTTCTTTCGCTTTACCTCTATAAATTTTCGGATTATTTTTAGCATAATATTTAATAAATCCACAATCTCTTATCTCGTCAATGAAATCATCAACTTCTTCCTGCAAACATTTGCGGTAATACCTAAAAAACAACATAAAATGTGGGTCTGTATCAATTGCAACATTATTTTTGTACTGTGGAAGAATAACGTTATAAATTCGGTCACGAATAGAAGGCTTAGCTACACCTATCTTTACAATGAATTCTGCAGTTTCCTTGTTGCTCAACAATTCTTCGTTGACTGTTCTGTAACCCGCAATATCTTGTACCGGTAAGAATAAAATCAAATGTTGCTCTTCATCAAAAGCAGCAACAGCATTTGAATCTTGGTCTAAAAATATAGGTGCAACCTTAGCCAACTCCGTACGATGACTCGTTTCAGATATCCATTTATAAAAACGATGTAACCATTCTATTGATTGCTTTTCAATGAAGGCTTTATCAATACCATTTATGTCTTTGATTCGATTGTATCCATAACCACTAAAACGCCCTTTTATCAAATGGTCTTCATTAAGTCCTGTTTTTGTTATTGAATCTATATATGGGAATAAATCTTTATTATTACGCTGAACTTCATCTCGCCCCAGAGAAACAAATGCCCATTTTGCATCTCTGTTCCCACAGATATCTGCAAGCTGAGAATCAGAAAACAACTGTGATAAAAACGGAACTGCTGCCCAGTATGCATTTTCTACCGTAGTATATCCATTTTTCGTAGGTATCAGTTTTTCATTGTCAAATGCATTCTTAATCGCACTATAAAAAGGCTTGAAAGATATACGGCTTGTATCATCCACGTCGCAAAAAGCATCTTCCTTGATAGGAATAATTGAAAAAATATCATCTGTAATTAATTGTACTGATGTTCTTTCTCCAATATCTCTCAAATAAAGCATTGAATCTGCTGCAAGTTCTGACAACATATTAATCAAATTATTATTGTGTGTAACTCCAGCTCTAATACCTTCACGGCTATCCGTCAAAAGAAATGGAGCATGGACTAAAAAATTCAATCCTGTTGTTTCTTTTGTTGGGAAAAAGCAAAATGCAGATTCATTTGCTGGTGTTAAGTGATTATTCCCATCAAGAAAAAATCCCACGGAGTATTTAAATTCACCATAAAAACGGCTAAATACCCATAAATACTTAGATGTAATACTTTTGCCACTATTTTTCATTAAACAAATCTTTTCTGCGATAGTATCTTCAAATTCATATGTTTCTTCTATACTTTTTCCGTAGAGACCTATAAGATTTACAATCTCAAAAGAAATATCAAGAAGACTTGTTAAAAACAAAACAGGGTATGACACCCCCTTTAATTTCCCTTCGATATCCTTATAAGTTTCAACCGGATTTCTATCCTCATGATCAAACGGAAACACAAATAATGTTTCATCTGGTCTTCTATATGGAAAATCTGCTTCTAATGCAATAGGAACAATATAACGATTTATACAAAAACGAAAATTCGGGTCATAAATACATGGAGTCGCAGTGTATTGGAATACAGCTTTAAATCCCACACCAAATTTACCTATTTTATTTTCTTGAGTTTTTTTATTCGAAAAAGCAATACCAGTAATCGCATTGATGTCACCTAGATTACCTTCTTTTGAATCTTTATCTTCAGTCTCAGGGTTGCTAATTGAAAAATGACGTTTTCCATTATGCGCAAAAATCAATTTATCCGACTCAAGTATAAAACGAGCCGATGTTGCCCCCGCATCATCAGCATTTTGTATTAATTCATAGATAAAATGTGCCTGGTCAGAATACTTTTCCACAATACTTCTCCACATTTCTCTGTTAGACGGCTTTTCAAATGTATCTGCACTATCACCACGATCTTTATTAAGTGCGTTAAAATATCTTTTTTCTACTTCATTCATAATGATTAACCCCCTAGATTTTCATATTATTTAATCAATAATGTATTTAAGCAGTTTCCAAAACCATACATTTTTTGCTAATATAATTAGCTTTTTAAATTCATCTTATCTTTAATTCACTATTCAACTCTTCAGTATATATCTCTAATATATTAAGAAGTTTATCAGTTTCAGGATTTTTGATTAATACCAACAGCAAGCTTAGAAAAGTATTCCATGATAACTTAGCTTTCTTATTTTCTACCTGCATTATAGTGTGTCTTGAAACACCAATTAAATTAGCTAATTGTACTTGTGTTAATCCTAACTTTGTTCGAAGCATTGCTAAATTATCTGCCATATTTGCTGTTATTTTTTCTCTAACTAACGCTATATTATTGTTTTCCAAAGCACACTCACCTCTTTTGTAAAAATTTTACCATTTAAATATATCGCAAAATTTTACATTTTACAATTGATACAGACAAAATGTTGAAAATAATGACTTCAAATCGTAATAAAAGCACCAACCAGAAAACATTTTTTCCAAAATTGGTGCTTATAATATTTCTTTACATCTTGACCTCAACCTCTACCCCAGATTTAGATTCTACCTTTAACTTATCCTCATACACAATAATCTTTCCAATCAAACTCCTTATCAACTGCTCATATCATTCATCAATAAGCGTTGGTTGTTCCTTTAGAAAAGCTTTCATATCAAGAAGTTTTTGCCCCACTACTTTCTTTTCTGCATCTTCTGCTAAAGCATTATGCTTTTCCTCTCGCAGCCGATAAATTTCATCGGCAATATCGTTATAGTCCTCTTTAGAATTGGCACGTACTAATAGTTGCTTTTTTAATTCTTCTAACTTCTTCTCTATTTCAGCTACTGCACTGGTATCCTGCTCATTAATTACCGTTTCTATATTATTGCTAAGAACTTCTATAAAATCATCCTTTTGCCCTAGCAGTTCATTAATAGCTTTTATAACTGCATCCTTTAATAACTCCTCAAGCATTGTCCTCGAATTGCAAGCTAGACCTGTGTTCTCAAGTCTGCTGATGCACCTCCAAACAATAGATTTCTTGCCTAGGTTCTTCCAATGAATTCTGCATTATATCTCTTCACATTCCCCACTGCTACTAATATGACATATCCTTCTTCTAATTAGTTCTTCCTAAATATAGTGAAACATTTCTTTTGAAATGATGGCTGGATGTCTATCTTCTACATAATATTATTTAACATAACCTCTATTCTTAACTCTCTTTTTTATTAAAAAATCTATTGTTATTGATTTATGAAGAAGTTAATATCCTATATCTCTTCATTTATTAGAATTAATGTATTTGTATTATTATTTTAAATTAAACTACAAAATAACATTCTCACTCCACAAAACAGCAATTTAATATTGACACTTATAGATATAAATGCTAATTTACAATTAGTGGTATTAAGATACACCCTAACAATAGGAGAGCATAAAGTAAATGAATAAATTATTAGGAGGTGCTACTAATGGCAACAAGAGGGAAAAGTATAAATCTGTTCTTAATGGATGGTAATGCAAACGGTCGTATGAAATGTACCCTTGCCAACTGGACAGGTGTTGCATATAAAATTCCACGTACTGAGTTAGATAAATGTAAAGAACGAGATGATCTAAAACAGAGTGGTGTTTACTTTCTATTTGGTACGTCAGACCAAACTGGGAAAAATGTTGTTTACATAGGTCAAGCAGGTGCAAGAAAAAATGGTGAAGGAATTCTCAATCGCTTGCAGGAACATAAACGTAATGCTGAGAAAGATTATTGGACAGAGGCCATTGTTTTCACAACCTCTAACAATTCATTTGGTCCCACCGAGATTAGTTATCTTGAAAATCGTTTCTGTAATCTTGCAATGCAGGCAAACCGCTACACTATTAAGAACGGAAACGACCCAACTCCAGGCAATATTACCGAGGAAAAAGAAAGCGAACTAGAGGAATTTATAGATTATGCAAAAATCATTATGGGGACACTTGGACATAAGGTATTCCTACCATTTACAGAGCCAAAAACTGTTCTTTCTAAAGCTACCACTGACAATGAACCAGAATTGATTCTATATCTTAAGAGAAAGAGTAGAAAAAGTGGGCAGCTAATTGAAGCTTCTTGCAAGCAGACTAGTGAAGGTTTTGTCGTTTTAAAAGACAGCCATATTGAAACAATAGATTCTCCAAGTATCCCTGTGGGAATTAAGGAATCCCGAAAAAACGCAAAAATAGATGAACAAGAAGTATTACAAGAGGATGTTCTATTTAATAGCCCTTCCTATGCTGCTGCTTTCGTTATTGGTGGTCATGTAAATGGTCTAACTGAGTGGAAAACTACAGAAGGAAAAACCTTGAAAGAGCTTGAAGAAAAACAATAAAAATTAGGATTTCCAGGACTGAAGGTCACTGCTATGAATTTAGCAGCAACATTTTCAATCTCGGAAATCCTTTATATTTAGGGCATTTCTATTTCATAATACCAAAACACTACTTGTAAGCTTAACAACCGCCTCAGCAGTAGTCTCCTACCAATCATCCGTCGCTACCGCTCGGATTCTTGGGGAGCCCTTGCATGGGTGGCACTCTTAAAACTCACTAATTCGCTTTGCTCTTCGTGAGTTTTGTGACCACCTCAACATGCGGCGTATGCGGGAACATATCCATAACTTTCACCTTTTCCACTTTATATCCATTAGCAGTTAATACTTCTAAGTCTACTGCTAGTGTTTTAGGGTTACAGGATACGTAGATTATTTCTTTGGCATCAAATTTTATAACGTAGTCTAGTGCTACTGGATGTACTCCTGGTCTTGGTGGGTCTAGGATTATTATGTCTGGTTTTTCTGTTACATTTTTTATGGTTACTGCTACATCTCCTGCTATGAATTCACAGTTGTTTAGGCCGTTGATTTTAGCATTTTCTTTTGCAGCTTCTACGGCTTCTTCTATTAGTTCTATACCTACTACTTTTTTTGCTTTTGGAGCTACTATTTGTCCTATGGTTCCTGTTCCGCAGTATAGGTCAAAGACTACTTTGTCTTCTGATTCACCTATGAAGTCTCTTACTATAGAGTAAAGTTTCTCGGCTCCTTTAGTATTAGTTTGGAAGAAGGCAAAGGGATTTATTTTAAATTTTAATCCTAGAAGCTCTTCTATTATATAGTCTTTTCCATGTAGTATTTCTACAGAGTCTGCTTGAACTACATCTGATAGAGAATCATTTAGGGTATGGATTATTCCTGTCAGCTCTCCTTTTAGATTTAATCCTTTTAAAACATCTACAAAGGCTGTGAAGTCATATTCTACTTGGGTAGTTGTAACTACGTTAACTAATATTTCTCCTGTGTTTATAGCCTTTCTTACTACTAGATTTCTTAAAAAGCCTTCATGTTTTAAGATTCTATAATAAGGAAGGTTTTCTCCTCTGAAGTGGTTTATGGTTGCATTTATTATAGCTCTGAAGTCTTCATCTACTATTTGACAGTTATGTACTGATACTATGGCAAAGCTTTTTCCTTTAGCATGCATTCCTAGTGTTAGTTCTCCACCTTTTTCAAAGTCTCCAAAGGTGAATTCCATTTTATTTCTGTATTCATAGTGAAGTGGGCTGCTTTCTATTCCTAGGTACTCATAATCTGTTATACCCTTGTTATCTAAAAGTGCCTTTACTTGTTCTTCTTTAAATTTAAGTTGAGTGTCTAGTGATAAGTCTCCTTGACTACATCCTCCACAAATTCCAAAGATATCGCAGGCTGGCTTTACCTTGTAATCTACATCTTCTAAGACTTCAAGAAGTTTAGCTTCTACTCCATTGGAATTTTTTTTAGTTACTCTTGCTCTAACCTTTTGCCCGGGCAATGCACTTTTTATAGCTACTTTTTCTCCTTCATGGAAGGCAACTCCCTTTCCTGGAAATTCTGTACCCTCTATGATAAATTCATATTCTTTTCTCTTTCTCATGTTTATCTCCTTATCTAATAAAATTCTATGGTTAATTTTAATTTTTTATTTAAAAATAATTTCATTTATTAGGTATATTTATAAGTTTTAATTGAATTTTTTACCCTCTATATTAGAGGTTCCAAATATGACTCTGAAAATCACAAAAATCTCTGAAACCCGCATAAACAGAACAAATAGTTAACTAGTTATATAGTTTCCTAGGTAAATATTTATATAGTTATATTGTTTTATTGTTCCCTATTTAACTATTTTAATATTTCTATAGTTTTATATTTAAATAGGTTTATAGTTTCCTAGATATATTGTTTTCTAGTTAAATAGGTGTATATTTAGGCATCTGAAAATAAATAACAAGTCAAAGATGGGAAGTATTTTTTGAAGATGCCTTATTTGAAATTACCTAGTTTATTATATATTATCCCCCAGATTTTATCTAGGCTTTTATGGTATATCCCTAGGAATTTTAAAGCTTCTCCTTACACTGAGTGTGGCAACTCTTAGTATTATGGCATATATGTGGCTTAATTGACATAAAATATAGGAAGTTGATATAATGGTTAAAACTGTGGAAAACTTTGAGTTAACTTTTAGAATATCTTTAAAGGGGTGAGGTTATACTGTGAGATCTAAAAAAGAAAATACTAAAGCACTGATAGTTGATAGCTTTAAAAAGTTAATGACTCAACATTCCTTTGATAAGATAACTATAAAAATGATTACTGATGAGGCAAAATTAATAAGACCCTCCTTTTATAACCACTTTGCTGATAAGTATGAATTGCTTGAATGGATTTGTTATAAGGATATATTTGAAGGTGCAACCCTTCTTATAGATAATAAAATGTTTAATGAGACAATTCTTTTTATTCTTACTAGAATAGAAAATAATAAAGATTTTTATATTAAAGCTATGAAAATAGAAGGACAAAATTCCTTTGAGAGTATAATATATAAATTTCTTCTTAAGATGTTTGAAGAATTGTTCTCTGTGCTAGATATAGAAAATATGAATTTTGAAGGAATTCTTACCGCTTCTGAAATTGCTAATTATTACTCTAGAGGTTTAACCTATTTCTTAATTACTTGGCTTAAGAAAGGTGTACAAGTTCCTGCTCATGAGCTAGCTGAAAAATATTATTTACTACTTTCTAATTCCTTGGAAGATATTGTGTTCAAGCCATTATAAAAAGTTATGGGCTTTAACAAAATATCTTACTAATCTTATATAAAATATTGAAGATGCACTTTAATATTATTGTTAGCGAATGCCATTTGCAGGGATATTAGATTTACTTAGTATTTATGAATGGTAAAATCGTTAAGCAACACAACTTGTTTGAGTGTATACGAGTTGTTGTGTTGTAGATTTTACCTTGAATAAATGCTTTAGTAAATCAATATTCCGAAACGGCTGAGCGTTAATAATATAAGTGCTTATTCAATATTTATTTAGATTAGCTTATTTTGTTAAAGCCCCTACTTAACCTATCATAAAACAATTAAATAGATTTGTTTTAAAGCAACTACATAAGTTGCTTTTTGTTTTTTTTCATATACATTTAGGGCAAAGTGTATTTTTACATAAAAATCTATATTGACTATAATTTAAGAAAACAGATTATGAAAGGAAGATGCTTATGAGTGTTCTGGAAGTAATCATAGTATCAATAGGATTGTCTTTAGATGCATTTACAGTGACAGTATGTACAGGTGCAACTCAACCTTATCTAAAAAAGCGTATGGATTTTATTGTTGGCCTAGCATTTGGGGGAATACAAGCTATTATGCTTACTATTGGAATGATGATTACCAAGTTTCCAGTAAGCTCAATTTATTCTGAAACTTTTAAATCCATCAATCAATGGTTTTCTGCAATTATTTTCATTTTCTTAGGACTGAAGATGATAAAAAATGCTATGACTATTAAATCCATCAATGAGCAAAGGGAAAGTTTTAACTATAGAAATATTTTTTCCTTAGCCTTTGCAACTAGTATAGATGCTTTAGTATTAGGAATTGGTTTTGCTCTAATGCGTACTGAAATCATTATAGATATGTTTATCATATTTGTAATAACAGGAATTTCATCTATCATTGGACTAAGGGTAGGCTACCGTGTGGGTGATAAGTACAGAGTTGCTGTTAATATATCTGGTAGCGTTATATTGCTTATTATGGGAGTAAAAATGATACTTTCTTACTTTAAAATTATTTAAAATGGGGGATGGCTTATGTTAAATGTAAAATATAAAATTGAAAAGGCTGCTTTAAAACAAGGACTTGGATACTTAAAGAAAAATCCTGAGAAAAACTTTGAGAAAATTGTTCACTGGCTAAGAAAATTTGATACTGAAAATTTATATACTCCTCAATATGATGCCATTGAAGGATTTTTAAAGGAGAAGGATAATAACTGGGTAGAGCTTATGACTAAATTAGCAAAAGAAGTGGACCCTCATATTTTAGAGACTGTGTTTAGTAACTTCCTTCTTAATTCTTCTATTAGAGGTTGGAGTGAATCTAGGAAGAAATCTAAAGAGTATGGATATGAAATTCCCTTTACTCTACTTATAGACCCTACTACTGCTTGTAATAAAAAATGTATAGGATGTTGGGCTGCTGATTATAACAAAGCTTTAAATTTAAGCTATGATGAATTAGATAATTTACTTATTCAAGGTAAGGATTTAGGTATCTTCTTCTATATAATGACTGGTGGTGAACCTTTAGTTAGAAAGAATGATATTTTAAAATTAGCTAAGAAACATAACGATTGTGTATTTATGATATTTACTAATGGAACCTTAATTGACCAAGCTTTCTGTGAAGATCTATGTGAAGTTGGAAATATAGTTCCTACTATTAGTGTTGAAGGTTTTGATGATGCTACTGATGCAAGACGTGGTGATGGTTCTTGGAAGGATATCACTCGTGCTATGGCTCTTATGAAAGAAAATAGAGTTCCATTTGGATTCTCAACTTGCTTTACAACTAATAACTGTGACAGCGTTTTATCTGAAGAATTTATAGATATGATGATAGATATGGGTGCTTATTTCTCTTGGTACTTTACTTTTATGCCTATAGGCTGCAAAACAGACACTTCCCTAATGGCTAATCCTGATCAAAGAGAGAAACTATATCGTACTATAAGAGGTTGGCGCTCTACTAAACCAATATTTAATATGGACTTCTGGCACGATGCTGAATATGTTGGTGGTTGCGTTGCTGGTGGAAGACGATACTGCCATATTAATGCTAATGGAGATGTGGAACCTTGTGTATTCTGCCACTACTCCAGTGCTAATATAAAGGAAGTACCTTTAATTGAAGCTCTAGGACAGCCACTGTTTATGGAATACCAAAAGAATCAACCTTTTAATAAGAATCAATTTAGACCTTGCCCAATTCTTGATAATGCTCCAAAGATTGCAGAGATGGTTAAGGCTTCTGGTGCTAAATCTACAGAGTATGTAGATCCTGAAAATGTAGAAGATTTAGTAGCTAAAACTATAGACTATGGTGAAACTTGGGCTAAACGTGCTGAACCATTATGGAAAGAAAATTTAATGTGTAAAAATAAATAAACTATGCCCCATTGGGTAAGGAATTTTACTCCTGGCCTATGGGGTACTTTTATGAATAATAAAGTAATGCTGTTTCTTTTTCTTCCTTTTCCCCTTATAATATAAGAGTAGATTATGCTTCATAAATTTATAATATATACTTTAATATGAAGCTTGTAAAAATTAAATTTCTGGAGGAATTATGAATACACTTACTTTTATTTTTTTATGCTTTGCAGGTTTTCTGGCAGCCTTTGTAGATTCCATTGCTGGTGGTGGTGGGATAATAAGCGTTCCTGCTTATATGATAGCTGGTTTGCCTCCTCACATGGTTCTTGGAACTAACAAGTTTACAGCTTCTATGGCCTCTCTTACTAGTTCTATTAATTTTATAAAGTCAGGTAACTGCAATTTTAAGTTTCTTAAAATAGTAGCACCTTTCACTTTAATAGGCTCTATTTTAGGCGTTAAGGCTGTACTTCTATTGGATGAAAGTTTTCTTCAACCTTTAGTTCTTGTGCTAGTTCTTGCCATAGGTGTTTATACATTCTTTTCTAAATCCATTGGGGAAAAGGATAATTTTAAGGGATTAAATAAAAGGAATATGACTATTTCTATAATCTTTGCTTTTTCACTAGGATTCTATGACGGATTCTTTGGACCTGGTACAGGCTCCTTTTTAATCTTTGGTCTTATTAATATTTTAGGTTTTAATTTTCTTAAAGCTTCAGCCAATGCTAGAGTTTTAAATTTTATTAGTAATATTGCTGCTCTTGTTACCTTTGCTTTTAGTGGTAACATAAATTATCTAATTGGTATACCTGTTTGTGTATTTATGATATTAGGAGCTAAGCTTGGAACAAAGTTAGCTATTAATAAGGGTTCAAAGGTTATTAAGCCTATTTTTGTTACTATGTCCCTTGCCGTAGCTATAAAAATGTTATTACAACTATTCTAATATTAAATATTTTATATATTAGGAATAATTTTCTTTACAGGAACTTATCCTTAGCCTATACTTATTAATGTGTGCTAAAAAGGAGGCTTTGTGCTCATGTATTCATTTGTTGTTTTAATTATTATAATTATTATTGGATTTTTAGTTTGCAAAAGAAATTATAAAAATAGAGCTAGTAATATTAATGGCAATTTATTAGAGTATTGTTATCACATTGTTACAGAATTTGAAAAACTTAACTTTGAACAGCGAGGTAAATTCAAGGATTCTCTAACTCAAAAGGAATCGCAGCTATTTGATGGAATAATAACTAGAAGCATAGCTTTAGGTAAGAATCTTAACATACTTCAAACTCATATGTTTAATCTAGAGTCTATTATGAAAAAAATAAAGGCACAAAAAACTAATATAATGCAATAAAAAATATTAAAAAAATATTTTAATAAATATTTAGATATAATTTCTCATATTATACATAAACTAAATGAGAATCTTAAGAAAGGAATGATATTATGAATTTTAAAAAATTAATAACAAATACTTTAGCTATTGTAGGTGCTGTTGTGGTTGTAGATAAAATTGTAAATGCCGTTTCAAACAAGAGCATAAAGTCTATAAGCGAGGCTCTTATGAAAGGTGATTTAAATGAAGACGAAGATAGAGATGAAGATTCAGACCTATGTCAATGTAGCTTTTTAGATGATGACTATGAAGAAAATTTAAATGCTTGTCACTGTGGTGAAGATGGTGAAATTGATTATGAAGCTTTCCCTGACATGAAACAATATGAAGATAGTGACGAAAGCGCTTTTCAGTATGCTATAAAAACTGAATCTATTACGGATACACCAAAAGAAGTATAATATGTATTAAAGTCCACCTTCTTTAAAAGAAAGTGGACTTTTAATTATCTGTGATGTTTTTTATGATGTTTTTTCTTCTTCTTGCTCTTCTTATTACTTGGATAACAATCATCATATTCTTTATAATCATAGTATTTCTTTTTATGATGTTTGTGTCCATAATCACAATTATTTAGATACATGTTTTGAAGTAAGTATTCACACTTCATGCAGTTGCTCTTAGGCTGCACACATTCCTCACATACCTTATAACTTATTGGATCACGATTTTCTAATCTACGACGGTCTCCTTCATATTTTTCTCTTAGGATGTCATCATATACTGGTTTTTCATATCTTTTACTATTCTCAACACCCTCTAATAAAATATCATTTTCTTCTTGTTCTATACCTTTTGTCTCTATTTCTTCATAGTCTATGTGTTCTTTAAAATTATTTCTATCTATCATATCATTGTCATCATGGACTTCTTTTTCAATATCATCATACTGATCTTCATTCCATTTGTGGTATTCCTCGTGATACTCCTCATAGTTTTTATTACATCTTGGGCAAGGATTTTCACATTTCTTATCTAACTTTTTATAAGAGTTCTCTGTTCTACACTCTCTATTGATTTCAGAAAGACCAAATTTATCCCTAGAGTCCCTATTATCATAATATTTTCTATATGCTCTTTCAGCTTCTAATCTCTTCATATATAAAATATCATCAAATTCATCATCTGTTTCTACAAAATCATCATACATATTAAAATCTTCTTTTCTTTCAACAGGTTTAATAAATCTTTTTGCTAAACTATCTACAGGATCCTTAAATTCTACAGATTTTACATTACTATAATCATCTACATTCCATCTGTTATTACATTGACATTCATGGGAATTTTCATCATTAAATACTATGTCCCTGCCAAAGGTGACATTAGCACTAGCTCTCTGTTGTGAAAAATCTCCGTCGGTATCAAAGGCTTCAATAGACATTATATACTTTTCTCCTAGACTTGGTTTGTTAGCTAATTTTAAAACATAGGAATTAGCATCTCTACCTAATGTAGTTACATAGTTGGAGTTTATGAATATATTATATCCACCTAAATCTATATCAGTATTTGGGGTCCAATTCATTCTTATTTCTTGGCCTGTTGCTACTGCTCTAAAATCTCTTACATTTCTAGGTTGCATTAATAAATCTAAATTTTCTGGTCCATAGTTTAAGTCTACTGGTGGGTTTACTCCAGGCATAGTTCCATTTTCAGTAAATTGCCACATCCTCCATCTAGTCCATCCACCTTGATCCCTTGGAAATGGAGGATTTGATGGTAGTTCTGGATACATAGCAATCCAAAGTGGCATATCTGCTAGAATAAAGCCTTTCTTTGTATGGTAGAAATTATTATATAAATCAATAAAAAATGCTCCAGTATATAACATCATTTTTCTTCTAGTTTTTCTTTCAAATCTCTTTCTAAATCTGTCTACCCAATCTAGTAAAGCATCTGTAGATATAGATTTATCTAGTGGTGCTTCAATGTCAATTACAGGGAAAAGATCTCCATATCTTCCTGGTCCGTAAGCTTGTTGTAGCACGTCTATAAATCCATCACATTGAACATCTGCGGTAGTTAAATCTGTAGAAGGTACTGCATAGTGATATGCACCTGTTTTTACTCCCACATTTCTTAATCCGTTTACATACTCAAAAAATTTTCTGTCTATTCTAAATCTACCAGTACCATAACCAGAACCACGTAAATAAGCATATGGGGTTTGTGTTGCAAGTAGAGTATAATTTACGTCGCCCCTATATTCATTTAAATCAGGACCTATTATGTTACGACTAGTTTTATTTTGCATACTCTCCTCCGAAATTGAATGCTTCACTTATTATATTACTAGTCATATATCCAATGTGTTACAACATTTTTATTTAAATATATGAGATTAATGTATATATTTTCTTATTAAATATTAATATATAGAACCTAATTATCTACTGATTTTTTACTTTAATTTCTCCACTCTGTAAGTTTATCTCATATATTTTATTGTTTAACAAAATGTTTTCATCCTTTCTATTATTTCCTGAATAGGTTATATGTAAAATTAAGGTGTTTTTGTCTTTAAATACACTCTTGTAGTAGGTGGTAACCCCCTTTACATATTTATCAGAATCCTTATTTTGAGAGTTTGATGCTTTTATATCTTTTATAAATTTAAAAACTTCATCTTCAATATACTTATTAATTTTCACCTCTATATCCTTGTTTATCATATTTTCAATTTTAGGATAACATAAGTACTGGTTAAAATCTTCACTACTTTCTTCATAATTTATTGTTTTTATTATTGGGGCTTCAACTTGAATATTTACTTTATTTAAACCTTTAGGAAATTTACTTAGGGGTATATAAAATTTAGGAATACCTGCTACGTAGGGAGCAATTTCATATTCATCAAAATATATAACTAAGTCTTTATCTGTTAAGAAAAATTTTTGATTATAAGGGATTGCATTTAGCTTATCTACAGATTCTTTAAAATATAATTCAGGATTTTTATTTATAGTAGCTTTTACATTGTCTAAAATAATTTTATTATAATTCCTATTATTACCCAAGAAATCTTCAATGACTCCTCTATTTCCTGTATTTATATCAAAGTTAAAGGACTCATCTACTGAAGATCCATGAGCTCCACCTGTATAACTATATAGATTTAGTGTTATTGAAAGGATATTATTCTTATTATAAGTCACATTATTATTTATATTAATTACATAGGGTTTTGGTTCTAATCCAACTTTTATATTATACTCATTATCTCTAATAGATAGCTTTGTTATATATTCTTCAAAGTCATTAATTCTTTTTGATATCTTATTATTTATAAGTTCTTCTGCTTCTTTATTTTTAGCAATCTTTACAATGGGCTTATTGATATTTACTGATACATACTTATTAGAATATACCTTCTCCTCGTTTTCTATTGTGGCACCTTCTTCATCTTTCAGTATATTATTAACCATTCTTGGTAAAGATATCTCTACTGAATCTGGATCACTGTGTGTATCTACGGCAAATGCTCCATGAAAATTAGTAGTTAATAATAAAACTAAAAATAAATATATAACTTTCCTCATAACATTTCTCCCTTCTATAAAATATATTTTAAGTAAAATAACTTTATCTTAGTTTGCCCATATAAATCCTGTGTACACCTGTTAATTTTTAATAAAAAAATGCCTTAACCTTTAGTTAAGACATTTTTTAAAATTAATTTTTTATAATTTAATTCTTAATTTATTTAATATAGTACTTGTTATAAACTGTGGTCCACTTACTATATACATTTTACTTATTCTATCTCTATTTTGTGTAACTACATTCATTACTGGTGTTTCTACAGCAGTTGTATTTGTTAATAGTACAAAAGATTTTTTTTGTGCTGCTAAAGCTGAAATAGAAAGAGCATCTGGGAAATTTGTACCTAGAGCCATAAACATTTCACTACTAGTTAAACTTCCTTTAAATTTGTTGAAAATTTTCTCATTAGTTTCGTATCTATTAGCTCCACCAATTCTCTCTGGACTTTTTACACTTTTAGCTACACTATCTGATATAACAGTGGTTCCCCCTATTATATAACTTCTAGTAATAGATTGCTTATCTAAATAATTTTTCACTGTACCTGTTAATACACTTTTTTCAGTTAAAAGTATAGGCATTCTTCTTATACCTGCTACAGCTGATATAGAGAGGCTGTCTGCAAATCCTTCACCTGTTGCAATGGCCACTTCACCGTTAGTACCCACTGCCTGAGCAATTTTCACAGAGGTCTCATATCTATTTAAACCTCCTAATCTTTCCGTAGATATAGACATAGACTTAATTTCTTTTTCAAAGGATGTTGAAAGGACAGTAGGTCCCCCAACTATAATAGCTTTTTTTACCTTTAAACTAGAGAGTAAGTTTTTTAACTCACTTTGACTACTTAAAGATTCATTTCTTGCTAGTAAAATTGGTGCATTATTTTTTGCTGCTAGTGGTCCTGAACACAATGCATCTGGATAACTCATTCCCGGTGCTATTATTACCGTATCTGAAGTCGTCCATCCTTTTTTTGCTGCTAGATAAGATGTCTCAAATCTTGTAGCTCCATATATTCTCTCTCCTGGGGTTGAAGAAAGGGTTACATTAGCTTTTAAATAATTATTTATACCATTAGCTATACCACTAGCTAATAATTCTTGATAAGAATTAGTGCTCATTTTAATTGCTTCACTTTTATTACTTATAAAACCACATTCTGTTAAAATTGATGGCATTATTGTATCTTCAACTACATTATAACCATTAATCTTTACCCCTCTATCATAAGCTCCTGTACTTCTTATTAATTGTTTTTGCACAGATTCTGCAAGTGGCTTAGAATCAAATCTATTAGTTCCATAATAAGTTTCTATTCCATAGGCAGCAGTTGTAGTTGCTGAATTTATATGAATAGATGCAAAGGCATCAGCTCCTGAGTTATTAGCAACGGAACTAATTTTTCTAAAATCTAAATAGGTATCTGTAGTTCTACGCATTACTACTTCTATTCCTTGTGCTTGAAGAATTCTTTGAACCTTCTCTGATATAGCTAAAGTTAAATCTTTTTCTTTTAACCCATTTGCGCAAGCTCCAGGCTCACTTCCACCATGTCCAGCATCAATAAATACTCTATAGTTACTGTTAGTTGTTATCGTTTTTCCAGTGGTCGCTGTTAAAGTTCTGGCTGACATTACTTGTTTAGTTGGTTCTTTTACTAATACTTGGTACAGATAAGAACCACCTTCACTTTCAAGTAGTATAAAGGTTTCCCCTGTAGCTACCCCTACAAATTTGCCATTTTCGTCTACTTTGACTATACTTTCATCTCTGGAACTTAATTTAAAAGGAATTGAAGCTTCTTCTTCTACTAAAAGGCTAGTATGATCAATTGCTTGTCCAATATCAATGGATAATCCATTTTTCACTTGTAAATTAGCCCCTTCATTTTCACTTAGTATGGTTTGTAATTGACTTTCTGTATTAGTTATACCACCATCTTCTGCTACAGCTAATCTACTAACTGGAGATACCATAGTAATTGTTAACACTGCAGTTATTGCACATAGTAGCTTTCTAATACGAATTTTACTTCTTTTCACTCTTCTTTCCCCCTATTATACATAATTATACATTTTATTACTAAAATATAGTCACCAATAATTTTATTCTACATATATCATTCATATCCTTTTGATTTTTGATAAATTATGTGGAATTTTTACTTTTACACTGTTACTTATACATTATAACATATAAATTAGGAGTAATTTGTAAACTTTTATAATATAGCATCCTCATATAATAATTAATACGAATTTAAATCTTTGTAAACAGAGTTCCTAGCTTAAGATGGAGTATTAAATCTAATAGTAATGGAATTAATTAGAGATATAACTTATAAAAGGTATATCCTAATGACTTTCATCACTATGATATACCTTTTAATTCTTACTTTAAATAATAAAATCCTTTGGATCATGCTCCTTTGCTTTAGGACCATTGTATTCAACCTTAGGCCCATTAAATACAGCTTTTGCACTTTCTACTTGAGGATCATGATTTATATTTTTCTTCTTAAAATGTCCATCTTCTTTTTTATTATTTTGTGTTCTTTTCATATTTGTCACGGTATCACCCCTTTGTAATATTAGAATAACCACAAATCCTTAGTTTATACTTTTTAAAACTTTTAGTATTAAAGATAATATATTTTACAATATTTACCTCCAATTATAATCATATTATGATATAATTATAGTATTATACTTATATATTAAGAGTAAACTTATTATAAAAAATAATTTAAAGGAGGGTATTATATGATGGAATACAATTTATCAACTTTAGAAGCTTTTCAAATTTTAGATTCTCATCCAACTTACAGAGCTATTAATGCTGAAGGACATACTTTAGAGCTTAGAGGTCCAGAAAAATTTATCATTCATAGACGTGTAAAACTTGCAAAAGATAAGCATGTAAGTCTAAATGATACATGGAGAATAATTAAGCCTATTGATTATGAACTAGCTAATGAACTATTCAAAAGGCTTAGAACTATAGAAATTAGATTTGAAGATGGTACTAAGAAATTCTATTCAAAGATGCCTGACAATGGTCATGTTATCCTTGAAAGTGATCTGCCACATTATAAAAATTGCTTATTTTATTGTTTTAGTTACTATGAAGAGTAAAATTTTTATGTAAGGATTTATTATGGATATTGATGAGTGCATAAATAAAAAATAGACTATGAAACTTAATTTACTGTTTCATAGTCTATTTTTTGTAACCTTTAAAGTACCTACTAATATATTATATATAGATAGTACTTTTTAGGAGATTTACATGGAATTTTACGGAAGCCAAACTGAAAAAAATCTAAAAAAGACTTTTACTGGAGAGAGTAAGGCTAACACTAAATATACATTGTATGCAGAAAAAGCTAGAAGTGAAGGTCTTCACTATGTAGCTCAAGTTTTTGATGAAACTGCATTTAATGAACTTGCTCATGCTAGAAGAGTCTATGGTGAATTTCTAGGTGAAGTAAACTCTACAGAAGAAAACTTAATGAATGCCTTTATGGGCGAAACTGCTGAAGCTACTGCAATTTATAAAGAATATGAAGAAGTCGCAAGAAGGGAAGGGTTCGAAGAAATAGCAGACTTCTATAAAGAACTTGCCGAAGTAGAAGCTGAGCATGATTTAAGATTCCGTGCTCTTTACAACAGATTACTTAGCTCAACATTGTATAAAGGGGATTCTGATTCTCTATGGCAATGTACTAACTGTGGATATATTCATGAAGGCGACACTGCACCTAGAGTATGTCCTCTTTGTAAATTCCCTCAAGGATGGTTTGAGCCATACTGTAACCCTCTAGATTAACCACTTTAAAATAGCGTAGATGCCTATCCCCCAGGGCAATCTCGCTATTTTATTTTTATTATATAAAGGTTTTTAATGATTTTTATAGAAATATTTATTTATATAGTAGGAGATTAAACTTATGCATATTAAATTTAATCTCCTACTATGTATTAACTTTACATATCATATTTTTTATTAAAAATTTAAATTTATTTATTATAGGAGTTATTATGAGTATTAAAATTTTAATTTGTGATGATGATGCACTGATAAGAGAAAGTTTAAAAATTATATTATCCATGGATGAGGAGTTAAATGTTGTACATGTTTGTGAAAATGGTTTGGAAGCTGTTAAGTATTGCTGTAATAACTCTGTGGACGTGGCCCTTTTAGATGTTCGTATGCCTAAATTAAATGGTGTAGAGGCAACTAAGGAGATTTGTAAAGTAACATCAACTAAAGTCATTATATTAACCACCTTTGATGAGGATGAATATATTTCTTCTTCATTAAGGAATGGAGCAAAGGGTTATTTGTTAAAAAGCAATTCTCCTAATACTATTATTAACACCATAAAGGTGGTTCATAATGGAAGTGACGTAGTGGAAAATGGAATTATAGATAAGCTTCTTTCTAAAACTTCTCCAGTAAGTCCTAACCCTAATATGAATAATTTTTCTAAAAGAGAAGTAGAAATTATAGAGTCCATTGCTGAAGGCTTAAGTAATAAGGAAATTTCTCAAAAGCTATATATCTCTGAAGGTACTGTGAAAAATTATATTACAAACATACTAACTAAAACTAACTTAAAGCATAGAACCCAAATTGCAGTTTATTATTTAAAAGGAAAAATATAAATATGACGAAAGTAATATAAAGTTATGACCTTTCCCACTTATTAGTGGGAAAGGTTTTTTATATAATTTAAATATAGGATATTCCAATTATATTTAAATTTCAGCTAAGAAATATCAATAAGATTTTTATAAAATACTTATCAATTTTTTAGCTTAATAAAGGGGTTGTTATAATGTTAATAAATATAGAAAACCTAACTAAAAACTTTGGTGATAATATTGCTGTAGATAACTTAACTCTATCCATTGAAAAGGGTGAAATTCTTGGTCTTTTAGGTCCTAACGGTGCAGGTAAAACCACTACTATAAATATAGTCACCTCCATACTAAAGCCTACTAAAGGTAATGTAGAAATCTTTGGAAAGTCTCTTTATAAGTATGGACCAGAAATAAAGGCTCGTATGGGTATTGTACCTCAATGCATATCTTTATACGAAAACCTTACAGTAGAAGAAAATATTAGTTTTTTTTCAAAACTTTATGGATTAAGGGGAGCTTCTTTAAGAGAGGGTTTAAACTATGCTCTAGATTTTACCTCTTTACAGGATCATAAAAAAACTAAGTGTAAAAATCTATCTGGTGGAATGCAGCGTCGATTAAATATTGGCTGTGCCATAGCTCATAAGCCTGAAATTATAATTATGGACGAACCTACCGTGGGAATAGATCCTCAATCAAGAAATCATATATTAAATATGGCAAAGGACCTTAATAAAGAAGGTTGTACTATTATTTATACTTCTCACTACATGGAAGAAGTTCAACAGCTGTGTAATAAAGTTGTTATTATGGATAATGGAAAGCTAATAGCAAAGGGAACTAAGGATGATTTAATCTCTTTAATTTCAGATAATTCCACTTTAGAAATTGAAGGCTATGATATTAATGAATCTATTTTAGAAAAGCTTTTGGAAATAAAGGGAGTAAAAAGTTATTCCTTAAATGAAAATAAAGTGCTGATAACCTCCAGTAAAGATGTATCAAATTTAAGTTCCATTATTAACTTTTTCACTTCTAATAATATAGAAATTAAAAATATGGGTTATAAAACCTTAGATTTAGAAGATGTATTCTTAACTTTAACAGGCAAAAAGCTTAGGGATTAGGAGGAAATTATGAAATTTTTGAATGTTGTTTACTATGATATATTAGACCTACTTAGGGATAAGACCTCCATGTTATCCATGATAATTTTCCCTATATTATTTATGACTACCCTTGGAATAACTTTAAGTGGAGCCTTTTCTTCAAGCTATGAATTTAAACCTAAAACAGTGATATATGTGAACAATCTTTCTACCACTTCTGATTATAGTGAAGAAAAACTTATTTTAAATAATTTCTTAGAACTGGGGAAAAAAAATAATATAACCTTTAAAGAAATTTCCTCTTTAGAAGAAGGCAAGAAAGAAGTTCAAACTGCTAATTCAATATTGATAGAACTTAAGGATAAAAATATTACAGTTTATAAAAATTCTAAGAATAAATATTCCACAAATATAGTTATAAGTATGCTAACTTCCATATCTAAAAAAATTACTCTAAAAAGTATTACTAATGGTAATATTGAAACCTTAGAAGAAGGCTTTACCACTGCCACTGAATTTCAGCCTAAAAAAGGATTCACCTCCTATGATTATTATGGCATCGTAGAAATAACCATGATGGTCCTTTATGGTTCTCTCTATGGGTTTTATAACATTTATAATAATAGAAGAAACAAAATAGAAGCCAGATGCTTTCAAGGGAACCTTTCTAAAAATTCCTATATACTAACTAAAGTTACCTCTACTTTTATTGTAACAGTTATATCACTGATTCCTGCAATGCTTTACTCCATATTTGTTTTAAAAGCTTATTGGGGTGAAGATTACTTCTCTGTTATAGCACTACTTTTATCCTTAAATTTCTTTGGTACTACCCTTGGAATTTTATTTGGATATATTTTTAAAGAAGAAAAACATGGTTCCTTCTTTCTTAATACCTTAATTATACCTGTTATGACCTTTTTAGGTGGAGGATATATATATTTAGAGGATGGTAATAAGCTCCTTGATATAGTACGCTATATTTCACCTTTAACCTTAATAAATAAATCTATTCTTTCCATAGCTTTTTATGAGGACTATTCTAAGTTTTATATAAGTATTCTCTACTCTGTAGCACTGGGAATTTTATTTTTAGCTTTTACTTTCTCTATATCAAATAAAAAGGAGGTTTATTAATGAATATTTTATTAGTTATGGCAGAAAAAAATCTAAGGCTTATATTTAAAGATAAACTTTCTATAATACAGCTATTTATTCCTATAATAATAATAATGTTTAGTATAAAATTATTTAGTTTCAGCAATGGAATTGTAAAAATTGGTATTATAGATGAAGATAGATCTAATTCATCAAAGCTTTTAATAAGTAGTTTAAGTAATAATTCTTCAATTAGTACAGTACCTCTTGAAAGTTCTACTGTTGAATCAAATATGATGGAGACATCTATTCCTGTCACCATTGAAATCCCTAAAGATTTTGAAGAAAGTATTATAAATGGAACTCCTAAAAAGATTAATGTACTTTCTGAAAAAGACAGTTCTATGGGTGATGCTATTACCTCTATAGTAAATCTTCAAGTAGAAAATTTATATAACTTGGGCACTAATTCTAATAAAATCAATGATGAATATCAAAATCTTTTATTAAAATATAGTAATAATCCAGTGAAAATCACTTCCAAAACCTTATCAGATTTAGAGAATGATTTTGAATTAACTCAAATTTCCATTGGCTTTGTAGTTTTCTTTCTCATGATGAGGGCATCTTCTATATCTCATATAGTATTATCAGAAAGATGGAATAAAACTTACTATAGAATATTTACTACGCCAGTTACCTCCTTTCAATATATTGGAGGAAATATCTTAGCAAACTTCTCACTTTTAGCCTTTCAACTTATAATTGCTCTTATAACTCTAAATTATTTTGTAGATATATATACTGGGGTAGGCTTTATTCCTCTGTTTCTTTTGTTATTAGGAATTGCCCTAGTTACCGTGGCCTTTGGTACTTTTTCCGTAGCTTTATTTTTTAATTCTAAGGGATACGGTATGTTTTCTAACATTGTAATTACTATCACTACCATGGTATCAGGTGCTTTTACTTCTATTGATTTCTTACCTGAAAATATTAGATTTATAGCACCCTTCACTCCTCAATACTGGGTAATGAATGGAATAACTAAGCTTCAAATGGGTATGGGAATAGATTCTATTATTATTAATTTGGGAATATTATTACTCTTTTCCATTGCACTATTTTTAGCTTCAGCCTATAAACTTAAGTTTAAACTTCAATAAAAGTTTTATATTTAATATAAGTATTATAAATACTGTATTAAAGCCCATTATAATAAACCCTCACTAAGAAATTCAAATTATTAGTGAGGATTTATCTATGTATTGTTTTCTTTCAATGATATAATTAAACAATAATATTTTTAAATTTTACTTTGAAAGAAGGGATATAATGAGTATATTATCTTTAAAAAATGTTTCTTTTCGAGATGCTAATACAAAAGTTCTAAAGGACATTAATTTAGAAGTTAATGAAGGAGATTTTATAACTATCACAGGTCCTTCTGGTGGTGGCAAATCAACCTTACTAAGAATTTTAGGAGACTTAATTTCGCCAACTTCTGGTCATGTATACCTTAGAGATAAGGATTATTCTGAAATCCCCCCTCTTAAACTAAGAAGTGAAATAAATTATTTCTTCCAACAACCTTATTTGTTTGGTAATACTGTATATGATAATCTTTCTTTTCCTTATGAAATTAGAAAGGAAAATATAGATGATAGAAAAATATATATGCTTTTAGAAAAATTTAATATAGACAAAGACTACCTAAGTAAAGATATAAACAAATTATCTGGTGGTGAGAAACAAAGAATTTCCCTTATTCGCTCTCTTCTCCATGCAGGCCCTATTCTCTTACTAGATGAGATTACTTCAGCTCTAGACAAAGAAAATAAACTTTTAGTTGAACTTATTATGAAGGATATGAATAAGAACGGTCATACAATCTTATGGATTACCCATGATATATCTCAAATAAAGGGCTTAAGCAACAAAAAGATTATTATAGAAGATGGAACAATAATTTCTAGGGAGGGATTTTAATGAGTACTCTATCACTTATAATTTCTTCAGTATTAATTTGTATTCCTATTTTCATCTCCTATAAAGAAGATTTAGGACTAGGTAAAGATATACTTATTAGTATGGTTAGGGCCATAATACAATTAGTTATAGTAGGCTATATACTCCAATTTGTATTTAGTTTAGAAAATCCTATATTCACTATTTTATTAGTTACACTAATGATTATTAACGCAGCACTTAACACTAGAAAGCGTAGTGAGAACATAAAAAATCCTGTTAGAACATCGTTTATTGCTCTATTTTCAGGCGCTTTTATAACGCTTTCTATATTAGTACTTTCTGGGGCTATTAACTTTATTCCCAATGAAATAGTTCCTGTAGCTGGTATGGTTGTTAGTAATTCTATGGTTGCCATAAATCTCAGTTACAAAAATCTTAATACTACCTTTAGTAGTAAGAGAAATGAAGTTGAAGTTAAACTTGCCCTTGGAGCCACAGCTAAGGTTGCATCTAAAGAGATTCTTAAAGATAGTATAAAGCTCTCAATAATGCCTTCCATTGACTCTGCTAAAACTCTTGGCATTGTATCTCTGCCTGGGATGATGACTGGATTAATTTTAGCTGGATCATCACCACTTATGGCAATTAAATTTCAAATAATGGTTACCTTTATGATATTATCTTCTACTTCAATTGCTACCTTAATAGCAACCTATATCTCATACAAAAGCTTTTTTAATGAAAGGTCCCAATTAAGAATATAGTGTAAATATAAGGATTGTCCAAATAAATTAAATAATTATTTAGGACAATCCTTGTTAAATATTGATCTTATGATAAAGGAAGAATCATTATAATAGTAAATCCATTTTCTCCATTAAAACTAATATTACCTCCAAGGTCTATTACTCTTTCCTCCATTGCCTTAAGTCCAATGCTCTTTTTTATATTCACTGCTCCATCACCATTATCTTTTATAGATACTCTTACAATCTTATTTAGGACTTCAATATTTAAAGAAGCATTGTTACCGGTAGAGTGTTTCTTTATGTTTGTAATTCCCTCTATTAGGTTATTAATTATACACGTCCAATGACTATAGGTAAGTTTGTCTATATTTCCACAGTGATTAAAGGTATATCCATAACTATTATGACTAAAAGCATCTTCCATTATAGATTTCACTCTATTTATACCTAATTGCTCCTCAGAAGGCTTGATTATTTTTAAAGTTTCTCTAATATCATCCATACCTTTCCTTAAAACTTGGATAGTTGTATTTATCATATTTTTAGCTTCATTTTTATCTTTATCTATTACTAACTTTGTGGCTTCTAGATGCATTAAACTAGAAGCTATAGTATGTCCAACTTTGTCATGCATTTCCTTTGATAGCTTATTTCTTTCTTCTAACTTTGTGGTATATATTATCTGTTTTGAATAATTTTTTTCTTTTTCTACTTCTCTAGTATACTTGTCTATTTTTTCTCTTAACATTAAGTTTTCTTTCCATAATTTATCTATTTTACTTACTTTGTTAATTAATATTTTTGCTGCTATATAGTAAAATATTGCAAATAATAAATAATTCATAACTATGTCTTTTGGTAATATGGTTATAAACAAGATAGTCACCATAAAAGAATAGCTAAGCTTTATATTCATTAGTATACCTATGTCAAAAAAGGTAAATGGTATTAATGTAAAAAATATACTGTTATATTTTATACCTAGTCCATAAGAAATGCAGAAAGATATGGCTGATAAGCATACCCTAATATTAATATTCTCTAGGTAATATAAAGCTATGTTTATTATTAAAAAACACAGTAATCCTATAATTATAGAGCTTTGGAAGGAACCATAATTTATATATACATAGGTACTAAATATGAGCCCAAGTAATTTTATAGTGAGAAAATAATCATCGCTGTTATTAATCATGCAATTTCCACCTTTGCAAAATATTATATCTATATATTATCACAATAATATGGTCTTTCACAAAATATATCACTAGTCTGGAATAAAATATTGAGCATGTACTTATATAATTTAAATACATGCTCAACATTTATTTTTATGAATTTATTTTATGAAAATCATTTTTATTATTGATCTAAGTTAGATTCTGTGACTTCTATTTCTTCTCCCTCACATAAAGTTATGGTTGCATTTTCCTCAAGGATATTTACCATACTTTCTTCCTTTTGTTTTTCATATTTTTCTTTTCTTCTAAAAAACATTAGAAATATTATCACTGGGATTTGAACAAATATAAGAGCTGCAAGTATTCCAAACACACCTGATAAATTTATATCCTTAAATCTTTTATAACTTAAAATGAATAACATTATATTTATAAAAACTATCAGGGTAATCTGAAAAGACATGGAAGCCGCTATTAGCAATCCATTATCAGTTTTTTCAAGTTTAAAAGTAATAAATGTTCCAATAATCTCTAAAATTATAAATCCTATTAAGAAAGCTAGTACATAGATACTATATTTTTTTCTTCCTATTCCTTTGTTAAGTAAAAATAAGTCATCACTCATTTCATCACCTCATTAACAGTATTTTACAGTAACCTACTATAATTCTATACACATTTTCAAATATTATAACTAAAATCAATAAACCTCTGGAAGTTATTTTAATAATCTCCAGAGGTTTATTTTAATACTACAGCATAGTTCTTTATAAAAATTACTTTTCACTTTTATACAAGTCTACATATTCTTTATAAACTACAGCTACTTTTTCTATATAGTTTACTGTTTCTTTAAATGGTATTGTATGAACTACTTCTCCATCCTTGGAATATCTAGGATCCTGAAGCCATTTACATACATTGCCTATGCCACCATTATAAGCTGCTAGCATTTCATTTGTATATTTAAGTTGATTTTTTAAGTAATTTAGATACCAACACCCCATTTCTATATTCACATCTTCATTCTTCAACATTTCTATAGAGAAGTTTTCTATATTTAATTGCCTAGCTATCCATTCTCCTGTACTTGGCATTATCTGCATTAATCCTACAGCTCCCATAGATGAAACAATATCCTTATCAAACCCACTTTCTGTTTTGATTATAGCTGCAACTAAATAAGGATCTAGTCCATAGATTTCACTATATGCTTCAATCTCTTCACTATATGGTACTTGTATATGATTCTCTACTATATCTTTTTCATTACTATCTACTTCCTTAATTTTTTCATTTTCATGTAAATTCATAAAATATAAATTAATACATATTCCTGCTATAAATAAAATAGCCGTTATACTAATAAACTTAAGATTTAACTGCTTTTCTTCTAATATTTCCATTATACCTCCACTATCAATGTATAACTTTATTATTTAAATTAGAATTCATGTATTAATTAGTATTTCACCTTTACCATAAAATAAACAAAAAGACTTTAAAATAAAAATTAATTTATTTTAAAGTCTTAATTACTCTGAAATAACCTTATACTAAAGTTTAAATTGTTCCATAAACTCTTTCATATTTTCTGTAAGTCCAAGTAATTTTTCTGCTGCATTTGCAACTTCATCACTAGAAGCTGTAAGTTCTTCTGTAGATGCAGCTATTAGTTGTGTATTTCCTGAAACCTCAGAAGATATTTGAGTTGAATTTTCTATATTTTCAGTAATAGAATTTTTTTCTTCTATAATTTCTTTAGAGCTAACTGCTACATGTTCTATTTTAGGTACCATATCTAAAACTAATACTGCAATATTTTTAAATGACTCTATAGCATTATCTACACTAATTAATCCGTTATTTAATTCACCATTTATTTTATTGCTTTTAATTTCTATAGTTTCACTCTCTTTAATAGCATTATTTATTACATTATAAATATTTTGTGTAGATTCCTTGCTTTGCTCTGCTAGCTTTCTAATTTCATCAGCTACTACTGAGAAACCTCTTCCAGCTTCTCCAGCTCTTGCAGCCTCTATAGCCGCATTTAGTGCTAGAAGATTTGTCTGTTCAAATATGCTATTAATAATTTCTGTTATTTCTGTTACAGTTTCCATACTAGATTTCATACTATATATAGAACTGTTAAACTCTTTAAAGGATTTACTTAACTCATTCATGGCCATGGCTAACTTTTCCATATCCTCATTACTCTTATCCGCTTTGCTATTAATATTTTCCGCCATATCACTAATATTATATATGTCACTAATATTAGTAGAAAGTTTATTATCGAATTCTTCTAGTTCTTTAGTTACATCTTCCAATTCTTCTGCCTGCCTTTGTGAGCTTGTAGCAGTTTCTTCTATACTTTCACTTATGCTTTGAGCTCCTGATACAAATTCTTCTGCCAAAGCAGCTAGAGATGAAGCCTCGCTTTCAATAACCATGGAACTATCTTTAACATTTAGAATCATTCCACCTATAATTTCCTTGCTTTTTTCTACAGCCGTATATATATCTTTGATTTCATCATTTTTCATTTTAACTATATTAGATTTAGTGAAATTACCCTTTGCCATATCTTCTACAATAGTACCTATTTTGCCTAATCTTTTAGTCATAGATTTAGCTACTACGTATCCAAATATTAGACCTATCACTATAAAAATAATACATACAATTACTACCTTTATTTGAAATTCTGGTATTTCTGCTAATAGCTCACTTCCACTTACTTCTACACCTACAGACCACCCTGTTGATTCTATAAATGCGAATCCAATATATTTTTCATCAGCACCTACTCTATACTCACCTGCTCCTCTTTCTCCCGATGTCATCTTTCCTGAAATCTGTTTCATATTTTCAGAACCATTTTTATCTTTCACTGTATCCAATAGTTTAGTTCCTATAAGTAATGAATCATTATGAGTTATTATATTTCCTTCCCTATTTATTAAATAAGCATTTCCACTTTTACCTATGGATACCTTTGATATTATTGCTGACAATTTACTAGCATCTAGATAAGCTATTAAAACACCTTTTATATTCCCATTTTCTTTTATTGGGGTACTTATAGCTATTTCTAGCATATTATCAGTTGTACCTAAGTATGGTTCACTAACAAATGTAAGTCCACTTAATGCATTTGAAAAATAGTCCTTATCACTAATATTAGTACTTTCTCCTGAAGTATCTATACAATTCCCTTCAGCATCTACTATAGCAATTTCTTTTAACTGTATTTTCTCAGCTATATTCTTTAATTTTGTTAACTTTTCTTTCTTATGTACTGTATCATCTACTAAAAAATCATTTATTGCTATTTGATTTACTATAACTCCATAACTATCTGTCAATTGATTTATTTCTCCTGCCATAGATGCAGCTACATTCTCTAGGAGACTTTTTGATTTGTCAGTAATAATTTTCTTATTCATATAAAGAGAAAAAGCAGATAGAAATGCTGCAACTAATACTATGATTACTGTAAAACTTAACATAAGTTGCATTCCTATTCCTCTAATCCTTTTCTGTTTTCCTTTTTTAGTATTTTTAATTTTCTTACTTTTCAGTTCATTTTTTACCCTTTTCTTGACCTTCATATCTTCCCCACCTTACTATATACAAAAAAAATTTATAGCTATATATACACTCTGTACATGGATATAATCGAAACAAAAAATAACATCCTTTACTACACAATATGGTACTTTTACTATTTTCTAAAAATAAATAATAATTTTAATATGAATTTAAGATTTGTATGATAAAATTAAATAAAAAAACGTAATATTATCTAAAAATTTGTAATTAAAGGGTGATGAATTATGAAATTATTATTAGTTGAAGATGAAATACACCTTGCGGAAGCTCTAAAAGAAATTCTCAGTAAAAATAAATATATAGTCGATAGTGTTTATGATGGTGAATCAGGTCTTGATTATGGTCTTTCAGGAATATATGATTTAATTATATTAGATATAATGCTACCCAAAGTTAATGGATTAGAGATTCTAAAGGAGCTAAGAGCTAATAATGTATCTACTCCTATTCTTCTTCTCACTGCTAAAGGTGAAATTCAAGATAAAGTTAAGGGATTAGACTATGGAGCAGATGATTACTTAGTAAAACCTTTCTCTCATGAAGAACTTCTTGCTAGATTAAGAGCTCTTAGTAGAAGAAAAGCTGAAGTTATAAATGATAATGCTCTTCATTTTAGTGACTTTTCCTTAAATCTATCTACCTATGAACTTGAAGGAAATAGTAACTCTGTCCGACTTACCTCAAAGGAATTTGAAATCCTAAAATACTTTATGGAAAGACCTATTTTAATAGTTACTAAAGATGATTTAATTACAAAGGTTTGGGGCTATGACTCTGATGCTGAATATAATAATATCGAGGTCTATATATCTTTTTTAAGAAAAAAATTATCCTATGTGGGCTCTAAATCCAAAATATCCACCCTTCGTGGTATTGGTTATAAATTGGAGGAGTAGTATGTTTAAAAAATTAAAATATAAATTTATTATGATAAATATGTCTCTTTTAACCTTTGTATTTTTTTGTATATTTGGAGTCATATACTTTATAACTTGGAATAGTGGAGAAAGACAAATTAACTTTTCTCTTAATGCACTAATCCATGAACCTAACAATAGTGGACCCAGTAAAGGTGGTCCCCTTAATAATGGTATACTAATAAATCTTGACCATAATTTAAACGTGATAAATATTATGACTCCATATAATGTTGATAAAGATATTCTTGTTGAATCAGCAGTTAACATTCTATCTACAGAGTCTTCATCAGGAGTTATAAAAATTGAAGATACTGATTTTGCATACTTAAAAAGCTTAGATCGTAAAATTAATAGAATTGCTTTAATAAATAAGTCACCTCAGCAAAATCTATTAAAAAACCTTTTGAAGACTTTTTTCATAACTGGCTTTATCAGTTTGATTATATTATTTACTATAAGCTATTACCTAGCTTATAAAACCATAGCGCCAATTAAAGAGGTATTTGAAAAACAAAAACAATTTATTGCAGATGCCTCCCATGAGCTTAGAACACCCATTGCCATTATTAAAACTAATTTAGCTTTAGTTTCATCTAATAAAGATAAAACTATTGAAAGTCAAGGCAAATGGATGAATTATATAGATCTACAAACTGATAGAATGTCTCATCTTATAGATGATATGCTTTCCTTAGCAAAGCTTGATGAAGATAAAAAAGTACTTAACCTACAGCCTATAAACATAAATAAAGTACTAGAAAATTTACTTATGTCCTTTGAAGCAGTTTTCTTTGAAAATAAAATAGAATTAGAAAACAATTTAAAGGATAACTTTTTTATAAATGGTGATTTAGAAGAAATTAAAAAGCTTTTTAATATTCTATTGGATAATGCTATTAAACACACTTTCCCAAATGGAACTATTGCCATCACTTCAAGTAAATTAAAATCTAAGATGGAAATCATTATTACTAATACTGGAGAAGGAATTCCTGATAAAGACCTAGAAAAAATTTTCGAAAGATTTTATCGTTCTGATGAGTCTAGACAACGAAAAACCGGTGGTTATGGTTTAGGCTTAGCTATTGCAAATGCCATAGTAATAAGTCATAAAGGAAAGATTTATGCCAGAAGTAATGTAGGAAAAGATACCTCCTTTATTATTGAACTTCCTATTTTAGAATGAAAGAATTTATAATAAAACACAGAAAAGTACTATAATCTAAATTATATAAATTTAAAAGCTATCTTAGATATATACTCTGAGATAGCTTTTAGTATTTTACACATGATATTTTTTTCTTTTAAACCTTAGCACTACTATTATTGCTGAAATGACTCCTAGAAAACATATACCATATATTATTAAATTAGATTTAATGTTTGTATAATTTGACGTATTTCCCCTCATATTATTTAGAGAATTTTCCCTATTAATATCACCTGGATTATTTCCTGGATTAAAGGTACCCTGAGGAGCTCCTTTTTCAGGATTATTATTCTCTTTTATATCTTGAGGAATATCCTTTCCCTCTCTATTACCTCCACCACCTTGACTACCAAGGGCAGATATATTTAAATTAGTAGCTATATTTCCAATAGAAGTAGAGGACTGGGATCCAGAAAGTTGAGCAGATATACTCTTAGCTCTGTCTACTCCATAGGTAATTAACTCAGGAATAGAAGCTACATATTCTTCGTAGGTATAAAAGGCTGTAGCATCATTTTTCACATAGTCACCAATTAAATTATCTATATTATTAATTGTTTCAGTAAATACTCCACTATTTACATAATCCTGAACTATTTCACTAAGGTACTCATGATATTTTTCTTTATACTCTTCTACTTCCAGAAGTTTTCCTATAAGTGGGCTACTTTCTAAACTATCACCTACAGGATTATCAATGGGAAAGTTTATAACATTACTTGCACTTCCTCCTTGAAATGCTCCAAAGGCTAAATTGTAATCCCAAGGAAGTATTGAACATATTCCATCCTGTTCATATAGATAATAATTATGTTTCATGTTTGATGCATAACTGTCTAAATTTACAACAAAAGTATTTACTGCAAAATATCTTAATATTTCATCTACATCTAAATATTTTTCTATTTCATAAATATCTTCATTGAGGCTTTTTATCATGGCTATTATTTTATCGTAGTCATCTTCATTTGTATAATCAAAAATCGCATTTCCAAATATAGTAGAATAGTTAGAATGCTTATCTCCAGAATATACTAAGTCTGCTCCACAAGTATTTCTTCCAATAGGTCCATTGATTTCTTTGCCTTGTTCCATAGGCATATTATTATTTGGCATATCCCCCTGTTCACCTTTTTGTGGTGAGTTGTTCATTTCTGGATTTGACGGTGGAGACATTAAATTTTCTTCATTATTAAGGTTAGGATTTTTCTTAGCAGTATCTGTTGTAGCTTTTGTTGTAGCATCATTTTTCACCTCCATATCAACTTTAGCCCCACCCATTCCTCCTGCCATATTAGTAGTTTCTGGTTTATATAAATTTCCAACTGTTGTTCCATAGTATCTTTCAATATAGCTTTCTTCCATAACCTCAAGGGCTAAGTATAAACCCCAAGGCTCTCCATTTAAGGTGATGCTAGCATACTGAAACGCTGGAGTATAAACTCCCATTTTGTTTAATAGATCATAGGAAAGATATTCTTTCATATAAGTTGTATCCTGCATCATATTATTTAATGCTAATTTCTCAAGACCTTTAAGAGTTTGTCCATGGATATATTCATCAAATTTAACTTTAAAACTATATCTATCCGTAGTATCATCATTAGCAATTTGTGATAATGTTGTATTTCCCTTAGCTCGAAGCCCAACATTATAGTATGTTTCTCCGTTAATAGTTATATTGGCACTATAATATTCTTCTTTCATAGCATTATCTGCTAGTTCATTCCAAAGTTTCTCATCTATATCTATATCAATTTCCATAATATCATCTTTGTTAAAAAGATTTGTTATATACTCTGGTTGGGTTGTTTTCTCTGTAGCATTTGCTTCATCTGTAGACATATCAATAGTTGCCATTACTCCAGCCAAGGCTAGACTTAATGTCATAATCATTGTTATAAAAATATTTATATACTTATTTGAAATCACTTCATACACCACCTAAATATTAAGACATGTATTCTCCGTTGTAACTTACTAACACTGCATTGTTTACTCCTGATATACTGCTAATTTCATTTACAAATTGAGTAGCCATTTCTTTTAATCTTATTTCTACTGTTAATTCAATATTGCTCCCTGCAGAAACGGTTTTAGACTTCACCACATATTTTTTAACATATTTATTAATATGCTCCATGGCATTATTTTCACTGCTATCTCCCTTGCAACTTACAACTAAGATATACGGATTATCAGTACTTTTCTTATTTGCAAACACCATAATTATAATTCCTATAAATGCTGAGCCAATTACCGCAAGAGGTATTAATCCTGCTCCTACAACAATTCCTACACTTATTGACCAAAATAAAAACGCAATATCCATAGGTTCTTTAACTGCTGTACGAAACCTTACAATTGATAAAGCACCAACCATACCAAGTGAAAGTACTACATTAGAAGTAATTGCAAGAATAATTAATGTTGTAACTAAACTCATTGCAATAAGTGAAATACCAAAACTTTCTGAGTACATTACGCCTTTAAAAGTTTTCTTATATACCAAAAATATGAATAGTCCAATAGCAAGCGCTAGTCCTAGGGCTATAGCTACATCTACAATTGAAAAACTAGATGCCTTTTCTAAAAAACTTGATTTTAAAATATCATTAAAACTTAGTGCTTTATCCATTTTTATCTCCTCCAAATAACTTAATTTTATTCATAAATTCTGCAAGCTGCATATTTTGAAAAAGCAGAGCTTTCTCTATCTTTTGTTTGAATTATATCTCTAATAATTTCTGGAAAAAACTCATCAAACTTAACCTCTAAAACTATAGGACTCCTTCCTGGCATTCCTATGGTAGCAAGGTTATCATTAAAAAAATTTTGTGAATATAAACCACTCTTAATATTACTATCAAAGGTAATTCTAATATTTCCTGGTTTGAATACATATGCTTCCCTTATATATTCAACTATAGTCTTAGGACGTAATAAATCATATTTCATCTTTGAGTATAACTCCGTTAAAATAGGCTCCTTATATTTAAATATGTCATCAATATTATTTTTAATTATATCTTCACATTGATTCATAGATATACTTGTTGCAATCTTACTGCATAATCCATTAACTTTACTTTTTTTCTCTAATTTTATAAAAGAATGGTTATCATTATAAATTCTTAATCTAAATTTTTCTCGATTATTTACTCCATTAATTTTTTCCATTAATGCCTTATTATTAATATTGTCAAAATATAGACTCTTTACAGTATAAGTACCCTTATCTCCTGCATTCTCATCTAACTGCGCAATATTTTTTAATCTGTTTTTAATTGCCAAATAGTCTGAAATATTTATTAAATGCTTTATCTCGTGTCTAAATTTAACTTGTTTCATATAAATCACCTCCTTGTGTCATATAGTACAATCCTATAATAAATTACTTAGCTTAAATTTATCTTAAATTTATTTTTATCTACATTACCTATATATTTAATTTTTAATCTTTATTTACCAATGATTGTCTGATAACATAAACTTGGCTAATAATAGATAATTTTGCACAAAAAAGAAGAGATAAAAAACTATCTCTCCTTCTTTATATTTTAAAGTCATCTTATAAAATCTTTAGTTAATTTAAGATTATAATAGATTCATTAATAAACATGCTAAACATATTATCAATAAAACATTATACATCCTTTTTTTATCTTGCTTCTTTAAAGTTTTTAGCTTCTGTTCTATACCCGGCAATAACTACTTTTCCCACATTTTCATTAATGTAGTATATATAGCCTATTAGAACTTAACTTACGTGTTCGGAATGGATACGGGTGTAGCCTCTAATAGTATACTCACCAGATTTATTATTATTATTTACCATTATTATAGATAATAATCATTAAATCTTTAAGTTTCTTTTATCTACTTATTTTAGTATAAATTTTTATTTATACTATCTACAAAATTATGTACATTTTTACTTATGATAAATTTCATGGAATAAGATTTTCCTTTTCCAGCTATAAAAATTTTATAACCAAGCTTTTCTTTATTAGCATCTACATATTCAATATCTTTATATTCTATAATATCATCATAAATCAAGAAAAATCTTTTACCACAAAATCTTATTTTTTTTATTAGTGGTTACCAGTACCCCTGTAATTGTGTTTTGTCTTCCATTTACAGTGCTTTCAAAAGCACCTTCCACACAATAACTTATAACTTCATCTTTAATAAGTCTCTCTTCAATTAGTTTTAACAATTTTTCTTGTCTAGTCATATCACTACTCCTCTTAAAATAATAGTCATCACTATATATATTAATATACAGTGATGACCATTTCTATATTTTTACTTGTTTATTTTAATATTTTATTTATAAATATTTACATTTAAGTTATTGATAATACTATAGTTTACCAGAAAAATCCACCAAATGGGCATATGCAGAATAATAGTATTAAAATTATCCACCAATCATCTCCGCTTGAGCATTGGTTATAGTTTGGATAACAATGGCATGGTGGACATGGTGGACATGGTTTTGGACATGGTGGACATGGTTTTGGGCATGGTGGACATGGTGGACATGGTTTTGGACATGGTGGACATGGTGGGCATGGTCTATGATGTGATGGCTTACAATCATGTCCCCAATTTCCATCTTTGCCTCTAAAGTACTCTTGTTCAAAATCTACTCCATCCGGTTGTCCATATCTGTAATCTTGAGCAAACATTTCTGCTGAATAGTCTTGTTCATTATAATTAAAAAATTCATTATTATTTAACATATTATATTCTCCCCACTTTTTAATCAGTTTTATAATAGTTTTAATCACTAAATATTTTATAGTAACTTATAGTATATAAAATATTTTGTTTAGAACTAATATATTGATGTGTATATATTAAGGACTAGCTTCAAAGCTGTTCTTAATAATATAATATGTAATCATAATAATTTTGTGATGTATACTTATAAAATTATTATAAATAAAATTACTATTATTAATACTCTATAGTAGATTAAAGTGATGAAATTTAAAGAGAATTTATATGAAGTGAAATTTTGCTCAAAATCTTTTATTAGTGTTATAAATACTCCAATATATTATTAAAATCTATATGAGCTTATTCTCTACTTAAATATTGCTCTATAAGCTTATATCATACTTGTCTGAATTAAATATTGGTAAATTTAATTTAAATCTTATAGATACAGCTCTGCATAATAATATTATTGTGAAGCATACCCAAAAAGTTACATCGTAATTCACTCCATAAAAGTTAAATAAGTAAAATACCGATGCTCCAAGTATTGATGCCACTGCATAAATCTCTCTTTTAAAAATCATTGGAGTATCCTGAACAAAAGTATCCCTTAAAATTCCACCTCCAACACCTGTAATTAATCCCATACAAACTACTAAAAATATATTACTATGGCCTTGCTTAAAAGCTAAATTTGCACCTAATATTGTAAATGTAGCAAGTCCAATTGAATCTAAAATTAATATTACTTTTTTTAAGATAGCTATTTGCTTTCTTCTATTAGCTATTTTAAGTATTTGTTCCTCACTCATATATTTATTCCCCTGAGATTCAGAAATAATTTCTTTTCTTTTAGATGTAGTGTACATAGTAGATAGTTTGGGATATCCGTAAAAAGCCATTATAGATACCACTATACTTATAATAAAATAATTAGGATTTATAAAAGCAGCTGGTGGTGTTTGTCCTAAGGTTATATCTCTAAATATTCCACCCCCTATAGCTGTAATAATCCCTAAAAATATAACTCCAAATAAGTCTAATTTCTTTTGCATTCCTACTAAAGCTCCAGAAATTGCAAATGCAACTGTTCCAACAACTTCAAAAACAATTAATAGCATAATTGTATTCCCCTTTCTATTTTTATGTAATAATATTACAATTTAATATTTTACAATATAAAAGGAGTAAAAAACATAATTAATAAATGCTTTTTACCCCCTGTCCTTTTATCTGAAAGATTCCCTATAAAGGTTGCTTCGTTGATGCTCTTTAATTATTAATGTAAAGAGTCTCTCCAGGGTTATGTCCTGCTATTGTATTCAACCTGAAAGTTTCAAGTTAATTAAAAGCTTGTAATTAACTCTTTCTCCTACGGTTACTTAGTCTTTTAAAAAATTAAGTATCTTCAATAACATTCATCCATACAATATTAAGTTTAATTTTCTTCCTTACTTAATTTATATGAATTTTTCATATAAATCAAGATATTTTATAATATTAAATACTAGTTTGATTATCTATACGATTTCAAAATTTAAAAGCAATATATTATATTCCTGTAATTTTCAATAGGGCTTTTCATACTTAGAACTCGTTGTCCTTTAGGCGCAATGTTTATCCAGGAACCTAGCTCCTCTTTACTGTCACTTTGAAAGATATAGAAATAAGAGCTTGTAATTACCCTATAAAAAAACACCTTATAAAATAAGGTGTTTTGGTGGCTCACCGGGGGATCGAACCCCGGACACCATGATTAAAAGTCATGTGCTCTACCGACTGAGCTAGTGAACCAAACTACCTGGCAATAACCTATCCTTCCACACAGCCTCCCGTGCAGTACTTTTGGCTCTTTGAAGCTTAACCATCGTGTTCGGCATGGTTACGGGTGTTACCTTCAAGATATTCTTACCAGATAAGTACATAGATATTATAATTATCTTTATACTTCCACAAACTAAATAAGTTTGTCTTTAATGAAGAATTTTTTAATTCCTCATTAGTATTGCGATAATACTACTAACTTAGTTGTTGATATACGGATATTGCTCATATAGAAAAAGTCTGCAATATCATCGCCCATTTAAGAAAACAACTGTTTTCTTTATCATCAATACTTTCAATGACTTTTATCATTTTACTCGATTATTTATCTCATGTCAATAATATTATATATATTTTTACTCATTCTTCTGGCTATATATATTTTGCCATAGTTGAAATCACATGTAAAATGAATATATATATAGTCTATTTAATATACTTAATATATGAATTTTAAATTTACAAGGAGTATTTTATGGAGGATATAAGTAAAATAGCTACTAGCATAGACAATTTAACAGCGCTAATATCGTCTAGCCTTGATAAAATAAATGAAAGTTCTTCTGAATCTGCTTCTGATCCCAATACTATACTATCCATTAAAAGTGAGTTGCTTTCTTTAACTGAAATTACTACTAGCCTAAATGTACTAAGAACTCAACTTAACCTATTGACACTTAATGATTATGAAGCCTTATATGTGGCTAATTGTATATCACCTTTGCTTCAAATATTAGCTCAACTTTCTAATACTTCCTATCTAACTATAGGCACAACGCAATTATTAAATAATTCTACTACCACTAAAAGAAAAACTTCTAAATTGAAAAAAGCTGAAAAAACCGCCTATAAAATTTTAGAACAGGTTAACTGTCTATATCCTGTATTAGAATGTAGAATATATAACCTTATTAATAACATATGCAATTGTGAGGATAAATAAAAACACATGGAGTTATTTTCAAATTCACCCCATGTGTTTTTATTTTATTTACTTTGCTCTCCAAGAAGTTCCTTCTTTACTATCTAACACTTCTATATTCATATCTAATAGCTGTGCTCTAATTTCATCTGATCTTTTATAGTTTTTTTCTTTTCTTGCAATATTTCTTTCTTCAATAAGATGATTTATTAGTTTCTCATCCACTTCAATAGCTTCTTTTTCAATAGTCATTAAATTAAGTGAGAAAACTTTATCAAAATCTTCAATTAAAAAGGCTTTCTCTTTATTATTTAATTCACCATCTTTTATAACCTCATTAAGCACTGTAAATGCATTGGCTATATTTAAATCATCACTTATTTGAGCCTTAAACTTTTCTTGATATGTGCTAATAAGTTCTTTATTCATATTATAGGTTTCATCAATATTAGTTAATATAGTTCCTATTTTTTTCTTTAATGCCTTATAACCATTTTGAGCATCTTTTAGACTTTCAAAACTAAATACCAGTTGTTTTCTGTACTTAGATTGTAAGCAGAAATATCTATAATCTAAGGGACTAAATCCTTCTTCTTCAAGTTTAGATACTGTTAAAAAGTCTCCACTTGATTTAGACATTTTGCCACCATCTAATACTAAGAATTCTCCATGAACCCAATAATTTACCCATTTATGACCTAAAGCTGCTTCTGATTGAGCAATCTCATTTGTATGATGTACTGGTATATGGTCTATTCCACCACAGTGAATATCAATATTCTCACCTAAGTATTTAATACTCATGGTAGAGCACTCTAAGTGCCATCCTGGAAATCCTCTACCCCAAGGAGAATCCCATTGCATTATTTGATTGGAAAATTTAGAATTTGTAAACCATAGTACAAAATCTAAAGGATTCTTCTTATTTGGATCTATTTCTATTCTACTACCAGCTTCTAACTCATCTATACTGAGATTTGCTAACTTTGTATAATCTTCAAATTTATCTATTTCAAAATATACATTTCCATTTGATTCATATGTGTAACCACGGTCTTCAAGCTTTTGAACAAATTTAATCATATCCTCTATGTGTTCTGTTGCTCTACATACCACTGTTGGTCTTTTTACATTTAACTTTTTACAATCTTCAAAAAAAGCATCTTCATAAAATTTTGCGATTTCCCATACTGTTTTATGCTCACGACTTGCACCTAAAGCCATTTTATCTTCACCTTCATCTCCGTCTGATTGAAGATGACCTACATCTGTTACATTCATAACATGCTTAACTTTATAACCTACATATTCCAAGGATTTTTTTAATGCATCCTCAAATATATAAGTTCTTAAGTTTCCTATATGGGCATAATTGTAGACAGTAGGGCCACAAGTATACATTCCAACTTTATTTTTATTGGCAGGAATAAATTCTTCTTTATTTCTAGTCATGGTGTTGTATAAATAAAAACTCATCTCATGTCTCCTTTACATATTTCTTATAACTAATATTTTAATGATAATTACTGTTCTGTAACTTATAAATTATCTATATAATATATGCTTAACTATATTTATACTTTACATAACATTAAACCGTTCTTATTCTAAATCATATTAATATAAAATATAAAAAGCTACAGAACCAACTGTAGCTTAAATAACGATTAAAATTCATATCAATTATTAATTGCATTATTATAGCTCAGTAGTATCTTGTTAAATTATATATATGTTACTACAGCAACAACAACATCTACACATAATAATGCTCTCCTTTAAAATAATTTATATTTAAATTTTATCATATAATAATAATTTTACAAGTTATATGTATAAATAACCCTACAATTTATTAAAAATTTCTCAACAACTAAAACCTTTACAAGTTTTAAAGAGGATTTTATATTATTCTAAAGAATAACTATATATATTATGTAACTATATTATAATAGGTGGTGATTATATGTCTATAGATATATACGTTAATGGAAATGTTATATCCTTGGATAACAATAAAGTTTATGAAGCCTTTGCTGTGAGAAATGGAAAGTTTCTAGCAGTAGGATGTAACAAAGACTTGCTGTCATTATTTTCCAAAGAAGATTGTAAAATTACAGATTTAAAAGGCAATACTGTAGTTCCAGGTTTTAATGATGCTCATATGCATCTACTNNATTTCAAAAGACTGCAGTAAGTCTAAATAACATATCCTCCATAGATGAAATGATTAGTGTTGTGAAGTCATATATTAATAAAAACAATATTCTAAAGGATACATACATAATTTCTAGAGGCTGGAATGATAACTACTTTAAAGAACAGCGACTTCCTAATAGATATGATCTGGATAAAATCTCCTATGACCATCCAATTATATTTTCTAGAATATGCGGTCACATAGGGGTAATTAACTCAAAAGCTATTGAGCTCTTAGGTATAGATAAAATGAAAGAAAATCCTACTGGTGGTGCTATAGATAGAGAAAATGGAGTTCCTACTGGAATTCTTCGTGAAAATGCTTTAAATCTTGCACTTAGTAAGGTTCCTCCCACTTCTGTGGAAGAGATAAAAACGTCTCTACGTAGTACCTTTGATGACTTAATTAAATGTGGCATAACCTCTGTTCAAACCGAAGACTTAACTCACTGTAGAAGTTTACCTAATTTAATTCAAAGTTATAGAGAGTTAGAAGAAGAAGGCAACCTCTCTGTAAGAATAACTCTTCAACTCTGCCTTAATACTGATGAATTATTAGAGGAAGCTAATAGTTTTGGTTTGAAGTCAAAGGTAGGTAGTGATTTTCTTAAGGTTGGAGGTCTTAAGCTTTTTCAAGATGGCTCTTTAGGTGCTCGTACTGCAGCTATGATAGACAACTATGAGGATACTCCTGATAATGGTATTAGTATTTATTCTCAAGAGGATTTAGATAGTTTCGTTACTAAAGGTTTTGAACAAGGGTTTCAAATTATTATTCATGGTATTGGAGATAGAGCTTGTGATATGATATTAAATTCCTATGAAAAAATCTCTAAAGATACTGAGGATAATCTTAGACCTGTTATAGTTCACTGTCAATTTACTAATGAGGATTTATTAAATAGATTCAAGGAGCTCAATGTAGTAGCTAATGTACAACCAGCCTTTATTATGAGTGATTATCCTATAGTTGAAAAAGCTGTAGGCAAAAATAGAACTAAAAGTAGTTATGCCTTTAATTCTATGGTACAGAAAGGTATTCCTGTAGCCTTTAGCTCTGATGCTCCTATTGAAAGTTTTAATATAATCGAGGGAATCCATGGAGCTGTGAACAGAACAGATTTAAATAATAAACCTGAAGGTGGCTTTAATATTGATGAAGGTGTTACTGCTTTAGATGCTTTAAAAGCATATACTACAGGGCCTAGTTACATGTCTTTTGATGAGGATGTAAAGGGTAAAATTAAAGTAAATTATCTAGCTGATTTTGTAGTTTTATCTCAAGATATAACTGCTGTATCTAAAAATAAAATTAAAGAAACCAAAATTTTAGAAACCTATGTTAATGGAGTAAAAGTTTTATAACATATTTATAAAAAATAAAGAAAAGGATGTAAGTATTCAATTATACATGCATCCTTTTCTTTATCTAGTTCAATTATATTTTTACTTACTATTAGAATTATTTTTAACTCTATTAGGTTTTGCCTTTGGTCTTATTACTATATCATTTTTATTACTCTTAGGTTTATTATAAGCAGCCTTTGCAATTTTATTTTGAGTCTTAGACATGAAGCCACACAAATCCCAAAACCATAGAAATAATATAACAAATATACCTGGTATTACATAATTTGTTACTAACACTGGTAATGTTGTAAATACTAGTGGTGGCACTACAAACACAATAAAAGCCATTATAAGTACTAACCACTTGTTTATTTTTATTTTGTCAAATACAAATTTCTTTAGTAAAGCATATATACCTAATACTATAATTGAAAATAATAAAATACTTCCTAAAAATATTAATACATTTTTCATAAAATTCCTTCTTTCAAATATATTGTAACTAAATAGTATTATAATATATATATCTATAAAAATGTACTTACTATAACAGATTTTTAATATGTTCACAAAATATTAATAATAGGATTTTTTATGATTTTTTGTTTAAAATTTAAAACTAATGGTAATACTATCAACTGTAATCTATTTAAAAGGAGATGTTTTTATGAAAGTATTAGACTCAATTGCACTAATTTTAGTTATTGTTGGTGCGGTAAACTGGGGCCTAATAGGATTATTCCAATTTGACTTAGTTGCAATTTTATTTGCAGGTTCTAGTGCCTTCGGTGCTATAAGCACATTTAGTAGAATTGTTTATGCTATAGTAGGATTAGCAGGTCTTTATGCTATATCATTCTTTGCAAAGAGTAAATATACTGATGTGGAATAATTTCCAAAGCCGCAATTGCGGCTTTTTTATTTTATAATTTTATATGATTTGTTTTATTTTTAATTTATAATAGTTTAGATAGGTTTGTAATAGCATAATATAATTTAAATAAATTTTTTAACTTATATAAAAATGCTCCATGCTTAAACATCCTATGAAAAATTTAGCTGAGGTGTTATAAAATGATAAAATATATTTCTTATAATGTTAGAAAATGCAGTATATATGAATTATTAAAGTATTATACTCCTGCGATAGTAAATAAATACTGCGAAAGCTGTAATAAATTTAATAAAGTATGGTCTTGTCCTCCACTCTCCTTTAATGATTTAGAATATGTTTCTAAGTACAAATATTGTTATATAATTAGTGGTAAAACCTATATAGACCAAATTCCAAAGGAAGATCTAAATAATATTGTTACCTACTCTCTAAGTAAATATAGTGATATAAGTAATAGCACTGATGAATTTACTAATACTTTTAATAATCTTTATTATAGTTTTAGAGAATTTAATGATGATAAAATACTATCCTTAGAATCTTATTATAATGACAGTATTGCACTATTTTCTGGAAGATGCCTAATTTGCAACAACTGTTCTCGTAGTAATAATATGCCTTGTATATTCCCAAGGAAATTAAGATATTCATTAGAAGGTCTTGGTTTTGATGTATGTGGAATAGTGGAAAATATTATTAATGATAAAATTCAATGGAGCAGTAACTCAACACCAGAATATGTAACCTGTGTTTCTGGATTGCTTTCAAATTTAGATATTTCTGAAAAAAAGATTTTGAAAATATTACATAGTAACTAGAACTTAATATTCTATTTCTAGTATTTAAACTTACCTCTTTGATAATAATAAAATTAATAAATAAAAATATTAAAGAGGAGGTTTTTCTTTGTTTAAATGTGTAAAGAAAGAAAATCATTACTGTAATTTAGTAAATGGTCAATGGATGACCACTGAAAATACTATAGATATTTTTTCTCCTAGTGATAACTCATTAATAGGTACTATACCTCAAATGAGTCAAGACGATGTGGATAAAATAATAAGGTTTGCTAAAGAAAGTCAAAATTCCTGGAGTGATGTGCCTGTAAGTAAGCGTTCTGAAATCTTACATAAAGCAGCAACTTTGCTTGAAGAAAATTGTGATGAATTATCTAAAGTTCTTATGATGGAAATAGGCAAAGATATTAATTCCTCTATTTCTGAAGTAAAGCGTACTGCAGATTTTATAAGATTTACTGCAGATGCTGGGAAAAACTTAGAAGGAGAAACAATAGCTGCTGATACTTTCCCAGGATTTAAAAAAAATAAGATGAGTCTAGTTCAAAGAGTACCTATAGGCTTAGTTCTTGCTATATCACCTTTTAACTATCCAATTAATCTATCAGCTTCTAAGATTGCCCCTGCCTTAGTTGGTGGTAATAGTGTTATTCTTAAACCTCCTACACAAGGTGCTGTAAGTGCTCTTCATCTTATTAGGATATTTCAAGAAGCAGGTGTTCCTGATGGAGTAATAAATTCTGTTACTGGTAAATCTTCTGAAATAGGTGACTATCTGGTTACTAATGACAATATAAACTTTATCAACTTTACAGGTTCTACAGAAGTAGGTAAACATATAGCTAAAATTGCTGGTATGGTACCTATGATTATGGAGCTAGGTGGAAAGGATGCAGCCATTGTACTAAAAGATGCTGATTTAGATGATACAGCTAGAGAAATTGTTTCAGGTGCATATAGTTATTCTGGTCAAAGATGTACAGCTATTAAACGTGTATTAGTTACAGAAGATGTTGCCGATGAATTATCCTCTAAAATCTTGAAGCAAGTAAAAAAACTTACCATAGGTACTCCTGAATCTGGAGCTAAAATCACTCCTTTAATTGATAAAAAATCTGCTGATTTTGTTGAAGAGCTTATTCAAGATGCTTTAAATAAAGGTGCAAAATTGCTATATGGTAATAAGCGAGAGGGTAACTTATTACACCCAACTCTTTTTGATATGGTAACTAGTGATATGCGTATTGCCTGGGAAGAACCTTTTGGTCCTGTACTACCTATAATTAGAGTGAAGGATAAAGATGAAGCAATTGAAATTGCTAATAAGTCTCAATATGGACTTCAATCTAGTGTGTTTACAAGAAATATTAATGATGCCTTCTATGTAGCTAATAAATTAGAGGTGGGGGCTGTTCAAATAAATAATAAATCTGAAAGAGGACCAGATCACTTCCCATTCTCTGGTGTTAAAGCTTCAGGTATGGGTACTCAAGGTATAAAATATAGTATTGAAGCTATGACTAGACTTAAATCCATAGTATTAACCATAGACTAAATTTAGCTTAATAGAAAGCTTCAAAGAAATTTTCTTTGAAGCTTTCTATTTATATATTCTCATCTTGCGGTTTTGCTATTATCTCTCTACATATCTCAGATAAATTGGCTTTTTCCTCTTTACTCAAGTCCTCCATATAAATTGGTTTATGGAAAATAATTTGAGCTCTTAAATCTTCAGGCTCTCCCTCTAACCCCTTATAGGTTCCATTTACCGTAATTGGTATCACTGGTACATTAGCCTTAACTGCAAGTTTTAGACTTCCCTTTTTAAAATCACCTACACCCCTGTCTCTATTTCTTGTACCTTCTGGAAATATAAGCATAGATCTGCCACTTTTTATTATTTCTATAGCTTCAAGGATTGCCTTTAAACCTTCCCGTCCGTTTTCTCTATCTAAAAATACACATCCTAATTCCTTCATCCAATATGATATAACTGGTACTTTCTTCATTTCAATTTTAGCCACAGCTCCTGCAGTATCTTTTATATTCATCATTATTACAGGTATATCTAGCATACTTTGGTGATTTGAAACATAAACACATGTTTGATTTAATAAGTTTTCACTACCTACAACATGAACTTTTAATTCAGAATATTTAATTGTAGCAGTAGCCCAGTCCTTCTCTAAATTATATAAGTATTCTTCCCTTTTTTCTTCTGTTAATTTATTTTTACATATTGAATATGTAATTCTTTTAATGGCAATTTCAAGCATTTTAAAAGAAAATTTTATTCCAAATCTTAATTTCCTCAACTAATTCACGTCCTTTTTTGATGTTTACATTTAATTATATCAATAATATGTATTCTGGTGAAGTATATGCTGAAATTTTGTCAATACTTTATATATGACGTATATTATTTAAGGAGGTATCATGAAAAGTTTTTTTAAAAGAAATAAAACTCTGTGTATATTATCTATAATATTTTTTGTCTCCTTTTTCTTACTAGGTTATACTAGCAAAGATAATATTAACTCTAAATTGAAAGATTCAGAAACTAGGATACATTTTATAAATGTTGGTCAAGGAGATTCTATTCTCATTGAGAACAATAATTATAACATTTTAATAGATAGTGGACCAAATAGCGCTAAAGACACTTTAATTTCTTATCTTAAAAAATATAAAATTAAGAAATTAGATTACCTTATTGCATCTCATCCTCACGAAGATCATATTGGTTCTATGGATGATATAGTTAATAAATTTTATATAGAAGAGTTTATTATGCCTAAAGTTTTAACCACAGATAAGAATTTTTCAAACTTAGTAAACGCACTTAAAAGTAAAGAACTTACAATTAAATCTATTAATGACAATCTTAAAATTCAACTCTCAGAGGATAATTATATAGATTTTCTATGGACTGGTGATATATCCGATGATAATTTAAACAATCATTCTATAGTAATAAAATATATAAATAAAAATACCTCATTTTTGTTTACTGGAGATATGGAAGAAGAAGTTGAAAATATTTTATTATCTAGTGAAAAATCTTTAGAATCTACTGTATTAAAAGTAGCACACCATGGAAGTAAGACCTCATCTTCCAAAGGATTTTTATCTAAAGTAAATCCTAGAATAGCTGTAATAAGTTGTGGCATGGGAAATGATTTTGGTCATCCTCATAAAAACACTTTGAAAGCATTGGAAAATCTAAATTCTAAAATACTTAGGACTGATATAAATGGCAATGTTATAATAAAAACAAATAATGATAAATTAATGATATACACGGAATTTAAGGATAGCTAATATTAAATTAAAAGTAACAAATATAGCTATTGATTCAATATTAGCTATATTTCTTACTTCTTAAATAGATTATCAAAAAATAAAAAAAGCCCTACTTTGTAAGACTAAAAATGGCTCCGCGAAGAGGATTCGAACCTCCAACCTATCGGTTAACAGCCGAGTGCTCCACCGTTGAGCTATCGCGGAATATTGACCTGGCAACAACCT